>JAOUFI010000016.1 GCA_029858305.1 Candidatus Thorarchaeota archaeon
AGTACTTGTACATCTGGTTTGGGAAATGCCTTTACTTCATGAAAGACAAAGTAATACACTTCAGTCACTCAAATCCATAGTTAGCAAGGTCGTTGAGAAGTTATTGATTGGAAACCGAAAGACAAGTGAAAATCTTGCTCACACTGCCTCCCAAGTGATGAGCTGGATTGAGAATAGCTTCTTTTCCGAAACTAGATTGGAAATGCTATCTGAACGTATGCTTTCGCTTGGAATCAAGGCATTTGCATTAAACCAGCTGGAGGAGGCTGAAAATAGATTTCTTGATGCCATTCGCCTGAATCGTGACTCGGTGCTTCCTCGCTGGAATTTAGCGCGAGTATATGCATTGATGGGACTGACTGAGAAGTCTCTTCGCTGCTATGAGAGCCTCAGGGAATATCTAGTAATTCAATTTCTAAGGCGGAGTAAGCACTATATCAAGAGGATAGAGAGCGAAACACACTCTGTAAGGCTAGGTAACATGAAAGTAATTGCCAATCCTGTTCATTCTATGCCGTGATTTCGTTCGGACAGAAACTTAAATCATGGCTAGTATTATCAAATCGATATGAAGCTGCTACATACCGAACTCTGCGACATCGTTGGCATCAAACATCCGATTATGCAGGGTGGGATGGGACCCTATAAAACAGAATCACTTGCGATTGCTGTGGCCAATGCTGGTGCATTAGGCATCATTAGCAGTATTGGCATGGCTGCGACCCTTCTTCCTGAGGCTGCGCCTGTTGACGCGATAAGGTTGTTTGGTTCAGATCCACCACCTGTGATTCTGCAGAAATCGATAGAAGCTGTCACAAAAGGAACTCGAACCTCCGGGGGCGTTTTCGGTGTGAATATACCTGTAGCTTCTGAGTTCATGTTAGCATCTGAGATGTTTGTTAAACAGACGATAGAGTCATGCCAGTCAGATTCAGACACAGAACGCTCACTCAGGATCATTGTAACCTCAGCCGGGAATCCAAAACCATGGTCAGTGCTTAAGGAGGAGGGCTTCATATGGGCACATGTTGTGCCTTCAGTCTATCATGCTAAGAAGGCAGAACAAGCTGGAGCAGATATCATCGTGGCTTCAGGACATGAGGGCGGTGCACATGTTTCGTGGGAGCCGGTCCACTCCATGGTCTTAGTTCCAGCTGTCAGTAAAGCTGTAAAAACACCTGTCGTGGGAGCTGGTGGATTCTGCGATGGTGCGTCTCTTGCTGCAGCCCTCTGCCTCGGCGCTGTAGGCATTCAAATGGGAACTCGACTGATTGCAACACAGGAGAGCGACTTCGAACCAATGTGGAAACAGGCCATTATTGAGAGAGAGGAACGGCGTACTCTTGTGGGAAGAGGTCTCTTTGGCCCAATGCGGTTCCTCCGTAATGCAAGAGCAGAGGATATTGTGAAACGCACACTTGAAGACATTCCAGATTTCTTCCTTGGTGAACCATTAGATTCGAATGAGGAGATCTTGGAGCTAGAACGCTCTGGATTTGATGATCTGATAGATGCAAAAGCGGATACAGCTCTCATGTTTGGAGGCGAGGTTGTCGGACGCATTGACGATTTACCTACGACATATGATCTCATTCAGAGAATCATTGCAGAGGCTGTTGAAACTTTGAAAACAATACCCAAGAATGCTCTTCGAGAATGAATGTTATCCGGCAGAGCAAATAAGAGGAGGGACTATTACTAACCTAGCTATATTCATTGTGTTGTAATGTACTCGGAGGAGAGATGAAATTGGTATGGTGGTTTTCTGTACCGAGGATTGTTTTTGGTGATGATGCACTCAGCGAGCTTGATCTTATTCAAGGCAAGAGAGCAATCATCATTACAGATAGGGTTGTCAACGGTCTAGGTCTAGCAGATAAGGTTTCGAACAAACTGTGTGAGAAACAGTGGTCAACAGCAATATGGGATGGAGCGATTCCTGATCCGAAGGTCTCAACGGTCAAAGAGGCTGCTGAAGCAATGAAGCATTTTGAAGCAGACTGGATTATTGCTATCGGAGGTGGCAGTGTCATCGATACCGCAAAGGCAGCTTGGGTCCTTTACGAAAAGCCCAACGTTCAGTTGGATGCACTCACGCCCTTTGATGTACTTGGTCTTCGTGCCAAGGCCAAACTCATTTGTATCCCTACAACCACAGGGACAGGATCTGAAGCAACAAAGGCGATAGTTATCAGAGATGATGAAACTGGTCGCAAATTCGCCACAATAAATCCCGAATTGACCCCCGATCTTGCACTTCTTGATCCAGCCTTTGTAGTGGGACTTCCAAAAGAACTCACAGCTCACACTGGAATGGATGCACTGACTCATGCAATTGAGGGATATGTTTCCGTCTGGAAGAATGATTTCTCGGATGGATGCTCATTGCAGGCAGTGAAGATGATATTCAAATGGTTACCAAAATCAGTTGAAGACCTATCAGACTTAGAAGCGCGAGAGAAGATGCTAGTAGCTGCATGCCTTGCAGGTATGTCTTTTGGCAATTCACAAGCTGCCCTTGCTCATTCGCTTGGACATAGCATGGGATCAGTATTGAGATTGCATCATGGACTATCTGTTGGGATGGCACTTCCATACACAATAGAGTTCAACTGTAGGGATAACGAGGTTTGCGCCTCGCAGTACGCAGAGCTTGCAGGAATACTAGGTATTACGGGAAAAGATCATGTTAAGGTGTCAATGAAGCTAGCAGAGGCAGTTAGAGACCTTATGGGCAAGGTTGGCAGTCCAAGGAGCTTTACTGAAGCGGGTGTTAAAAAGAATCAATTCGAGAAAGGACTCGAGAAACTTGTTGAGTTCGCCATGATGGACTCCAGTCTAACAATGAATCCACGAAACACAGATAGTCATGAAATCCAAAAGATGTACGAATACATGTTCGAGGGGAAGATCATAGATTTCTGAGGGAGGCAAGTATGAATGGTAGGCTATAGAGGAAAAATACTCCAAGTGAATCTAGATGATGGAGCAACAACGGTCAAATCGCTTGATGAGATTCTCTTGAAGCAGTTCATTGGTGGCGCAGGGCTTGGTACACGTCTACTCTATGACATGATCAATTCAAATACAGACCCACTGGGACCGGAAAATCCATTGATATTCATGACTGGGCCTTGTACAGGCACAGCTGTGCCGACAAGTGGTAAATCGACATTTTGTGCAAGGTCCCCCAAAACAGGTCTCTTGGGATATAGTACGGTAGGAGGCCACTTTGGAGCAGACCTGAAATTCGCTGGATATGATGGTATAATCATCACAGGAGTTTCCGAGGAGCCATGTTATCTACTAGTTGAAGATTCAGATATTGAGATACGTAATGCAAGACACCTCTGGGGTAAAGATACAGAACAGGTCTGGGACATACTCAAAAAAGAAACTAATCATAAGACTGCGGGCATAGCTAGGATTGGTATTGCAGGAGAAAATCTGGTCAAGTATGCAAGTATAATTGTCGATCATCACAGAGCAGCTGGGCGAACTGGGCTAGGTGCAGTAATGGGCGCAAAGAAGCTCAAGGCTATAGTCGTTCATGGATCCGATAGGAAGGTTCCAGTCGCTCATGAAGAAGAACTCCAGAGGTATACAAAAGAACTCAATGAAGATAGTAAGGAAGATCCGACCTTTAGAATGTACTCAGATCTTGGTACAGCAGGATATATAGACATGGCGAGTTTGATGTATGGATCATTTCCTGCAGGATATTATACCGTTGGAGATTTTGACACCTACAATCTTAGTGGTACTACTGTAAAAGAAACCATTCTTGTTGGTAAGACTGCATGCTTCCGATGCCCGATAGGTTGTGGTCGGGTCGTAGAAGTACCGTCTGGCAAGTACAAGATGAATAAGTTCGCCGGTCCAGAGTTGGAGGTCACCGGGACTATGGGATCTCTTCTACTAAACAACAATGTGGAGTCGGTGGCCTATGCAAATATGATGTTTGATCTCTTTGGTATCGACACTATCTCTGGAGGCAATACTATTGCTTTTGCATACTATCTATTCAAGGAAGGGAGAATAACAGCCAAGGATCTTGATGGTATTAGCCCCGAATGGGGAGAGATCGACTCTGCCCTAGCATTCATAGAGAAGATAGCAAAGAGAGAGGGCATCGGAGACCTGATGGCGGAGGGCAGTTTCCAGTTCGGGAGCAAGTTTGGAGTTCAAGAGCTTGCAGCACAAGTCAATGGACTCGAGCTACCTCAACACGATCCAAGAGGATTCTCAGGACTTGCAGCAGGTTATGCTACTTCGCCACGAGGGGCTTGTCATATGGCTGCTGATATGTACAATGTTCAGATGGGTCAACCTAACGAGGCATTTGGAATTGATAGTATGGATAGATTCGCAAACGAGGCGGATCTTGTTGCAAGACATCAAGATTTCAGATGCGTCACAAACTCAGCTGTCATCTGCAACTTCTATCCAGTGGATGGCGATAAAATGACTCGATTACTACGGTTGGTAACAGGCTGGGATATTTCTGTGGCAGATGTTGTGATGTCCGGAGAGAGAATATTCACATTAATGAGACTCCTTAATCTCAAGCTGGGGTATGATACTAAGAACGAGATTCTACCCGAGTTGATATCAAGACCACTCGAGGGAGCCACAGAGGAGCATGTTCCTGATATTAATGAACATCTCAACAAATGGTATGAGACCCGTGGCTGGCGTAGAGATAGTGGAAGACCTCCCAATGATCGACTCAAAATACTTGGTCTTGAAAACCTGGTGTAGCAGTTCAGAGCTTTGCTTTGGGTAAATCCTGCACGATGCTCTTGAGAAATTCATAGAGGATAGGGATATCTGATATCTTGACACGCTCATCTGGTGTGTGGGCGTTCTCTGCCGTTGGTCCGATGGATACCATCTGGAGACCGGGGATCTTCGCACCAATTATACCACACTCAAGTCCGGCATGAATTGCTTCAATCTTTACCTCATGCTCGGTAGCTACTTCATAGTGTTTCTGAATGAATTTGAGAAAGGGACTATTCGGTTCTGGATTCCATCCAGGATACATAGGTTTCAGAATAGCTTCCCAACCTGAGAAATCTGCGATGTTAGTTAGCTGTGTTCTAAAGAATTCAAGCTCTGTGTTTACACTGCTTCTTGTGCTGAGAAGGACCTCGATAGTGGATCCTGAAGTCTTGATGATAGCTACATTGTTTGAGGTCTCCACTAGACCTTCGACATTAGCTGAGAAGCAGAGGGGACCATTAGGAATGATATTGACAGACGTGATGATTTTCTTTGACTCGTCAAGAGAGAACGCAGGTCTTGGATCTGATATGCTCCAATTGATGGAAATATCTGGCTCAAGAGGTGATGAACCTTTAGCGGCTTCTTTGTAGTATGACAAGATTTCAGACTGTGCTTGTTTTAGAAGCTCTTCTGCACGTATTGCCATATCCGACTCTACTGCAAACTTGACTCGAGACTCACGTGTTATTGCGTTATGCTTGCTACCACCATTCCACTCGCAAAGGTGAACATTCATCTCTTTCACAAGACCAGATAGCATTCTTGCTACGAGCTTGTTTGCATTGGCACGATGTTTGTCAATATCGACACCCGAGTGTCCACCAAAGAGCCCTGTGACCTCTAGATCAAAGAAGGTAGCATTACCAGTTACCTTCTTTGTTTGTAGATTTTTCGTCAGTATTGTGTCGCCACCACCTGCTGAGCCAATAGTGATGACACCAAGTTTCTCGGAGTCCACATTGATCAAAAACTTGCTCGTTATTCCCATTGAGTCAGGTTCTATAGCAAATGCACCAACTAGGCCAGTTTCTTCGTCAACAGTGATGAGGAGTTCTAGAGGCCCGGTTTTTATCTTCGGGTCGAGTAATAATGCCAAAGCCAATGCGACGCCAATACCATTGTCTGCACCAAGAGTTGTCCCATCTGCGTCCACCCACTCACCATTATCTTGGATGCGTACAGGAATTGGATTCTTGCTAAAATCAAAGCCAGCCGCTCGGTTAGTTTCACAGACCATGTCCATATGACCTTGGAACAAGAGCGATGGAATAGATTCCATTCCTTTGGAACCATTCCTTCTGATAAGTAAATTACCCGCAGTATCCTCAGCTATCTTTAAGTCAATACCTAGTGACTTTGCGCGTTCGGGAATCCATGTCTTCAATTTAGCCCGAATTTGTTCCTCTTTCTTAGATTCACGTGGTGTTGCAATGAACACCTTCTCAAAAATCTCCCATACGAGTCTTGGTTCTAGACGCTCAAGGACCATTGATAAGACCTCTCTCTGCAAGGTGAGAGTGTCCCTAACTTTAAGGTTTTGTCAAGGAACAGGCATCTTTTTGTCTTGGATAAGCTAGAACCAAAATCTGAGCTCAAGGAGTGAAATCATGTGTTTTTCGATCCCGGCTTAACCGATGTCCTTCGTAATATCATGCCAGGTCTTGGAGACCTCTTCCTTATCATCACCGAGTTTGGGAGTGAGCTGGTATTTATTGGAGTACTACTAACTCTCTATTGGGCGGTGAATAAGAAGGAGGCTATACTTGCCACCTATTTGCTTGTTTTCGCGCTTCTCTCAAACTACTGGTTAAAAATCATCATAGCAAAAGAGCGACCACCAGTGAGTAACTGGTATCCAGGCGCAGATGCTCCAAACTATAGTACTCCTAGTGGACATAGCCAGTCTTCTGCATCTCTCTACGGATGGTTCACTATAAGAGTAAGAAAGTGGTGGATGGCCGTCATAGCAGTAACAATTACAGTACTGGTTGGTATTTCTAGAATTTACCTTGGCGTGCACTATCTTGGTGATGTATTATTAGGATGGGGAATTGGTATCATTACAGTGATAGCTTTTGTCTATCTAGAGAACCCGATGCGACAATTCTTCTCACGATTCAAACAGGAGTACATCTTGATGTCACTCGTCATCATCGGATTTGTAATGACCTTGATTGCCTACCTTCTTCCTCAACCACCAAATGATAATTTTGGCGCAGTCGGAGGCTTGACAATGGGACTTGCTCTGGGTCTTGTTCTAGAGAACAGGTTCGTCGGATTCTCTGTTGAAGTACAAGAGGGAGAGAGATTGAAACTCGTTCTTCGTGTCATCATTGGGTTTGTCCTTGTATTTGGAGTGATGTTAGGTCTGGCACCAATACTTCCAACAGAAGAGATTTGGCTACGTGCCTTAAGATACATGTTAATTGCTCTCACAGGAGTCTTTGTCTGGCCAGCTATCTTCAAGAGAATGAATCTATAGTGAAGGTCAACCTATCCTACGACTCTCAAAATTTACTCCTTGGAGTTGCTCGACAGATTCAAGAGGTGGAGTGTCTAACTACCGAGAGGATGGTGAAACACGTGAAAAAGGGAATCAGTACACCACTACTAACACCCCTATATCCAGGACCTCCGTATCACTATGTTGACGCGAAAGTCTTCCTTGCATTATTCAATCCAACTGAGGAATCAATAAGATCCTTGCTTCCAGCCCCATTACGACCATCACAGATGCCACTGGCTGGACTATTGTTTGGTGAACAACCGTGCAAGGAGGCAGGAACATTCATGGAATCAGGAATGCTTGTTCAATGCCTGTTCGACAATCCTGAAACAAAGGAGGAAGAAGTAGGGGTTTACTTTTGCTACAATTATGTAGATACTGATGTTGCTCAGGCAGCGGGTAGAGAGATCTGGGGATATCCACGAAAACGTGCAGAGATCTCGTTGGATTGGAAGAAAGACACTCTAGTCGCAACAACAAAGAGAAGTGGAACAACCATTCTCAAGGCAACATGTACGTTTAATGAAGATGGTGAATGGATCGATAGTGGGCCAAATATCAACATCAAAATGATACCAAGTGTCACAGGAAAGGGGTATGATCTAGCAGCAATTACTGCAGCATATCTAAAGTACGACATCAAAAAAGGGCGTTCAGGAGACGTAGAGGTTGAGATACAGAACGGTCCTGATGATGATTTCTCCAAGGTGAATATTGAGAGCAATATGATTGGACTCTACTTTGATTGTGATATTTTTCTACCAGCAGGCAAGATAGTTGGCACTGTTAAGTTATGATTATAGATATTCTGATGCTTCAATCGTCTGAAGTCTCCGACCAGACTTGCCAACATAGCTACGCATGAGTTGAATACAGATTAAGGCAAAGAGGGGGACTACAAGATAACTGTATAGCGGATTCAAAAAGATACCAATCCCCAGAATGGCTCCAATTCCGATGAATCCTATCATGTTGGGCAAGAGATGTGCCCTTGCCATTGCCCACATGTTCCGAATAGGCATTTGCACAGCAGCACCACGCTGTCTGCTTATGTTTCTCTGCGCCTTGAAGTCGCCTCCGGTTGCAGCAGAGTAAGATGCAATTCCACCAGCTGCGAGAGTTAGAAAGATACTAGAGATGAGTACCGCAGGGATATAGATCCATAGAGAGGGTTGAACAAAGATGACTAGCACTGAGGCAATTCCCGTGGCAATCATTGTAAAAGGAACAGCACTGAAGACCTTGCCTTTGACATAGTCAGTCAGACTGGCAGGAGCCAGCAGCAAATTCATGAGATTCTTGCCTTCATAGACCAACTCGTATCCTGCAAAATAAACCCCATAGGAAACTGCGAATGGAATCATTGCAGAAATTATGATGAAGGGAGCAAATGATACCATCATGCCACCCGGTGCCAAGAAAATCAATAGGAACCATAAGACTGTACGCATGGGTCCAACAAGATAATTAGCCAATACACGGCCTTCACGCCTAACTGAAGCAGTGTTGTACCACATTGATACACTGGTGGTAGTAGTCATCTTCAGTAATGGAACGTCTGAAGGATTCCAGACAGTGTGAGCAATCTTTACCTCTCTTTTTGAGGATCTCTTAGAACCACTAGCAAGCCAGCCACTATAGTGTGCAGTCTCACTTGCAATTGCATTTATGTAAATCAACAAAATCGATACCAGAACGAATAGGACGGCAAGAAAGACGTCAACAAGATTGACGGGAAGACCTACAATGAGCCTTACTGTGACGGCATTCATTGCACCACCAGGACTAAAATCGGACGAGAGACCGATTTGCCGGGCGAAATCCAGAATCACACTAAAGAATTGAGAAAAGCCTGAGTCTGTTGCGTAAAGGGAATAATAGTAAAACGTGCTAAAGATAATTGCCAATGAGGTCCCCAGGAACCATCCAATTTGCTTGAGCCTTCTTCGACCTGCAAGGAATCGGGAGATGGACAAACCGATGAGTCCTCCTACAGCAACACCCAATGTGACATTTCCAAGCAGCATCACAATGAAGATAGGAATGGACAGAATGGCAAAGGGAACAGGTGATGAGATAGCTAGTCCAATTACTATTGGTATTCCGATGACCAGATAGATCAAGGAATTATAGAAGACCACAACTATGGTTTTCTCTAAGAATAGAGTTCTTAGTGAGATTGGCATACACATCATATACTCCATTTTGGAGGAGTTTGCCACGGTTGCTACGCTCACTGCGATTGACCCCATAAAAGAGATTATCACAGTAAAATTGAATATAGTGGCACCAAAGTCTATACCCGCAATAATAGCCGTTTGAAAGAAACTCCAGCCAAGGAGCTGGACCATAAAGATGATGACCCAGAGAATGATTACCGCAAAACTAGCTGCAGCCACATAACGAAACAAGCGTCGGAATGCGCTGCGTCGTTCTGACCTCTTCCCCTTAACATTTCTCACTCGTAGTATGCCGCCAAGGTCGTGCCTTATGAGGATAAGGAGGTCTTCAAGCAACTCTATTCACCAAGAAAGTCTGCAATACGTTGCATATCAGGTCCACCAGTCAAGTCAAGGAAAATCTCCTCAAGGGACTCATGTCCTTTTGCTTTCACACGAAGCTCATTCATTGTGCCTTCAGCAATCATTGATCCCTTGTTGATAATACCAATGCGATCACACATACGTTCAGCAATCTCAAGAATGTGAGTACTCATGAGAATAGTATTACCCTTTTCACTGAGGCCTACGAGAATCTCTTTAATGGTAGCCGCACCACGAGGGTCAATTCCAGCTTGAAGCTCATCAAGAATTAGAATCTTCGGACTGTGAATCAGAGCAGCCACTAGACTGATTTTTCGAGCCATTCCCTTGGAGTATGTTTCGATGAGATCGTCACTTGCATCCTTAATGTCCAAAAGGGTTAGCAGCTCATCTATCTCTTCATCTCGCTCAGAGCCACGAGGCACTCTCCAGATATCACTCACATAGTTGATGTACTCCCATCCTGTCAATCTCTCAGGCAATACAGGCTCCTCAGGAACATAGCCCATTGACCGTTTTGCCTCCACTATATGAGTCTGCACATCAAATCCATTGATACGTGCTGTTCCCATAGTAGGCTTGAGTAGACCCAACAGCATTCTCATTGTGGTAGACTTTCCGGACCCGTTAGGTCCAAGCAATCCATAGATTTCACCAGGGTTCACTGTAAAGGAAAGTTTATCGACTGCAGTGAATTCGCTGAACTGCTTTGTCAACTCGATTGCTTCTATCATTAGTATCTGTGCGAGCTACCTTTCAAGCCGATTTATGTCTTAGCATATATGTTGAACAATTGCTATTGGGATACTATTATAAGAATCACAAAAATGCTCCAAAGTATGCCACTCGAGAGTTGGAGACTTCTGGATATTGGAGCTATAGATCCCTTAGAAACGCAAATCATCTATGACATGATTGCTCAGGGAATCACAGAAGGTGAATCTGAAAACACTTTGATAATCTGCTGGCCAGCAAAGCCATTGGTCAGTCTCGGACATTTCCAAGAGGCAGAGGAAGATATAGACACAAAATTCTGCCGAGAAAACAACATTGTCTTTACACGACGCGTGATCGGTGGGGGTGGCGTCTATCTTGATGATGGACAAATGTTCTATCAGCTTATCGGTAGAAAAGATAGTCCAACGACTCCAAAGAAAATTGATGATTATTATCGAAAATTCCTACAGGCACCCGTTCAAGCATACAGAAATCTTGGTATTCAGGCAGAGTTCAAACCTGTGAACGATCTCATTGTTAATGGTAAGAAAATCTCAGGTAACGGCGCGGGTGATGTCGGTGATGCCCGAATTCTAACGGGTAACCTCATCTTTGACTTCAACTTTGACATGATGGTAAAAGTGCTGAAAGTTCCGGATGAAAAATTCAGGGATAAGATATCCAAGAGTCTACGTGAGCGTATGACAACTGTTCTTTTAGAAACTGGTTCAATGCCTGACCGAACTGAGGTCAAGGAGGACCTTGTTAGACTTTACGAAAAAACTTTGGATATCGAGCTAACTCGGAGAAATCTAACCAACTGGGAGAGAGAGAGGATGGCACAACTCCGACCAAAATACCTCTCTGACGAATGGCTTCACTGGAGGGAGGGCGGTCGTCTCAAGGGTGCCAGGACTGTGAGAATATCAGCAACAACCATAGTTGGAACAGCCAATCATAAGGCACCAGGCGGCCTTATTAGAGCAACAATCGAGAGAGTGGATGGAAAGGTCAATGAAGTCGTAATCAGTGGTGACTTCTTCATGTTGCCCAACGAAGCCATATCGCAGCTCGAACGCAAGATTATCGGAGCATCCATCGAAGGAGATGCAATCATCGAGCGCATTAAGCATGCATACACAGAATTCGATATTGAGTCCCCGGGTGTAACACCTGAGGACATCGAAACAGCGATACGGTTGGCTATCGGGAAGGACTGATGTAGCGGATAACTTCATGTTACTGGGTGTCTAGGCATCATCATGCATGTTCGACAATATCAGGCTGGAGATGAAACAGCTCTAGCGACTATCCACAACAAGGCATTTCAGCACCTAATTCACCGACTCCCAGAAATATACCAGTTACGGAATGTTGGTTCTGAAGATGTACAAGACTGGCTCAAACAAGGATCGAACATGTTATGGATCATTGAATCAACAGACCAGATTATCGGTTATGCTCAAATTCGGATTGAAGTTGAACATGGTAAACGAGACGTGTCAGTCCTTCAATTTATGCCAGCTCAAAAGTGGGATCTGGCTCAGACGAATATAGCTATACTACCAGAATATCAAAAGAGAGGAATTGGCACATTACTTGTTGAGGAGATATTAGAAAAATACAGGGGGACTGCTGAGCTAGCTAGTGCTCACACATTTAGTGATAATATCGCAGGGGAGAGATTCTTCTCAAGTCTAGGCTTTACTATGCATGATGCGTTTTATTATCCTCCATTCTCAGACAAATACCCAATCGCTAACAGCAGTATCTATGAAACCCTTGAATTCGAGCACCTTACGGCTCCAAGAAACCTCAATCCGAATGTAACAATCAGACGGGCTACAGTAGATGACGCGGCAGTGGTTGCAGAGATTCATGAACAAAATGTTTGGTGGTGTGATGAATGTAACTCTCTTGAATGGAGTATACGTTTTATCAAGGGAAAATATGGACATACCGTCTTTGTTGCTGAGATTGATGCAGAAGTTGCAGGGTCGATCGATTACTATAGAGATGGTCGCATTGGGATTTCAGGTGTATTGCCAGAGTATAAGAGAAGAGGAATCGGAAGTACTATGTTCTATAAGATCATGAAGGTCATGAAGAAGGCAGGCTTCAAATCAGCTTTTGTCGATTCAGGACTTACTCAGAGTGAGGCTATCGGAATGTACGCAGAGTTTGGTTTCACAATTCAACGAAGGCAGAATGCGTGGATTAAGAAACTCATGTGAGGAGATTATGATTGACTGGACATCCATTTCGTGTGAGAGCACCCGGGAGAGTCTGCCTCTTTGGTGAGCACAGTGACTATCTGGGATTGGATGTAATCGCAGCTGCAATCGACATGGAGATAGAGATTACAGCTGAACCAAGAACTGACAGTGAAGTCCACATCATCTATAGCGATTTAGGAGAAGAAGATACATTCACTCTAGAGTCAGAAATTGCCTATAGAAACCATCGAGACTACATCAGAAGTGCTTTCAATGTCATGGCACGAAAAGGCTTTCAGCCGCTCCATGGATGGAATCTTCAGATCAAGGGGACTATCCCTATTGCTGCAGGTCTCTCAAGCTCATCAGCTCTGACCGTGGGAGCAGTTATGGCAATTGCCAAGATGTCAGGAAGAAAAATAGCTGAAGGAGATACTGCACTGACAGCCTATGATGCAGAGGTTCGCGAATTTGGTGAGAGCGGCGGGATGATGGACCACTACGCATCAGTCTATGGTGGAATCATTCATGTCGACATGGAAAAAGGACATGTCACGAAACTCCCGGCGAAACTGGGCTCTCTTGTTATCGGAGATTCGGGAGAGAAAAAGAGGGATACTGTGGGCGACCTTCGATTCATCAGAACCTCAGTAGAGAGAGAATACCAGGTTATTTCAGAGAGAATAGGCTCTTTCAATAGAAGAACCACATCATTGGACGAGGTCGCTGCTATACGCAACAGGAAATCAGCTACGGAGTTAGGAATGGCTGAAGCAACCCTGCGTAACAGAGACCTTACGAGTAGAGCTCTTGATCTTCTCAGTAGCGAGAATCCTAACCCAAAGGAGATTGGTCTGTTGCTGAATGCGCATCATGAGGTTCTTAGAGATGAACTTGATAGATCAACTCCGAAGATAGAGCGGATGATTGCGGCTGCGCGCGAGGTTGGTGCCCTAGGATGCAAGATAAATGGCAGTGGAGGAGGAGGAACCATGATGGCTTACTGCCCTGAGAGAGAAAGAGAGGTTGTGAGAGCAATCAAAGATGAGGGCGGAAAGGCATACATTGCGAAAGTAGGATCTGGAGTCACAATAACAAGAGAATAAACTCACTCATCTCGCTAAGCGTAATTATTGCTGTTGTCTAATTCTTCTAATATACTCGAGAATTGGTATTTCATATGAAGAATGAAGATAGTTTGAAGATATTGCTAGGATTATTAATAGTCACAATTATTCTCTTTGCTCAGACCGCAGGTGTGTCAGCCATCAATGATCAAGGTCTTGTGTGGGGAATCGAAGTAGGTAATCGGTTTGACTATAACATCAAGTTGGAATATCATAGTTCAACAATGGATGTATCAATAGATGACAAAATGTATGTTATCGTCGATGAATTGAATACTATCCCAGATTATGTCACTCAATTATCAGACCTAACAATATTTAGCCTAGCCTTAGAGAGCTACACAACTTACTGGGAAAATGGTACAATAATGGATGACTTATGGTTTGATGTCTTGGATGTAGCGAATCCATTCTCAGCATATCCAGTTGGAAACTGGAGCTTGTTGGCTCAGATATTCGAAGATGCCTCTCCTGTAGTTATAACTCAGAATACAACTATGATGAATTGCTCGTTGGTAGATTTTCCTGTTGTAGGAAATGTGCATGAAACAATCTTTCTGAAAAGTAGTGGAGTTCCTCATTCGATACTCTATATTAGAACATGGGATTCAGGAGCAAATATTCACTTAAATCTAACAATGATACAAACACCAACAGGAACAGTTGATATCATTCTCGCACTTGTTATAGGCGGAGTAGTACTGGTAACAGTTGTTGCTGTAGTAGTCATTATTCGTCGAAAATAGAAAAGAGTAATGGCCTTTTGTTGTTGGCTTATATGACCAACATCGTCAGGGGTATCGAATGGAGTGTCTAGCGGATTATCTATTTCATTTCAGCTAGTTCTTTCATTCGTGTTTCCACTATCTCGAGAATTTCTTCCTTGAGTTTACGACCTTCAGTGAGAATCTTCTCGATTTCTTTTGCAGTCTTGTCTACAAAGCTCTTGTTCTTGATGTTACCAAGATTGATTCGCACATTGAGTGCTGCACCTTCAATAGCGGCCATTAAGGCATGGGATGCAACACCAGCATCTGTAATGGTGTTGATGTTTCCATTTTGAGCCATGAATTTTGCATGTTCAAGTGCATTAAAGGAATGCTTCATGGTCGCCAAGGGCATCTCGGCTGCATGGATAGTGGCTTTCTCGGTTGCTTCCGCCTTTGTTTTCTTATCGGCGGCAGTTTCATCAGGCATCCTGAATGTTTCCATCACTACATCAAAAGCAGCTGAGTCTTTCTCGATGAGATCCATAAGGAGACCCCGATCGTATTCACAAGCATGGCGGTGTTCTATCATCTCATCCTTGATACCAGCGAATTTTCTTCCTGAGAGTGAAAGACCAGCGACCATGCATACCAGTCCGGCTCCAAAAGAACCCATTGCCGCAGCAACACTACCACCACCGGGAGTTGCACGAGCTCGTCGAACTTCATTTCCAAATTCAATCATTGACATCTCGGTGAATGTTTTCTTTGTGGGGTCTTGTGCTCCCCCAAGGTAGTAGAGGTCTAGAATCATTGACTCCTCTAGCTTCTCGGGTTGGAGATAATACTTGAGAGCATCAAGAAGAGCAAAGAGTGGCACCATTCCAATAATCTCGGTTTCTATGACTGTTGCACCAAACCTGCGCGCTTCGTTCTTCACAACCTCAAACACTTGGTGAATCTTAGTGCGTCGAGGATGTGTGAGATTGAGTGAAACCTGAACGCAATTCTTAGCAGGAAGATCAAGTCCTATACCTTGAACGTTGACAAAGCCACCAGTAGTTCCTCGTACCGCATCTGCACAAGCCTTTGCAACAGCAACATTAGTTGTATTCAGGTTGAAATTGATTGCAATGAGAAAGTTTCGAGAACCTGTGGCTGTCGCACCTGCGGTTGGATGAATCTTATTTGGACCATAGTCAGGAGTCTTTTCAGGATCGGTGCCAATCAGGTCTCTGAGGCCCTCAAATTCTCCCTCACGAATATTTGGCAAATCGACTCTGTCTTTTCTTGTAGCAGCCTTGGAATATAGATAGACTGGTACATTATGTTTCTTGGAGAACTCATCAGCAAACTCCTTCGAGAGCTCGATACACTCGCCTACTGTGGTACCATGGAGTGGAATGAAGGGAACAACATCGACTGCACCCATTCGAGGGTGTGCACCTTTGTGCTTCGTCAAATCGATTTTCTCCACCGCTACATCAGCAGCCTTCAGAGCAGCTATTTTCACGTCCTGAGGTTCACCAATGAATGTGAATACAGAACGGTTATGATCTGGGTCAAACTCAATGTCGAGAAGTCGAACTGATTCCACACTCTTGATTGCATCAGCAATTGCATCAATGACTTCCTTTCTACGGCCTTCAGAGAAGTTGGGTACACACTCAACGACTTTCAAACGATTCACCGAGGACCGTTCGAACCTATGACATAGAAAAGCGTTTGGGCATGCGCTCAAAGACAATGAAAATCACTTAGTCACTTGAGCAACATATGCATCCAGCACATTTCGAAGGAGCAAGGTGATAGTCATAGGACCGACTCCTCCTGGAACAGGAGTGATACATTTTGCCTTCTCCTTCACATTCTCAAAGTCAACATCGCCATACGGAGTCGCAACATCAATAACCACAGCATCATCCTTTATCATATCCGCAGTGATGAAGAATGAATCTTCCTTACTCTTTCTGCGACCAATTGCTGTTATCAGAACGTCAGCCTGCCTTGTAAAGCTTGCAAGATCAGCAGTTCGTGAGTGACAGACGGTTACAGTAGCATTTCTGTTCAAGAGCAAAAAGATGAGTGGTTTTCCAACAATCGTTGATCGATTGATGACGACCACATGCTTTCCTGAGAGGTCATTCATCCCGAGATTGTCCAATATTGTGACTATACCATGAGGTGTGGCGGAACTAAGCTCTTCACCACCATAAAAGAGATGATAGATATTCGCCGGAGAGAATCCATCCACATCCTTTAGGGGAGCAATTGCACTAATAATGGTCTTTTCGTCGATGTGGGGAGGAAGAGGTAATTGGACGAGAATCCCATGGACTGCCTTGTCCTTATTGAGACGATCAAGCAGCTTCAGTAATTCATCCTGAGTTGTTGTTACAGGAAGATCATAATTGTCAGAGAGGATTCCGGCATCGCTTGAGGCTTTGCGCTTCATTCGAACATACATCTGGGAACCCTCGTCCTCCCCAACAATTATTGTGACAAGTTTGGGGGCGATGCCATGCTTAGCAACGAGTTGTTCCACTTCCATTTTGACTTGGGTACGAAGGCGCTTTGAGAGCCTTTTTCCCATTATAACGTGGTCCTCGCAGATTGGTCTTTCCTCATCTTCCGACATTGAAATCACCTTTTAGAATACTCCACTGATGTTGCCGTCATCATCAACATCCATCTGTTCTGCTGCTGGGAATTCTGGAAGGCCAGGCATGAGACTGATGTCGCCCATATAAATTACAACAAACCCAGCACCGTTGCTCACATCAGCACCTACGACTTCCACATTAAAACCGCATGGTTTCCCTAGTAGTCCCTTGTTGTCAGACAGGCTAAACTGAGTTTTGGCAATGCAAATTGGCAGATTTCCATAGCCTCGTTTCTCAAGGGAACTGATGCGACCTCGCGCGCCTGTAGTGTAGTCAACATCGCGCGCACCATAGATTTGTTGAGCCACTTTCAAAATCTTAGTCTTGATTGGGTCATCTAGATCATAGGTGTACTTTATTGGTGCAGCTGGTTGTGATTGTATAATTTCGACCACAGTTCTTGCCAGATCTTTGCCACCCTCGCTCCCTTTGGCATAGACTTCCGACACTTCAACCTTGACATCACTCATGGAACAATGCTTCCGGATGAGTTCAATCTCTTCATCAGTATCGTCTGGAAATCTATTGACAGCGACCACCACTGGAACTCCAAAATTACGCATATTTTCAACATGCTTCTCAAGATTTGGAAAGCCTTGTTCAAGAACATCATTCCCATGAGTCTTGAGTGCCCGAATTGTTGTGATGATGACACAGGCATCTACCTTCAGGTCGCCTGTTCTAGCCGCGATATTGAAGAATTTCTCAGCGCCAAGGTCGGCTCCAAATCCAGCCTCAATGACAACATAGTCAAAGAGCCGAAGAGCAAGATCAGTCGCAATGATAGAGCTAGTGCCGTGCGCAATATTTGCAAAGGGCCCTGTGTGCATTAGTGCTGGCGTTCCCTCCATGGTCTGAATAAGGTTAGGTTTCAAAGCATCACGAAGAAGGACTGTCATTGCTCCATTAGCCTTCACGTCCTTTGCATACATCTCTTTCAACTGTTCAGACCTAGCTATCAGGATGTTACCCAACCGCTCCTTTAATTCATGATAATTCATTGATAGACCTAGGATAGCCATCACCTCTGAGGCAGAGGTTATTATGAAAGTGTCTTCTCGTGGCATTCCATCATATCTACCGCCAAGACCCACAATGACTTTTCTCAGTGCGCGATCGTTCATGTCAACATTTCTTGGCCAATAGGTTCGTCGAATGTCAATCTCGGGTTGATGGTCAAATTGAACATAATTATCAATCATTGCAGAGAGGAGGTTGTGAGCTGCAGCCACTGCAGGAAAATCACCAGTGAGAAAGAGGTTAACCTGTTCAAATGGTTCAAGCCGAGATTTACCTCCACCTGCTGCACCACCCTTAACACCAAATACAGGACCCAAGGACGGTTGGCGGAGTGTCACTACAGCATTATGACCCAAGGCATTCAGAGCCATCGATAAACCAATGGAATTGGTTGTCTTACCCTCCCCTGCTGGTGTAGGATTTGTAGCAGTGACTAGGATTAATTTTCCTTTTCGAGGCCCAAGATTCTTACGAATATCGAGGTTAATCTTAGCCATATACTTGCCATAAAGTTCCAAGAACTTCTTGTCAATACCAGCCTTCTTTGCCACATCAGTGATTGGAATCATTCTAATCAGACCCAGCCTATTAGCATCTATGGTTTTTTTCGATGTTATTATCACTGATAAAATAAGCTCTCTGGCAAGCAACTCCATGTCACATGCTAAACAGAGCTATTCTTTGCTTTTCAGTTAGGATTGTGTTGTCTGTAATTCTCTGCAAAAGAACATAAGACGGGGTGTCCATGTAGTAGACCGGTTGATTGTCATGGATAAACTCCCACTTGACGCATTACCTGACGCCCTCCCTGATGCAATTGACGAGGAAAAGTACGTCATTGGCACGTACTATGTTGGTCTTCCCCCGTTTCTAGATGCACGAGAGATGGCTTGGGCTGCAGCAGTTGAACAGAGTACTGGAACATGGACTCTTGTCCCTGGAGAAACCCCAGAGATTCGAAGAAGGCATGTTGCAAAGGTCATTGGAGTGTATGAAGTTCCACAGCATGAGTATAGTATCCCCAAGGACCTAGAAAGACGAGAATATATCATGCAAGTTGCCTTCCCTTGGGAGAACTTCGGTCAACAGATTCCGATGCTTCTCAGTACTGTGATTGGTAACATCTCCCTCTATGGGAGAATCAAATGCTTGGACATGAAGTTTCCCAAGAGCTGGCTAAAGGGATTCAAAGGGCCAAAGTTTGGCATCTCTGGTCTTAGGAAACTATTGAAAATAAAGAAAAGACCCCTTCTGAACAACATGATCAAACCATGTGTCTACACATCTTGCCAGATGGGGGCGGACCTAGCCTTTGAGGCTGCTGTAGGCGGAGCAGACATTATCAAGGATGATGAACTCCTAGCGAACCCGGAATTCAATACTCTAGAAGACAGAATTCCACGTTTTATGGAAGCACTAGACCGTGCAGACTCAGAGAAGGGAGAGAAGACCATCTATACGGTCAACATCACTGACAAACTGCCAAGAATGTTCGAAAATGCTGAAAGAGCAGTCGAGCTGGGAGCAAATGGTCTAATGATTAATTTCCTTGCAGTGGGATACTCCGCTTTCCAACACGTCTGTGAGAACCTGTCACCCAAAGTTCCAGTTCTTGCACACATGGATGTAACTGGAGCAATGTCATATTCACCCATTGTGGGTATTGCTTCAAACCTAGTGACCGGCAAACTGCCAAGAATCTGCGGGTCTGACATCACCGTGTTTCCAGCTCCATATGGAAAAGCTCCGATTCTCAAGGAGAGGTTCCTCAATATCGCTCATGATATGATCATGCCACTTCACAACATCGAACAAACAGCTCCGATGCCGAGTGGCGGAATTAGCCCAGGACACGTTGAGGAGGTCATGAACGACCTAGGTCCAGATATAGTAATAGGAACCGGTGCGGGTATCCACGCGCATCCAAAGGGTCCACGTGCAGGAGCTATTGCATTCAGACAAGCTATCGAAGCAAAAATGCAGGATATTCCTGTAAGCAGGTATGCAAAAGAAGAAGGTCATGAAGAGCTCAAAATTGCCATGGAATCGTGGGGCACAGGAAAAACAGGAGCCGATCTCTAAGAAAAGCGCCTAAAAATGAGAATCTGTTAAACGTGATGTTAGAATGGTCGAGTTGGCAGATCCTATAATCATTGGAGGCCTTAAAGTCCGTAATCGAACCGTAATGCCACCGATGGTCCGTAATCTCGCGACAGATGACGGCTATGTCACTCAAGAGCTTGTCGAGCACTATGCTGCAAGAAGCAAGGGAGAAGTTGGACTAATCATTGTGGAAGCAGCCTCGATAGCAAAAGAGCATGGTATCATGAAACGAAATATCGGGATTTACGATGACGATATGATTCCAGGCCTTTCAACCCTTGCAGAAGGTATAAAGAAACACGGTGCTCGGGCATTCATTCAGATCAACCATGCAGGTCCAAAGTCGCATGTGGCAACAAAATTTGTTGGACCTTCAACGATTCCAATCATGAAGAATAAGATTCCAAAAGCCCTCACAATAGAAGAAATCGAAAACATCAAGAGTATGTTTGTGGATGCTACGAGAAGGGCAAAGGAGGCGGGATTTGATGGGGTTGAGATTCATGGAGCTCATTTCTATCTTCTAAGTGCATTTCTCTCCCCATTCACAAATAATAGAAAAGATGAGTATGGAGGAACGATAGAAAAGAGAGCTAAATTCTCTGTTGATGTTATCAGAAAAATCCGTCAGGAAATTGGCGGGTATCCTCTGTTATTTCGAATGAATGGAATTGAAAATGTAAAGGGAGGCATCACAATAGAGGAGGGAGTGAAGATAGCCAAGATTATAGAACACGCAGGAGTTGACGCCATGCATGTTTCTTGTGTAGTAGACGCTATCTCCAATCCAGGGATTCCAGCCCTCTTTGACGAGAAGACAATGCCAGAAGTGCTGCGTGGATATCCATATGATAGTTGCATTCCCTGTGCCTCGAAAATCAAACAAAAGATAAAGATACCAGTTATTGGCGTCGGAATGGTACGGGATGGTGAGTTTGCGAGGCAAGTCATTAAGAATGGAAGTTGCGATTTGCTTGGAATAGGTAGAGCTTTACTTGCAGATCCTGACTTTGTCGCAAAGGCTATTGATTATTGCGATGATGAAATAATCCCTTGGAAAGATTAGTGCGATCAGAACACTACAGAATTCTATATTTTTGACTTACAGTTTTATAGAAGTATCAATATAATAGGAATCATGAGTTGGGAAAAATTTGCAAGTAATGAAGTTCTGAATTGGCTTCTTGGACCCGAGAATCCAAGTATTCGATACTGGGCCCTGCAACATCTTAAGAACAGACCATTGAATGCGTCGGAGGTAGTAGAAACTCAAAATGCAATCATGGCTTCTCCGTGCGTGAAAGCGATGCTCAAGGCTCAGAAGGGAGAAGGACAGTGGGGCCATTATAATGACATTTACAATCCAAAGTATACAGCTACAACTCACAACCTATTGATTTTGGCAGAATTGGGAGCGAAGAGAGTGCCACAGATTGAGAAGGCAGTCGAATACCTTTTTCAATTCCAAAGGAACTCGGGTCATTTCTTGGTAGAACTTCCAAAGACTGAGAAGGGAAAGGATAGTATAGTAAAAGATGGTTGCTGTATAGATGGAAACATTCTGTATTATCTCGTTCATTTCGGTTATCTCGATGACCCAAGAACCCAGAGATTGATCAATTTCCAAATCGAGTATCATTCTGATGATGTTGGTGGTTGGTTGTGCCGTGCTTTTCCAATTGACAAGAGCAAGGTGTTCCCAATAAACTGCTACATGGGTGGAGTCAAAGGCCTGAAGGCATTCGCACGAATTCCCTCGAAAAACAGGTCTTCTGAGTTGAAACGAATAATAAACCAGGAAGTAGAAATTATACTTGAGAATCAGGTTTTCAATTACCTACGAAATCCCAATGGTAGCAGAAAAGCCAAAGCAGGTTGGAAGAGATTCGGCTTCCCTCTTTTCTATCAGTCAGATATACTAGAGGTACTGGATGTGCTAACTGAACTTGGCATCAAAGATGAAAGGATGCAGGAATCAATTAATCTAGTACTAGAGAGTAGGAACAAACTTGGATCATGGGATTTGAAAAATACATTCAATGGCAAAATGCTATGTGACATTGAAAGGAAAAATGCGCCATCGAAATGGATCACATTGAGAGCCCTTAGAGTGCTTCACAGATACTACACTTGATGTGTAGTGATATATCGACTAAAGCATCATTTTGTAGCGAATTCAGACAGCTCTGCTTTGAAGTCCTGACCTTTTGTGAAGATTTCCTTTGGATCTATTACTATGATAGCAAATCGATATACCATAGTCGTTGCAGTGCTGTTCCAGAAAAAGTACTCAGGGGGTAGAATAAATTGAGGCTGCCACTTCTCGCAGACCTTTGTGAAATAGGACTTTGCTTCTTGCTGCGAGCAGGTCTTCTCTAGCTCTACATCAAATGTATACCGATAGACCTCATCACCCTTCAGGATGAATTTGAATTTCTCCATTGCATCTCGAATCCTTGTATCCTCATCGGCATCAAGATCAAAGATATCGCGATGGTATTCAAGTCCCCGCTCGTCGAAATAATCATCAACACGTACGCGGAAGTTTGTCATTCTCTGGTCAACTGTAGAAGAGTTGGGGATGAATTGGCGAGTGTGATCTGGACGGAGTAATCTGGTATAGTTTAGAGTGATCTCAGTCACAATGCCTTCTGAGTCCCCCATCCGAACATAATCTCCAACGCGAAATGGTCTGGCAACCAATACATAAAATCCACTTACAATGTTTGAGAGAGCCTTTGAGAAGGCAAGACCTATTGCAGTACCCAGTAGGGCACCACCTGCGACAATATACGTAGAAACTACATCACCGGCCCATGCAAGTAAGAACAAAAGTGCGAATGCGAAGAAGAAGAGCCGCACACCGAAGATTATCCCACTTGATGCCTCACGAGGCATGCCAACTCTCCGAAATGTTAGTTTTATTGAACGAATCACAATAAGGTAGAATATGTAGATCAGCACGAAGATGGGGAAAGATGCAATGAGCCCTGCATAGTTTTGATAGTCTATAGGTAGGAGATTCTTAATGAACTCCACAAATAGTGCAAAGATGTCTTCCTGCATAATCATGGTATCCTCCTGCTGAGTAGAGATTGCTGAAGAGTTGTCGGTTTAATTCTTATGGGTTATCAATTTCTGCAGATAATATGACTGTTTAGATAGAAAATATGGAATCCGTCTATGAGGGCATACTACCATGAGGGCAATTGGCTGGAAAATCATCTCCTTCTCTGCGGATCTGTTTCAATCAATCATGTGCTTTCAACAATCTGATAATCCAATGTTTCAACTGGTCCCTTCATCACTATATCAGTCCTGGTGAAGAAGAAGAGAATAGCAGCAATATACATGAGAACGTGAATGAATCCAACTGGAGGCCAGAGGAAACCTAGCGAGCCAAATGACGCACCAATCAGATACATGCCACTTGCGGCGACTGTCACATTTTCGATCTTAGTCTGCCCTACATAGAGGATAATGCTTAATCCCACTGTAAGTGTAAACAGTGCATACATAGTAACCGTCAATGAGTAGTAGCCAAATCCCTTTGTGAGAATCATACCTTCTATCTCATAATATGGACCACCAATAATAAGATCCCATATTGCCAGAATTTGAGTAATCACAGACACCAAAGCAGTGAGAAGGCAAGCTATACTGGCGGCAGGGATTAACTCGCGATTGAGGGCGTAGAATCCTAATCCCTGTAACAATACAGAAACAGTCATACCACAATAATAGAACGTCATTGGAGGGATGTAGAAGTCAAACATCACTGGAGTGAAGACCAGCGCATAAAGCACACCAATGGTCACCTCAAATAGGCCAATAAGCGCCCCTAATGCACCGATAATAAAGAAGGGTCGTTCTTCGAAGGACCCCTTGGGTTTTTGAGCAAGAATGCATTCATTACATGCAATTGCGCCTTGGTATCTCATCGCGGTTGAGGCATCAAGTTCCTTTCCACAGAATATGCAGGAGACCAACTTTGCCTTTTCCCTATCGACCACGAAACTCAACTCCTAGAAATATCATCCCATAAACAGCTTCATCTGAAGTAAAATAAGGATTATGAGATGTTTGCGAGTTTCAAAACTGAATCAATCATTTGCCCGTGACATTTTCCTCTATTTGTTCAAGCGATGATACATTGCTTTGTTCTTCTTATAGAGCGTAATGAATTCATGATACAGCTTTCGATAGAGTTCATGGTTGTCGGGATTGGGATGGAAAATGTTCGAATACTGGACAAGCTCAGGAATGTCTTCGAACTTGCAATAACCCAATCCTGCTGCGGCAATGAATGCCGCTCCACGAGCGTTTGCCATAATAGGATCCTTCACCTGTCTGATTGTTCGATTTAGTACATCAGCATAAATCTGACACCATACATCTGATTGTGCTCCACCACCAATCATGTTTACAGGATCCATCTTTCGTTTAATGAACTTCTCAACCAAATCGAATAACCACTTGGAATTGTAAGCAACTCCCTCAAACACAGCACGTATGATGTCTTCTCGTTTCACTGGGAGAGAGATGTTGTGGAGACCACCCCGTATTGTATGGTCCTCGACAGGAGTTCGCTCACCGTACAGCCATGGAGTAAAGATAAGTCCATTACTACCAGCAGGAACTTGTTCAACAATTCTATCGAACTCTTGGTAGACTTCTGGATTATTGAAACGAGTGGCATCGTCTCCAAAGAATACATTATCACGGAGAAACTTGAGGCATGCTCCAGCAGTTTCCTGCTCGTTAGCCACAAAATACTTGCCAGGAATTGAAGAGGGGACTGATGCCATGTTGTGTGATATGGAGGTCTTCTTGAAAGGCACATGGCATGTAATCCAGCTACTTGTTCCAATGTATATGTGCCCTTCGTAGTCTTGTACTGCCCCCGATCCTATAACTGCAGATTGAAGGTCTGGAGAACCCACTACAACTTTGGTGTCATCACTTATCCCAAGCTCCTGTGCAACCTCAAGCTTTACCACGCCTAAGATATCAACAGCTCTCATGAGTTTGGGCAGTTTTTCTCTATCAATACCCATCTTTTTGATGAGACCTTTGTTGTACTTGATATTGTGAATGTCGCGAATGTCAGTGACCCAGTGGAGCATGATGGAGTCATAGGAGGCGGCAAACTCACCAGTGAGCCTGAGATTCATGTAGTCTTTGGGTTCCAGAAACTTGTATGTAGCCTCATAGATTTCAGGTCGTTCGTTCTTGATATAGAGAATATGTGCAATTGAGTCCTTTCCACTCTTGGCAGGGAGTCCACCAGTTGAGCGTAGCCATCTAGCAATATTCAATATGCCATAGCCCTGAATGTTGATAATGCCTTGATTTTTCTCTCTGATGAATGGTTCTCCACGGGAGTCCATCCAGATGATAGCATTCATCAAATGGCGTCCCTCTGAGTCGACAGCAACAGTTCCGGACCATTGACTGGACACACAGATTCCTACAATATCTTCCTTTGGCACTGGATGATTTGCCAGTAGCCGTTGTGTAGCCTTAACGAAGCTATCCCACCACTCATCTGGATTCTGTTCAGCTCCGCCATCAGGGGAGAGATAGAGTGGCGTATCTTCAAACTCAAAAGCGAAAATTTCCCCACATGTATCTGCAAGGGCAACTTTCATTGCCGATGTTCCATGGTCAACAGCTATAATGTACTTCTTAATGCGCTCTGCAGTCATGTCCTAACCCGTTATATCCAATGGTCAAACGACCATATATACAGCGGCTCTGACTATTTACATCTGAAGTCGCTCAATTTTGCCACTCTTATCGATGGACTCTATAATTAGTGGTGACTCACCACCAGTCATTTTATCCAGCTTTAGATGTTCCTGCATCAGACCTAGGAAGTCAAGTGGCTTAACACAAGCCTCAGGAGGAAGCACACCTTTCTCAGTGATTTTCCCTCTTTGCATAAGAATCGCTCCAAGAGCTGCAGGAATCCCTGTTCCCTCTCCCATTGATTGGCCAATAGAAGCCATGGAGAAATCGTATTGCTTTGGTTCTCCATCCTCGATGCCCTTTATTGTAATCTTGAGGCATCCGCGTTGCTCTCCAAATTTTGCCTCCTTTAGAATTCGTTCACGTTGTTGAATTATGAATGCAATAGAGAAATCTCGTGGGACAACCATCTGATTTCCTACAGCAAGAGGCGTTTCACTCACAATACCAAGTCGCGCAATTTCTTGTATCATCCGATAATACTGAGGTGGGATGACACAACCAAGGTTGGTTACTCTCTTGCACTTGATGTAGTTAGGGAGAGTTATGGTTTCAGGATGTGGATATGGATAGCATCTGTATGTTCCCAAATAGTGGAACGTCACGTCTTCTTCGAGTGCTTTGCCACTCTCCCCGAAATAATCAACAGTTGTGAATTTTCCATTTAGATACATGGGTATCGGGGATGTCATGCTATGAATTCTATGAGCAACCACAGCTGCTCCTTCAGTTGGCTCGCCTCCGTGTGCATGAAGTATATCTATCGAATCTACCTTATCCAGCATGAGATCTGCACAGAACTTCACAAGTAAATTGGCAACTCCCGGAGAACTCCCCATACCAGTGAGAGCAGAGATGCCTGCTTTCTTTGCCGCTCCATTCATATCAAGTAGTTTCTTCGTTGCATCATAGTCGTCGCACACGTCAACATAATTGATTTTTGACTCGATAACAGCCTTCAACACGACGGGCCCTAGTCGATAGAAAGGACCACAGCAGTTGAGAACAACATCAGATCCTTTGATTGCCTGTTTGACAGCTGCAGGATCACTCGCATCGACTTTGAAGGACGAGAGACACTCATCGCCTATTTGGGACACACATTCATTCGCCTTCTCAAGGTCAATATCGCCAATAATGATCTCAGAGAAATCTCCAGCTGAAATTAGAGTCTTGACTGCAACCGTGCCTACGACACCGCATCCACCCAAGACAGTCACACGCGCCATAGCATACCAGAAGACATTCCAGATATTTAGGTATAATGGATGTTCAAACAAACCAGTGGAATCACTTACAGCAGTATGAGAGATATCAATAGCTTCTTCTCAATACCTCAGAAGTACGATGTGTCTGGAGATAGTATACTCCTGGGTCAGAAACCTTGAGCAAAAAATATGATTGCCTTTATTTTGAGGTATCATATGAGTGATACATTTTATTTTTCAATTGTTATCCTTTCACCGATTTTAACGGATAGAAGATCGATTGCGCGTTTATTCTGGGAGGCAATCTCGAGAGTTCCATAACTCCCAGTCACAAGAAAGAGTCCTTCAGATGGTCCCTGCGCATAGGTTCCAACAAGTTGAAGCTCTAATTGGGTAGTTCCATATAGCACCTGGAGAGAATCAGAACGCTCAGGAGGTATATTTGTTATAATATTTCCAAACCTGTCGACACGAACAATCTCACCTGTGCGTCCTTCAAGGTAGAAGGAGATACTTTCACTTAGGGCTCTTTTCGGCATGCCAATCTCTCTTGCAGGAGTTCCTGAGTGATATTGTGCAGCGGCAACAGCAAATACATCTCGACCATGAAAAGTACTCGAAACCGTAGAACCCACCTTTATACTATAGATGTGTTCTATTCCTGTGGCTTTTGTGACTTCATGGAAAATACCATTATCTGGTCCAATGAAGACATAGTCTGGAGTAATTACAAGGACTGCATCTCTAGTAGTTCCTACGCCTGGATCAACAACGCATACGAAAACAGTATGTTTGGGGAAGTACTTGTACGAGTTGACCAGAATCCAGGCTGCCTCTCGCACGGACTGAGGAGAGATGGAATGAGTTAGGTCGACAATGTGTGCATCGGGGGCAATACCTAGGATGACGCCTTTCATCACGCCCACATACTCAGACTCTCCAAAATCAGTAAGCAAGACAATCATGTGCTCGACTCCTCACTCGACATGTACCAGTCGTATCTCATTGTAGTCGGTAATCACTCGAATATATCCCCTCAGAAGTTCATCTACCAGTGTATCACCAGTGTCCACCTTGAGTGTTTCGCCATCAATACCCTTTAGCTTTGAGAGCGTGGAGATGACGAAGATATGGTCTCTTCCAACACGTTCGATGATGCCAGGACTAATCTGCTGATTGCCACGGCCGAATAGCATCCCCTGGTGGCCAATTGGAGATACAATAATCCAAGTTTTATTGAAATCATCAACCAACTGGAGAATCTGAGTTTCGTTTACATCATTGTAGATAGAACCTCTATGGTAGATGTCCACGCCAAGGATTGTCTTTTTCACTTCAAGTAAATCAGTCACCGTCTTCACTGTAGTACCAGGTCCCATGATATAGGTCCCATCAGGAACCATCTGTTCAATGATATACTTCGCAATAGCCTCTTGAGCCTCGTGTTCATCAATGGTCTCCGGACTTGCTTGTTTAGCCCCCTGAAAACGAGCTGGAACAGCAGGCCCCTTCATATAGCCATAGAGGCGAATAACAAAACGATCCTCGCGATAGGCTCTTTCATCTGCATCCATTATCTCAAACTCTGCGGTTCCAGCTCCATCCTCAAGAACAAGGCGGACCACCTCCGCTGCATCAGCGGGATTCACGACAAAGATGCCACTGTACATCTTCACCCCAGAGGGAACTCCAAGAACAAGTAGGTCATCGAGTTTCTCCTCCATTATCACATCGAGAATATCACGCGCTGTTCCATCACCGCCTACAAAGACGACAAGACGGACTCCTGCTTCATACAGAGCCCGTATACACTGATGCGTGTCCTCAGAATCAGTCACGTCATTTATCTCAACATCTACGACAGAATGTTCCAATCCAACCTCTTGGGCAATATCCGCCCCCATCTGTTGTGGACAGACGACCAGATTCATTCTTGGATTTCCTTGAACTAGCGGAGTGAGTGCCTCAAGGAATTCAATCGCGCGACCAGGTGCGACAGGGGTGGCTCCTCGTTTGATGGCCTCTTCCACCACTCCATCAGTACCTTTGAGGCCTACACGACCACCCATACCTGCGATTGGATTGACGAGAACACCAAGATACATCATGAGTACTAATCCCTACTTCCTAAAAGACACAACCGAGCTCTAAAGCAGTTTTGATTAGTATTTCAATGCCTTGACCTGGGCTGCAGTCTGTATCCAGAACGAAACTCGAACCAGGACTTCCTCAAGGAACTTGTCCCTGTTATCTGTAGTTGCATCCTCAGGCCACTTATTTCGACGATATTCATCGAATTTCTTGAATGTGCGCCCATATTTTGTGGTAAGCGGGATTTCTACACGCCTATCGCACATGGTGTTTAAAGCACGAATGAGTGTGACAAAATCGAACTTCAGACGGACCAGCCACTTTCGCAACGCGATGAAGAAGGAACGATCGTTTGTTTCCCCCCATAGTAGTGTCTTTAGAGCCTCTCTATCACTCCCATCTAACCGGCCAGAGTTGAAGCTGCAGGCCTTGTCATAACTACAACGAGCCCTGAGGTAGAGTTTCTTCTTCGACATCCAGAGAATTATCTCATGCTCTCCTTTTTTGCGCATCACTTCCTTATGAGCGCCAGCAGGAAATATTAGCTCAACAATGCCGCCCTCCTTGAACGCACCGCCAGCCTTGAAGTAGAGGTCTAATGCCCATGCAAGAGCTGGAATTGTGTTCACCGGATAATACTCATCAGGGTCTGTCATAGTTGCACGTCACATCACATATTCTCACTGATATGAATTAGCTCTCATACAGGCAAAGTGTGAATTGAAGGGAGGTAGAGATTCGCAGGCTATATTTGCTTCTGCTCGCGGTTTACTACAAGAACCTCAGCAAGCTCCTCGAAAATATCGATGATTCCCTCTCCAGTCTTTGCACTACTCTCAATATAGGGCATATCATGATTGTCCGCAAATTCACGGCCTTCGGATGGTTCAACCACACGGTCAGGAAGATCTGTTTTGTTTGCTACCAGAATCAGTGGGATGGTCTTCCCAAGCGCTTTATGGAGCTCCTCGAGCCATTCCTCAAGCACGATGAAGGTTCTGCGTCTTGTTACGTCATAGACCAGCAGGCCCCCACTTGAACCTCTATAATACATTGGTCTCAGAATCTGGAACCGCGACTGGCCTGCGACATCCCAAATCTGCAGCTTCACTGTGACCTTCTCGTGCTCAGACTTGACAATGTCGACATTCTTTACAGCGAACTGGGACCCGATGGTTGTCTTGTAATCCGTCCTGAAGAATCCGTGGGAGAAACGAGTAACGATGGCAGTCTTGCCTACTGCGCCTTCTCCCAAAATTACGATTTTAAAAAGGTAGTCATAGGCACTGCTCATGTATCAGTCCTCCAACTGTAAAGATGACTGGGGATATCATACGTGACTACGATATTGACATATGAAGAGTCTTTGTGTGTATTCATGAAGATCCCCATGTTGTCTGTAGGCATCAAGAATGCCTGCGCAATCGGAGGGTAAATGACTGATGGCACTAATAAGGTTTCGCGATGTGTTGCGTGATACGAACCAAACATGACAAGCCATCAGGCATGCATCATTGGGAGTCCAAATAGCTTAAGATTCAAAATCCACGAGACCAATACTAAATTATATAGCTATAACATAAATTCATTGAATTCTAGTGAATTGTGGGGAAGTCTGATGCCCGGTCCACTCACCAAGAGATTAGCAATTCTCTTCACATGTGTAGGTGGGATTTTAGTTCTCGGGGGGATTACATATCTGGTGTACTATCTAGTCAAAGGATCAGATGTTGGTGAGTACATCGAATTGCTAGGTTTTGGCGGTACTATGCTTATCATTGGACTGCTCCTGCTTTATTATGAATGCAAGACAGGTTGGAGGTGGTGAGGGTGAGTTGCCCTGTTATTTCCCCTGTGTTGGCAGTAGCCTAATCACTCATACAAGAACCAGCTTTTGTTGCGTGGTAGTAGTTGGATATTGATCGACCGTCAAGAATAGCTATGTAATGTTAATATATGATAATATATTGGTTGTTTCTTAAAGCTCTTTGAAATGCCTGAAGATGGCCATTCTGAAGCATAGCCTGTTTTTTGTCTATTGTTAGCAAATCAATCTCCATGCTTCAGTAGGTGCTATTGGGCAAGTGTAGTTCACTATGGTTACTCACAACTGATTTCTTTGACTATGTCCGGATGTCTGCAGGCGGCTTCTCTTCGTATCTCTCCTCACAGATGTTTACTTACAAGCAATACATCTGATTAACCAAGCGGGATTCACAGGCCGTTTTCCCGCAGAGCTTGTTCAACAAGTTTCTGCATTGGGTATCTCTGCCAAACAATAGTACTTAGGAGAGAGTATCTATTTGCTGGTGCGGAGGCAAGACGACCACCTGTAATTTTTCCCATACACGCTAGCAGGTAGAGAAGTGAGGAGTTGCGTTCCACACGTGTGTCCCGTGGATATTTCTGAATGGCAGCCTCAATATACGTGAGTGCCCGATTATCACCAAGCTCGGCTAGATGTTGCATTGATTGTTTCCAACTCTTGTATCCACCAACGCAAAACTTGAGTATATTCCATAGGAGCATCTTCAAGTAAGGCGAACAGCCTCGAAAGGCAAGGGACGAGAACTTAAGTTGCTTGGTCGTGAGGTCTGTGACAGACCCGATTTCCCCAAGAGTCTCAATGATCTTTTCTCGGAGTTCTGGTGGCACTCCGCTCTGATGGAACATCACACCGCCACTTGCGATGATTGAAAATCCATAGTATGTCGAGTAGACATCGGAGAGTGGGGGATGCGATTCAAGTTCTTGGACCTCACTCATCCTTGCATTGAGAACGTCAGGTATGAAGGGTAGTAGGTCCTCCTTATGTTGCATGGCTTCAACATCTAGAAAGAACGTGACTCCGATTTTCAATTGTTCCCTGAGAAGGTCCTTTGCATGCTCCCATGCGCCAATCCGAATTTCATCAAGAGCCGCACCCTTAAGGTCAGAGAAAGCCTCTAGATAATCAACATCTAAACCGTACAATTCATTCAGATGAAGCAGATTAGCCAGACCATCATTAATGATGCCGTCCCTTAGAGGGTTTTTTCCATCCTCGAGGAGTTCCTTGAATGTTTTTGCCTGCCTAAGAAGGCTTACAATGTATTTCCAGTCGTGCTCTTCTAGTAGTCTAGATACATACCTCTCTAGTGATGTATAATTCCTGAGTTCCATCAGGTATGCAATAATCTTCTCCGGCTCCATTGCTATGCCTGTGGAATAGAGCAGTGAATTTAAGCCTCTTGATGAATTCAGTAGCCAACTTGCGCCATACATCGACTGTTGTTTTCAGTATGTTGAATCCTTAATCATCTGTTCTATGCAAATGCCCATGAAAGTAAGATACGAGTTTGGGAATGCCAGTTGCTTCACTTGGAAGCAGATTGAGAAAAGAAAGAGGTAATTCATCCACATATTTGTGGAAATAACTGGTCATGGTGTAGTTGAAATTGTTAACCGATTCTGGTTCGCAATAGTGAATCTTCATATGACTAACTGTTCAAAAACAAGGAAAAGAAAGATACCAACTCTGGTGCACTATAGTAAATATCACATGACTTTTTCTCACCCAATCGCCTATCTTTCTATTGGCTATGATTTTCAATAGTATCAACCTAAATTCATCGACCTATCAGTTACGCGATATATTCAACAGACCAGTTGCCTCTCTCCACCCTTGTGAATAAGCAACACGTGAAACATCAATCTCAGTTCACACGCTATAGATCAGAAACCTCTTGAATTGCGTGATCATTCGTGGAGTCAGGCGCAGCTTTCCAGTTCTGATAAAAAGCAAACAGAACCAAGGCTGCTGTCGAGAAACCAGCGAAAAGGTATAGCACATCTGCATGCTCTGCGATAAGCATCTCTAGAACAACGAAAGCAAACCCTGTGAGCGACATAAAAACAGAAAAGACTGCCAAGACCATCCAGAAGGTGGTTGCCTCATCCCTCGGACGAATTCCGATACCGTATCCCATCCCAATTCCAGCTATAGAACCTATATATGACGATGCTATTGCTGAATATTGATGGTTATTGAACGCGGTGGACACAAAGTAGTTCCAGTGGATGAGATCAGACCCACTTAGACCCTGAATGGCAGGCCCCACCCAAAATGTCACGAGCTCGATGAATCTATAGATAGCAAGCCCGGAGATTGTTCCAGCAAAGATTGTCAAAATCCCCCCAATACTCCATGTGATATTGGCAGGTCTGCCTCGAGTAAGGTATGTTCCACAAAGACTGGCAATAATGAATGCAGCACCTAGTCCAAGAGCTAGACCATCTAGGAGTAATACTGAAACGATACTGGCCAAGAAACTCAACCACCAGTCAACAATCTCCATACTGGATTCTCCTCCTACTGATGAATACCGCTGAGCTTTATCTCAACCATTCATTTCTCGTGAGAATAATAAGGTTTCGCGATATGTTGCGCGATACGATCCGAACATGACAAGCCATCATGGACACAATGGAATAGATTAGAAAAAGTTGAAGCAGGGCCATGTGGCCCTGAGTGAGTGAATGAGCTGTAGACCTACGCTGGCAGGATCACAGTATCAATCACATGAATGACACCATTGCTGGCCTCGATATCGGCCTTCACAACATTAGCGTTGTTGACCTTTACGCCAGACTTAGTATCAATCTTGATGTCCTGTCCCTGGACTGTCTTAGCCTTTTTCAAGTTCATGACATCCTTGGACATGACCTTACCTGACACGACATGATAGGTCAGGATTGAAGTTAGCTTTGCTTTGTCTTTCAAGAGAGACTCTACGGTACCCTTTGGGAGTTTGGCAAATGCCTCATCAGTCGGTGCGAAGACTGTGAATGGACCCTTACCTTTTAGAGTTTCTACAAGACCTGCTGCCTGCACGGCTGCAACAAGAGTCTTGAAGCTGCCTGCGGCTATAGCTGTTTCTACGATGTTTTTCATAATAATCACCAAAAAGTTTGGTAAAAAGTTCTAGAATTAACAATAGTGAATTATTATATATATCTTGTGGCCGTGGCTATTTCGTGCTATCATTTGACAACTTGACTGACGAAATTGTCATGCATTGTCCTTTTGCTCGACCCGAGCGAGGTAGTCACGCAATAATCTGTTGAACTCAGCAGGCTGCTCAATCATAGGCGCATGATGAGCACCACGGACAATGGCAAGATTGGCGTTTGGGAGGCGATTCCTGAGGTTCTCTGCGACTTTTGGGTGTATGATATCATCATGCTCTCCCACGAGAACCAGTGCATCTTCTTTGATATTATGAACCCTATCAGTGATGTTGAACTTATCACATGCCGCAAGGTCACGCTGAAGGACACCCGGATTTGCTCTCCGAATACGATCCTCAAGTTCCTTGACTTTGTATGTGTCAGTATAGTCCTCAAAGAACTGGCTCTTGAAGATGAATAACCGGTCTTCAATCGCCTCTTTGACTAGACCCAATGCTAACTTAGAGAGTTCAAGAACAGGCGCTGTATCTACGAGAACAAGAGCCTTCGGAGGAGTGAGAGAACTGTTTAGGCTATATGACATGGCAACACCGCCACCCATGGAATGCCCGACGAGTATGAAGTTATTCAATTCCAAATGCTCAACCAAAGCGGCAACTTCCAATGAGTACGTTTCATCTATGGACACTGCCCCCCCTATATCGTCTGATTTACCATGTCCAGAGAGATCAATTGCGATCATTCTATTTGTAGAGGAAAGTTCCCTCAGTTGTAGAGCCCATGAGATGTGTGAGGATCCGGCACCATGAACAAGAAGAAGAGGAGGTCTCTGCGTCGTCACTTCACGACTGCCTACATCAGCATAATGAATCTGTGCGCCTCTGTGGTGAAAATAAGGCATAATATAATAGCTTAGACAAATGCATAAAAATACACTTTTTCAGCATTTTAGAATATTCAGGTATCTTTTTCTCTAGAGTGTACAGAGTGAACAGGAGTGAGCTCCATGGCGGACAGACTCTTCGGAACAACTGGTGTACGGAAGATATATGGTAGCGAATTTGATCTTGAGATGGCACTCAACCTAGGAAAAGCACTTGGAACTTTATTGGGAGAGGGGACAGTTCTTGTTGCAAGGGATGCACGCACAACTGGACTGATGGTTGCAGATACACTCTCAGCAGGTCTGCTTTCGACAGGAGTCAATGTCATCCAAGCTGGTATCATTCCAACGCCCACGCTAGCATTCATAACAATGCGTCGAGGATTAGATGCAGGCGTCATGGTGACCGCATCTCACAATCCACCAGAGTACACTGGAGTCAAGTTCTGGTCAAAGACCAGTATGGGATTTACATCAGAGGAGGAGCGGCAGCTTGAAGAGATCTATATGTCAAGGAGGTTTAAGGTCGCGCCTTGGGATAGGTTAGGCAACGAACTTACGACTGAGACTGCTGCTGATGAACACATTCAGGCAATCCTAGCGAATTGTGATACAGATTTGGTAAAGTCAAAGTCCTACACCGTGGTGGTCGATCCTGGCAATGGTGCAGCTTGCGTCTTGACCCCCTATCTCATGCAGAAGATCTCAGGGAAGGTCGTAACAATAAATGGTCAGCTAGATGGACACTTTCCAGGAAGGAAATCGGAGCCAGAAGAGAGCTCTTTAGGTGATCTCATTCAGATGGTGAAAGATATTGGAGCTGACCTTGGTATAGCTCATGATGGAGACTCCGACAGAGTTGTATTCGTTACTGAGAAGGGAGAGGTAGTCAATGGAGATAGAACAATTGCCCTTCTTGCTGAAGATTATCTACGAACCAATAAACAGGGCACCATAGTGACCACTGTGGACAGTTCACTTGTACTTGATGAAACTGTTCAGAAGAGAGGTGGAGAGGTAATTCGAACACCTGTAGGTGATATTCAGGTTGCAATGAAAGTGAAAGAAACAGGTGCAGTCATGGGTGGCGAAGCCTGTGGTGTGTTCATCTTTCCAGAGTTCCAACTAGCTCCAGAACCATTTCTTGCAGCATGCAGGATTCTCGAGATGATGGCGAGAACAGGAAGGAGCTTTGGAGACTTGATTGGTGACATTCCTGTATATCCTCTGATAAAAGCCAAAGTGAGGTGTCCGAACGAGAAGAAGACACATGTTATGCAGGAGCTTACTAAGGTGCTTCCCAAGGCTTTAGAGAATGTCACCCAAATTCTCACAGTAGATGGTATTGGTGTTATATTGAAAGAGGGGTGGATTCTTGTGAGACCATCAGGAACAGAACCCTTGATTAGAATCACGTGCGAAGGACCCACCCGGAAATTAGTTGAGAAAGTGCTGAGCACAGCACAACATGTTATTGAGAAAACCATCGATTCTACCTCATAATATTAAAGCAAAAGTGCAGACAAGGTTTATAGCGAATCACACGACCATTTCAGATACTTGATGGAGCTAGACCAATGAGCAAAGAAAAGAAGGAACTTGAAGATGCGGTGATGGAAGAATTCGAGTGGGCACTTCAGGATCCAAACACAGAGAAAATCCGCCAACTAGGCGAAGTCGTAAGTATCATTACCACCAAGCTCACTGAGGCGATTTCCAATCTTCAAGCGACAACAGTTCAGCTCCAGTCAGAAGTTAATGCCTTGGCCTCTAGACTTGATTCACTATCGAGTCGGATTGCTAGCGGTGCCACGGTCTCAGCAGGAGGTCCCTCAGCAGCTGGAGGAGAACCAATTCCAACCATGGCAAAGGCGCCGACAGCTCCCCCACCCGCACCAGGAGGAGGTATGAGTATGATGGGCGAACTCAAACAACTACTGGCTGCAAGAAGAAGAAAGACCGATTAGTTCATTTTGTTACAAGAGACTCTCAACACTGTTTTCCTTATAGAATGGTCCAGCATGTTCAGGAAGAGTAATTGAAAAAGCCTCAGCACGATCACATTTTGCTTGTGCTCCACGAAGCCTAGTTCTGGCATCGTAGAGTTTCTCATAGAACAAGTCTGCTTTTTGAAGCTGAGACTTGTGTTCCTTAATCGCACCTAGTGCATACTTGTATGTTTTTGTGATGTCAACATATACGTGCGGTCGTGAGATCATAGTATTGATCTCCATGTTGTAGATGCGTTCGACCCTATGTGCATCATCAAATAGAGTTGTGTGGGAAGCCCATTCGACTGCATCAAAGACTATCTGCGCGCATTGCTGATGATTCACGTTGTAGTCCCCAGAGAAATGAGTTATCACAATCTTAGGACGTGATCTCAGAATAGCTCCTATGACTTCATTTCTGAGGCTCATGTCTATGGCAAAATCATCCCGGTCGCTTTGGAAAAGATTTCGTACTCCAAGATGGCAACAGGCAGCCTTCAACTCAGAGTTCCTAGTTTCATTACCGGTCATGCAGTGCACGTCAACAGGAATCCCAAGATCAGTATGTTTTCGTATCGTGCCACCAGCTCCAAGACTCTCATCGTCAGGGTGTGCCACTACGACTAGGATGGAACTCATAAGTTTCCGTACTTTTAGTATCTAATCAAGGTTTGGCATGATTTATTTCTTAGACCAAGTCCCTTAAAGGGGGACAGAACTAACTCAAGGAGCAGGTATGGCTATGCGAATTGGCGTGAATCTCTATCCTTCAGTGGGTGGTAGCGGTTATGTTGCTACTAGACTTGGCCAACACCTAGCAGATAAAGGACACCTGATACACTTTATCACTTATCAGAGACCCTTCTCATTGATGTGGCAGCAGACAAAGGGTGTGTACGTTGATCTCGTCGATAGCTTTGACTATCCGTTATTCAATTCGATTGGACCGCCGTATACTATGGCACTCACATCAAAGATTATCAAGGTGGCAAAGACTGCTGAGTTGGACCTGATCCACGCACATTATGCGATTCCTCATGCAATGGCGGCATACATGGCGCGTGAGATTATTGGTATACCCTATGTTGTAACACTTCATGGTTCAGACGTTCATACTCTAGGACAGGACCCTGCATACAAACCTGTGGTCCAGCATACTGTAGAGAGAGCAGATGCAGTGACAGCGGTCTCAGAATTTCTTGCAGACAAGGCTCACAAAGAACTTGGAATCAAGAGAGAGATCCATGTTATTCCTAACTTCATCGACACCGAGAAATTCACAGGGGTATCAGGCATCAGGCTTGTTGTTGAGAGTGGATGCATTTCCGTACGAAAAGAGGAGGATGCCTTCGAATTAGGTCCTGACGATAAGATATTACTTCACGCTTCCAATTTTCGAAAGGTAAA
>JAOUFI010000079.1 GCA_029858305.1 Candidatus Thorarchaeota archaeon
CATCAGATATGGCTACCACAGGTATTTTCTTCTTCAGCAAATACTCTCTAGCCTGAGTGGGTCCTGGAAGTGCAGCGTTTGGGCTTACTATTAGAACCAAACCTGGATTCATCTCCGAAAGTTTTGAAGTAGCTTCTTCACAATGTATCGGGTCCATACTAGCCCCGGTTGTAACAACTCGTACCGCAATGTCCTTTCGTTCTGCACGTTCATCAAGTATCAAATCAAGTAGAGGTGCAGCACCAATACATCCTAATTTCAGTATTCCAATTCTACATAAATCAGCCATTGTAAATCCTCCTCTAAAAGCACAGCACCTACAGAGCCATCATAAAACAATTTTGGTTTCTCTTACACCCTAGATGAAAGTCCAAAGAATTGAAGATGCGCTTGAATGCCGCAATTATAGTCTTAGAATGAAAGTGTATTGATTATCGTCAATACTCAATCTGCTCTCTATGAGTTTTCCTGTTCTATGAATGAAATTAATCATTGGAACATTCTTTGGATGTACATAGGCAATGAATGCATTGACTCCTTTGCTCTTTGCTATACGCATCATCTGATTCAGGAGAAATGTACCAATGCCTCGGTTCTGATACTCATCCTTTACAAGCAGTGCGAATTCAGCTTGATTCGTACTTCTATTCAGTAGATATCTTCCTGCGGCAACTATTTTCTCACATTCACCTTCTTTTTCATTCCCTACTACAGCGACAAGGGAAATATCTGACTCTTGGTCAACATAATAGAACTCCTGTAGTGTCTGTCGCCGAAGGCTTCTAAGCGGCGTAAGGAATCGAAAGAATATTGAATCTTCACTGAGGCCGTAAAAGAGTTCTTTGATACGATCACTATCATCAGGTCGAATTAGTCGAACATGGACGCTAATTTGGCCATCTGGCATTTCAGCCTCAGTGATTGCTTCGTATTCAATTGGAAAATAGGTTCCTCTAGCAAGAAATGGTACTTGGTCTTCGAAAACATACTTCATCTCTTTGGCAGCTTCAAGCAATCCATTCCTAAATTTCGGATGCGCGATGGCAATGAGGGATAGTACTCTCTCACGTATGGTCTTGCCTCGAAGTGATGCAAGTCCGTATTCTGTGATTATAACGTCTATATCTCCTCTAGTTGTGACCACTCCAGCCCCTTCGCTTAGACGTGGTACAATCTTTGATACCGCCCCTTGTAATGCAGTGGATTTGACACAAATGATTGATTTTCCTCCCTCTGATCTTGATGCTCCTCTAATGAAATCAATTTGTCCTCCTATACCGCTGTAAAAGGCGTGGCCTATTGAATCCGAGCACACTTGTCCTGTCAGGTCAACTTCCAGAGCAGAGTTGATAGCAACCATCTTCCGGTTCTGACTTATCACATTTGGATCATTCACGTATGATGTTTCTCTAAACTCGAAAACTGGATTGTTGTTTACATAATCGTAGAGCTTTTCTGTACCCATGGCAAAACTTGCAATGACTTTGCCTTTATTGATGCTCTTCTTCTGATTTGTGACTACACCACTCTCGATGAGGTCGATAATACTATCACTAAAGGTTTCAGTATGAATACCTAAATCTCGAACTCCAGTGTTGATTAGATTCTTTGTGACTGCTTTGGCTACAGTACCAATTCCTACTTCGATTGTCGATTCATTTTCCACGAGTTTCGCTGCATACTCTCCAATTCTATTCTTTCGCTCACTCACCTCTGGCGAATAGAATTCGCGTAATGGTTCAGTGAATGGAACGAGATAATCTAGTTCCTTGATATGCACGAACGAGTCTCCATGTGTAACAGGCATACGTTCGTTAACTTGAGCAATTACCAGGTCTGCATGTTCTACCCCTGATTTTGTGATATCAACTGAGATGCCTAAAGAGACATAACCGAACTCATCAGGTGGGCTCACTTGAATCAGTGCTACGTCTATTGGTATTCTTTTTGTCCTAAATAGGAACGGGATGTCAGAGAGAGGTGCTGGTGTGTAATCAGCTCGGCCTTCGGATACTGCGCTACGAATATTATCAGAGACAAAGAATGTATTATGCCTAAATTGAGCTTGAAATTTAGTGTCAGCGGATGGAGTATTGCCAATAGTTAGCAGGTGTAGTATCTCGTTATCCGCCATAGCTCTCGCGTTTCTACTAAGTTCTTGGACAAGATGATATGGAACCCCACAACCAGTTCCGAGGAAGATACGTGTTCCTCTTCGAATCTTGGAGAGCGCAACCTTGGCTGGAACTATCTTATCCTTGTACTTTACTGTCCAATCTGCTTTTGCAGCCATTCAATATTCCACCATGCTATTATGACCAATCGATTCAAAATGATTTGAGGGTTTCGAGTTGTATCCCATAAAATATCTAGGAACCTTTTCCCAAGAGTTTGAGGAGTGTAGTGTCGCTAAGCAGACCAAGTTTTTCAGCGATTAACTCAACAGCTAGTACAGCCGGAGAGTTACGTGAAAGCTCAATAAGTGGCTCTCCTTGATAGTTTGCTTTGGCGAGTTCATCGTCGTTGGGAATCATTCCAATTAAATCGAGTCCCTCTTGCGCTAACTTATTCTGCAAGTCTTCTTCCATACCTGCGGGGAATCTATTGCCGATTACAACGATTTTCTTGAACTCAATATGTACCTCCTTTGCTAGATCTCTGATTCTTAGAGCTGCTTCGTAGGCAGCTCTTGATGCATCAACAACAATTATGAGTATGTCCACATTGCGATTTGTTCTTCGGCTTAAATGTTCCAAGCCTGCACTCATGTCTAGTAATGTAATCTCGTAGTTCTGACTTAGCCTATCCAGAATTTGAGTTAGGAGCCGATTTACGAAGCAGTAACAGCCTTCACCTTCTGTTCTTCCCATTGCTAGAAAATCGAATTGCTCTCCCTCGATAAGTGCTTCAAAGATTTCGCCTTCGAGGACATCCTGTTTAGCTACTGAACCTGAGATGGCTCCGTCATCAATACTCTTTCTTAGTCGGGTGGCAATAGACCCAACCGTATCCGGCACTTCAACACCCAATGCTCGGGGTAAATTCAGAACAGGATCTGCATCGACCACTAAGAGACTTCTCTTGGACTTCTCAGTCACAATCCGAGTAAGTAAAGCTGTTGTTGTGGTTTTTCCAACACCGCCCTTACCTGATACGGAGATTACCAAACGCTCTCTCATAATCGTTTTTCCTTTGGACTTTTGTCCGATATTTTTCCTCAAAGTATACTGTCATTCTTCTTTCCATTTACCTTCCTGAAGATACTTGGGAATTCCACTAGAGTCTTGAGGTCCCACCTTGACTGTCCAACCAGTTGCTTCCTCCGTTTCTCCACTGATTCTTGCAGCCATTCCTGGACTTATTAGAATCCTATGATTTACCTTATCTGCAACGCCATATTCCTGAAGTGATTCAGCTACCTTGTCTGCAGTTAGTTTTCGTCCTGCAACTGCAGATTGAACACTCATTCCTTCAGTATCTACAACCACAAGGTATGCATTAACACCCGCTTGTTTGATATCACTCTCGACAGTGAAATAGGTAAGTGCAAAGTTTGTAGTATACATTACAGGCACATCAGGTCCTACCTCTCCAAACTCAACAAGCCCTGCTTCAACTGCAACAGGTTTTACTGGATCTGTATAGATATTGCTTCGAAGGAATGTCAGTGGCAGGTTTGTCCACATATCAAGACTGTGAAGGACTACTATATCTGAGTATCTTACTATTGAGGATGCTGCCGTGAGAACTTCATCCCATTTGGTTAATTCAGGAGCTTCTCCATCTTGGTAATCCGCCCAGACTGATATAGGTGTAGACAATAATGGAAAGCCAAATAGCTCATTATCAGCTACAGTTGCTGACCTCCTTAATTGAGTGAAATTGTCTACTGTAGTACCCAATCCTGCCTTCGATGCAGTTCCAGGATCAAGCACTATCTCATTCACTCCTAGAGCACGTAACGTAGTAACTAAAGTAGCAAGATCATTCAGATTACCTGACGTATGCGCAACTAGCGGTAATCCGTGTTTTACAGCGATTTCACCTACTTCTGACCATGTGTCCATCGTTGCTGCGTATAGTAATGGACGCTTGTGCGCAATCGCCATTGCTGCAGCAGCCAGCATGCTTGGGTCGAGAGAGCAAAGCATGATCGGCCACTCGGTCAATTCAATGAGTTTCTTTGCCGCGTTTGCAAATGTCTTTGGATCCTTTGAAACCCCTCTAAGAGCAATTCCGTCGAGGCGTAAATTCTGTCCTATGTAAATGTATGTCCAATCTTCGATTTCCTTTACCCTCTTAGCTAATCCATCTGAATCGAGATTATCAGATATATCAAGGAAGAATGCTGTGGGATTGGAGTAGCGAAGGTCATGTCTGTAGAGAACTAATTTTCCTCCGATATTGACTGCTTTATCCCCCACACCAATTGTAATCTCTCTGATGGGAGGACGCACAAGATCCTCTAGTTTAGTCAATTTCTTTGCATACTTTTGTTCTTCATAAAGGGGAGTGCACGCTTTGAGCTTGACTGTGTGCTCAGCCATCTTTGTTGCAAAAGCCATGCAGTTGGCTTCACCACATACCTTGCAGTTTGTCCCTGGTAACAGTGGATAAATCTCTAATGGGCCAGGTAGCTTAGCCATTACACTCCCTCCGGAATTGATATTGATGTCCAGTCTGGGTAGTCGTCTGCAGTTGTTGTCCGTCTCTCCCGAAGCCAATCGACAAGATCATGTATGGTCTTTATCGCTGCTGGGTGCATCATCATGAAGAGATCATTTCCTGCTAGAAGAAGAGCTAGTGCTGTAACACTTTCCCAGATAGGTCCTCTAAGTTCTCTGGGACCTAGTTCAGGAAGATTTAGCCAAGCTTCTCTTGCAGCCCATGCATTGGTCGTACCAGAGCTGATTGGATATTGGAGTTCTGAATCACCCAGTAATCCTCCAAGACGCATTCGTTGCATCATGGTGAAGGCATATTCAAGCCCATAGCCGAGTGCTGCAGTTGTTGGATCTATCACTATTTGTTCAGGTCGTAGCCAATCGACTAGTCTACGATTGAGTTCTTTTTGTTGATTAATATCGAGTGAAGTCCAAGATAACACGACTTGGTCGTATTTCTTCGCAGCTACAGCGATCGGCTCGTATACGTCAACCGTGGCTGAACATAATAATGTACGTTCGCCTTCACAGACTTCAGCCGCTTTTGCTAGTACTGGTCCATCCTTTTCAGGGTCTCCTGCAGAGCCAATAAGAATTGGAACCTTGACTGCCTGAAGAACCTCCTCAATAGTCTTTGCAGCATCCGATGGTGAGGTGTCTCCGAGTCGTCTATCCGTACTAATTAGATGAAGTGTAACAACATCTGCGCCAAACTTGTCTACGACAAGTTTCGCCCACTCTGCTGGATCCTCCATAACTTCCTTATAATGCATCTTGACTGCTTTAGCCAGAGAGATTGGCATATCAAACACATCAGCAGCTACGATTGGTGGGTGCTTGGGAGGTGCCTGAAAGAGATCCCAGGCAGGTGCAGTATGTCCGCCAATTGTGACGGTCTTACTTCGAGTGCCACCACCTGCCTTTGTTGATCCGATAGTGACCTCATGAATGGAAGAGGTATATTCTCCCAGAGGCGGTACAAATTTTGCTGATATCAAGGACTTTGGTCCTGTGAGTACTGCTCTTGCTGCAGCTCTTGCCATTTGTTGAACCATCGGTCTCAGTGATATTTTGAGCTCATCGACCTCAATCGTCACGTTCTCAAGAGTCAGTTCTGAAAACTCACCAAAGAGTTCATCTAGTGAGGAAGTTTTGTCTTCCTTCAATGGTGTCATTTCTTCGTGTCACCTTTTCCTGTTTTTCGGATGATGACTTTCTCTGCATAGATTTTTGCGTTTTTGAAAATTATCTCCAGGCCACCACCCACGCCTCCGACCATGGCGCTAAATTCTCCCGGAACAGAAACATAGTCTCCAGATCCTTCCATTGGTAGTTCGATCTCATCTTCCTCCTCAAGCTCAATCCAACGATCAGCAACAGGATGTGATTTTTCCTTGAGGAAGTTTTTCAGATCTGATATTGTCATAGCATCTTTCTCTGTGGCAATTCTTGTTCGAATGTCCTCAGGAATATAATCCTGCACTCGATCTCTGATTGCCTCTGGTATCCACACCACGCGATCCCAGCCTCCATCTACTTGAAGGAATTTTGGAGATCGCATATATTCAATTGAGATGCCATGGAAACCGGGAACTTGTCGACCACCTGCTGTAGAATCTGCGAGGCTAGAGAATGGAAGTCCATTGACGGTTTCTCCTTTAAAATCTCTATGAACAATCCCAAGCCCATCAACTTCAGGTATCACGAAGGCAATAGCTTCAAAGCAACCACAGCTTGTGTGTGGTTTTTCAAACGCACTATATAGCGCAACTGAATTTACTTTGCCTAGAGATTTCTCAGTGTATGCCTGATTTACACCTGTGTACTCTCCTCTGAACTCATCAATCGTGTCGCCCTTGGCTATTGCATACAAAGGACCCTTTGGATCGACTCGAGCAGCTGCACGTCCATCAAACCAGCTGATTGCTCCACAATTTGCGTATCTCTGAGGAGTTATCGTACAGACATGTGTTGGGGCAAAGGATTGACAGAGAGAGCAGCCATAAAATGTGTCAACTTCGGCATCACTTAGACCACGTGCTCGTGCATCTCGCTCATTGTATCTATTTATGGCTTCGTCATATTGCTTAGCTACTTCTTCAGGATCTGTAATGAATGTCACCTGTATCTTCTCAATGATGTTCATTTCACTCTTGAAGAGTCGAATCAGAACCTTACCCAGATATTCTAGAGAGTTGAATCCTTTCTCAAAGGACTTCTTACTTAGTCGAATCCAAATATCATATCTCTGGTTGAGGTGCATCATGCCTTCGACAAAGTTCACATATTCGTGAATTCGTCTCTCAATGACTCCTTCCAGATCTGGCTCGACTTCTTTGCCAGCCACTTCAATAAAGATTCCAAGTGGATGGTAGCTGCCTTCTTTCATATCTTTCAGGTCTGGACCAATGATTGTTATTTTTTCATCTTCTATTTCATCCATAGAACGTGCCAAAGCGAGTTCGTACTTCTTCTCCATGGTTGGTCCACCGAGTTCGACAAACATATCCTTGCCTCGTACTCGCTCACCTTCATATACAACACCAATGTCTACTGGAATATCTTCGAATGACATTTTACTTTCCTCCTCCCACTAGTGCTAATATTTCATCGAGGATTTCGTGATACTGCTTTTCTTTCATGTTAGGGAATGACCAATTCGCGTGCGGCTGATAGTATCGCCCCAACGCTATGGCAGTGAGGTGCGTGCCAAAATTCATCACAGCGGAGAGCAGAGTCCACTGCATGTAGTAGGGAATTCCATAGATTAGAATCATATCATGAGGTCCTTTTCCATGTGGCCCCTTCCAATCGGGATCTTGGAGTCGACTGGCTAATTCCATCGCTCCCATCGATTTCGCACCCTCAAAGCCTTTCTCAATAAATGCTTTAATTGCGCCTCCGGTTGCAACGACGGGTATATTCCCTGCTTTAGAAATTGCAATGGCGTAGTCTACCATGTCCCCTTTTCCGTGCTTCTCATCAATAGCTTGAGAGCCCACAATCAAAAGTGGTTTCTTGGCTTTTCCGAGGTCTCTCTTCAGTACATCTGACTTTGTAAGTGATTTTGCACTCTCAGGTCCGCAGATTTCTCCCGTCTGCCAGGGTACAGGTCGCATAACCATTATTTTCCACCTCCAATAATCTGCTCCTTTAAGAGGGTAGGATCGGGAATTCTCCTTTCCTTCCACTTATTCTCCTTCATCTGAGCTAGAATCTTATCCTTCAGAGTGATTGGTATATCTGTGTCACGTCTGATATACTTCCATACGTCTTCAGGGAAAAATCCATAGCTCTTCTCATGAATGTCAATATAGTGACTTAATTTGATGGAGCGTCCCTTCCCTGTATCGTTAGGACGAAGAACAAGTTTAGCAGTCATGACATTTGCTTCGGCTACAGTTTCCGCAGCATAGAAAAGATGCTCTGGCCCTGGCGCAGTCACAACTCGGTCACCAGTTCGTGCATCATAGACAGTCCAGGCTCTTTCATCGTCAGGATTGCCAAGCAACATTCTTCTATATTTAGAACCATGCGGCCCAACAATTACAGGAACACCAAGTCTCCAGAATCCTGCCGCTATAGACGCCGCTTTCTGTGACATAGCTCCCCATGATATTCCTACAGCTCCGACGCGGTTGTGAATATAATCAGCAATCTCCACATAGTTGCCTCGGAGGTTTCTCTTAGCAAAGATAGCAGCGATTTTGATTGCCGCTCCTGCTATATGTGAGTTAGCAACGCAGGAACCTACATTGACAACACATCCAGCATCGAACTCACCACTTCGACGTTCATAGATTGTTTGACCATTTTCATCTCTCACATGACCTGCAGATACTGCCGCGCATCCTGATGTCACGATGATGTATCGCCGTTTGGCAAACTCTTCAGCCATATCGTGCACATCTTGTCCACCACCTGGATAATTTGCGCAGCCAACATGGGCTATGACACCAGGAATCTCACCAAATACAATTGGTTGTCCAACATTTCGGATTTCTGTGTCCTGAATAGCTCCCCTACCTGTTCTAACCATGTATCTTTCATCCTTGCACTCAGCTTCACCAATGGCTGCCATCCAGCTGTGAAGAGCGTAATCATTTGGACATGCAGATTCGCAACGTGCGCATCCAATGCAATTCTTATAGACAGCGTGAAGCAGTTCGAAATTACCTGTCTGTGCAGCTAAGACCGCTTCCATCACGTTCTGGTCATTAGGACATGCTCTAATGCATTCGCTACACTTTGTGCATTCTAATGCCATCTTCTGAATTTGCTTCTTGGTCGGGAAGAACTTCATTTTTCGTCGCCTTGGTTTGATAGCTAATGCTACCTTGACTGCGACTTCTCCGACCTTATGATGATCTGGAATATAGGCGCCATCAATCTTGCCTGATAGGAGTTCTTCAACAATGGAGTCAACATCATCATCAGATCTATCTGGAAGTCCCATCACAGCTTTGTCACTGGTTGAAATAACAGGCGCTTTCACTTTCTTTGCTTCGCTTACAACATCGGTTCGAACGCACTGCTCATCAACCACAATGACATCAGCTTTTCCACTTCTGATGAATCTAAGTTGCCAAGAGATTGGACCAACTACTTTTGCTTTTGGATCCCTACGTGTGATATCCCAAGCTGTACAGCACATACCACCTACTTCTACTTCTTCGCCAACACGTTTCTCGGTGATGTAGTCGGTGATTGAAGCTGCTGGAATAATATTATGACCTATAGTCAGGATGATAGCTTTGTTTGTGTCCATCATGCCAATTCCAGATTCAACAAGTGGTGCCTCTGGGTCTGCTTGTGGAAAACCAAGGGTCGAAACTTGAGCAAGGTCTGCGATTTCCATACTTAACTGATCTACCATCCCAACATGAAACACCTTGCTTTCAAAATCCATCCAGCTACCTTCTTGTCCGGTGTTTGTCGCTGAGAGGGTGTGAGTTAGTTGGCTCTCGCAGTAATCAAGGATTATGCTTGCATCCTCAAGAGTTCTTGGCCGCATGCCTGTAATCAGTCGCGTTACAGGAGCATGTATCTCTGTACCAGGACCCTGAATGAGTGCAGTGCGCGGTCCATATTCATCAATCAAGTAGTCTATCAAATGCCTTGAATGTGCAAGATGCGCGGAACATCCTAGATTGGCTGCTGCTAATACGATTCTAGCTTGCTGGCCTTTCATATCAATTCCGCATGCACCCCGTTTGTCACCTGTTAGGTCACATTTACCAAAGGTGCACAGGCAACACACCTGACAATATGGCATGTAAGATGGTTGATATTTCGTTAAGAGTTTATGATCCCAAGCGCGGAGTTTCGTTGGATTCGGCATTGGCGTTGGTCCCATGGGCTCGTCCCACTCATCATCAACAATCTGACCAATTCGAACCTCAAGTCCCTTGAAAACGCCAAGCCCTGTCTTGGCTTCATCCGCCTTGAAGTACGCTTTCTTCTTCATGGTTGCACAGTTCCTGAACGTATTATTTTCCGCTTAACATTGCACCTAAATAAGGTTGTGAACCAGTCAAACTCTACTCAAAAAATAACCGTTTTCAATCGTTAACTG
>JAOUFI010000080.1 GCA_029858305.1 Candidatus Thorarchaeota archaeon
CAACATAGGAACATGTTTCCTTGAGCTATTTGCAGGAATCGGAGCTACAACACCAGCAAAACGAACAGCATTGGCTCAAACTGTCATAAACATCACCGGAGTTGCAATATTCTATCCAATCCTTGGTCCGTTCACAGATCTTGTTGAGATAACATCCGCAGATCTGACTCACCAAATAGCAAATGCGCATACAATCTTCAATGTCATCGTGAGTCTAATATTCATCCCACTCGTTGGGCTCATGGTCAAATTATGTGAAAGAATAATCCCCGATAAGGAAGGAGAAGTAATAGGAAAACACTTCTTTGATGATGAGATGCTACATATGCCTCAAGCTGCCCTTTTGGAATCAGAGCGTGAATTGATTCGAACAGGTGAGAAGACGATTGAGATGATCATACTCAGTAGGAATGCACTTCTTACACGGAATCTTGAAGATGCCAAAAAAGTGATGAAACTTGAGGATGAGGTCGATGAGAGTTGCCGTGATACTGAAGATTTCATAGACAAGATTCGAGAAGAAGAACTCAATGAAGAGGATATTATATGGAGAATTAAAATGCTTGCAGTTCTTACAGATATCGAGCGTGTTGGTGATCTTGCATCTAATATCGGAGAATTCGTGGATCAAAAACTGAAAACTGGTATTACCTTCTCAAAGGAGGGGATTAGAGACCTTAGGGAAATGTTTGATCTTGTTGAAAAGACATATACAATAGCCATCAATTCACTCAAGACTAAGAGTAAAGAAGAAGCAAGAATTGCGGAGAAACTCGAAGACAAGATCGATATTCTTGAGAGAAAACTCAAGGCATCTCACGCAATACGAGTGCAAGAGGGAATCTGCGACCCTCAAGCAGACCAAATATTCATCGAAACACTTCGCAATCTTGAGAGAATTGGTGACCATGCAGACAATATAGCCTATGATGTCATTATGGACACATGAGTTTCTTATTACTCTTCGTTGGTCTTATGATCATGCTTAGGACCCAGGGTTCCAGCTTTTGTCATCCGGCTTGGTGACAGAATAAAATCAAGCCAATCTTTATCCAAAAGACCTTCTTCAAGAACAATTTCACGAATCGGGCGTCCTGTTTCAAGTGCCTTTTTGGCAATGCGTGATGAAGCTTCATAACCAATGATCGGATTGAGCGCAGTGACCAGTCCAATGCTACGATGAACAACTTCTAGGCCGGAAGGATTCGGTCTTATTCCTTTGATACACTTCTCAGTAAGAATAGGGATAGCGTTTTTTAGAACTTTAAGAGCCTGAAAGAAATTGTAGGCTATAACCGGTTCGAAGGCATTCAATTCCAATTGACCGGCTTGCGATGCAATTGTAATCACAAGGTCATGCCCCATTACTTGGAACGCTACTTGCGTGACCATTTCAGGAATGACTGGGTTTACCTTACCTGGCATTATTGAAGAACCCGGTTGGACTGGTGGTAATGTTATTTCATGAAATCCACCCACAGGTCCAGAAGACAATAGAATCAGATCACCGCAGATTTTTCCTAAATTCATTGCACAGACTCTCAATAATCCCGAGGCGTGAGCAAACTCATCAGAGTTCTGAGTATCATCAATGAGATTATCTGCAGTAGTAAGCTCTTCAATACCTGTCACCTCGATAAGGTGCTTCTCTGCAAGCTCAATATACTCTGGGTCAGCATTCAAGGAAGTACCAATGGCCGTTGCACCTATATTATGAGTCTTCAAAACTTGTTTTGCTGCAATAATTCGTTGAAGGTCTCTCCTAAGAGCGCAAGACCATGCTGAGAATTCTTGCCCTAATGTAATAGGAACAGCATCTTGCATCTCTGTTCGACCCAGTTTGAGAATGTTTTCGAATTCTTTCGCTTTCTCATCTAAGGCTTCAATGAGTCTTGTCAGATTAGCTGAAAGTTCTCTCAGTCCGTATATTGTAGCAATCTTGATAGCTGTCGGATATACATCATTAGTAGATTGAGAGAAATTAACGTGATCATGAGAAGAGATAGGGGTTAATGAATTTCGTACCTCACCAATCAACTCATTGGCTCGAGATGCAATCACCTCATTGACACACATATTGGTAGAAGTTCCAGCTCCACCCTGAAGCATGTCCACGATAAACTGGTCTAGTAGTTGGCCATCAATAATCTCATCACAGGCTTTCACGATAGCTTCACCATAATCTGGACTGAGATGACCAAGGTCCAGATTCGCCAAAGCACATGCTTTTTTCACCATGGCTAATGCTACTACTAAATTTGGATACTTGTAAAGACTGACCTGCGACACTCCAAAGTTTTCTTGCGCTCGTAGCGTTTGTATCCCCCAATACGCAGTCTTAGGTATCATTCGGGTTCCCAATAGGTCGCTCTCTTCTCGAAATTCAGCATTCTCTGTACTCACATCTATCACCTATCATGCTGATTTTATATCACTGTCATGGTTGATTAATTTCTTGGTAAATGAACTAGAAGCCAGCCGCTTGCCCATCCTTTCTGTAATCGGATCCTGCAATCCAACAATCCTCAATCCGAAGAATTGCCTGGCCACCACCAAATCCTGATGCAGTTTCATGAACTAGCTTGTGACCCATTCGACTAAGTTCTCCTTGCACAGCCGGAGGGACACCATTCTCTAGAGCAACGAGGTTCTTGTCATGATTATGGTCGAATCTCGGGTGATCGAGAGCAGCTTGTGGTCCCATTTCATAATCTACAATATTACTTACAAACTGGGCATGAGCCTGGGCTTGATGAGAACCCCCCATAATTCCAAAGACTCCAACTAACTCGTGATGTTGATAGAGCGCACCCGGGATAATGGTATGAAAGGGTAGTTTCTGAGGTTCGTAACAGTTGGGGTGTTCTGGATCTAAACTAAATAAACTACCTCTGTTTTGTAGCTTTATTCCAGTACCAGGAGCAACTAGACCACTTCCAAAACCCATATACAAACTGTTGATGAAGGAAACCGCACGACCATCACCGTCCGCTGTAGCAAGATAGACAGTGTCGCCTCCTACAGGCATTCCTGATACATAATCTGTCATAGCACGAGCCGAATTAATGAGTTTACATCGCTTCCTCGCATACACTTTCGATAGAAGTAATGTTAGAGGTACATCATAAAACGAGGGATCTGCATTGTGTTGATGAAGATCTGCATACGCCAGTTTCTTTGCTTCTATCATTAGATGATAATGTTCAGCAGTAAGTGGTGAGTTCTTAGAGAAATCAAACTGTTCCATGATATTGAGCATAATGAGGGCGGCAAATCCTTGGCCATTTGGTGGGTGCTCAAATACGTCCATGCCACGATAATTCGTTGAAATAGCAGAAGTCTCAATGGTCTTATGTGACTCTAGATCCTCTAGGGTGAGAAATCCGCCATGCTCCTGTACAGTCTTCACGACAGATTCAGCGATTCTCCCAGAGTAGAAGGCATTTAGGCCTTCAGTAGCGACATCTGAAAATGTCTTTCCTAAATCTTTATTCCGCATGATTTCTCCCATTCTCGGAGCTCGACCATTAATCAAATAGATGCTCTTCGCGTAATCGTTTACAAGTGCGTCGACAAGGTGAGACCAAACCTGTGCAATAAGGGGAGAAACGGGAAAACCATTGCTTGCATAATGGATTGCAGGAGCTAGGACTTCACTCAGTTCGAGAGATCCATACTTTTCAATAACATGATGCCACAAGTGCATTGCGCCAGGAACCGTCACAGGGGCTCCTCCACGTATTGGCATCGACGTCCATTTCTTATCAAGTAGATTATCGATTATTGCCATTGAGCCGGACCTACCAGATCCATTGATACTAATAGGTTGATGATTTCCAGGAAGGTGAATAAGGGCAAAGGCATCTCCACCACAACCAGTACTGAAAGGTTCAACGACATCTAAAACAGCTGCAGTAGCTACAGCAGCATCAATGGCATTTCCCCCCTTTCGTATGATTTCGATTCCGGCTTGTGTTGCAAGAGGCTGTGAAGAAGCTACCATTCCATGCATTGCTATTACATCAGATCGACCTGTTGGTCTTCGCCAGTACATTCCTTATTCCTCCGTTGGCAACCCTCGAGCCGTCCAACCCTTGAATCCCTCTGAGGGAGCAAGAATATTAGTGATATCATTTCGACTTAATATACTCGCGGCTGTTGTGCTTCTGAATCCTGAGGGGCAAAGAGTCGCTATGGTCCTATCAAATTTCAAAGATGGCGCAGTATCCACTAATCGTGTGAGTGGCAAAGAGATTGAATCTTTAATGTGCTCTAGCTTATATTCATGGGATTCTCTCACGTCAACGACTAACAATGTTCTATTATCAAGTTGAATCTTAAGGTCATCAATAGAAATCGTTTTGATAGAAGTCGTGGCACGACCACTCTCAATCCAACTGGTTATGCCATTCTCTAAGAAACCAACGACATTGTCAAAGCCTAACCGTACGAGATAACTCCAAGCTTCACCAAGGTATTCACGATTTCTTAGTATTAAGGAAATACTTTGACTTGGTTTCAATATCCATCCAGCAATAAGACCCATATTCGTAAGGCTCATGCTAATTGTTCGGGGTATTTGGCGATTCAAGAATTCAGTAGGCGATCGAGTGTCCAAGACCACATGGTTTGGATTTGATAATAAGGTCTCAAATGATGCCAAATCAAGCTCCTGTGGAGCAACACCAGCAGAGAGTACTGGTGGACCCTTTGTGTTAAGAAGCTCACAGTGCTTGAAATACGGAGCAAGGGTTAATTCTTGTTTTATCTTCGATTCTATAAAGTCATCCTCACTCATCTTCAACCAGACATTATTAGAACGCTCAAAGCCAATTGTTGAAAATTCTCTATCCCCTATTGCACCTCCACAAACTGACCCTGCACCATGTCCTGGATGAATGATTACCCCATCCCCCAATTGAAGGATCTTCCCATGTAAGCTATCATAGAGTTTCTGTGACATCAAAGCATGCTTACTCATATCTACAAAATCTGTGCGCCCAACTTCATTTACGAAAAGTGTATCTCCAGTGAAAGCAACAATTGGCTCAGAAGCGTCTTCTCTGTCAGAGATGATATAGCACATGCTGTCGTTTGTATGACCTGGAGTATTTAGGCAAGTAATATGCATCTTGCCGACCTTGAAGGTTTCTCCATCAGCAAGACTAAGCTCGCCATAATGAAAGTTTGTTGCATCGCTATGGCCTATTTCTGCATTTGGTACCATGGATTGCAATTCAAGTGAGCCGATGACATAATCCTCATTTCTGTGAGTTTCAAAAATGTAAAGAATCTCCACATCCTCACGAAGTGCAAGTTCATTATAGATTGAGGCATCTCTACGCGGATCAATTACTATCCCTTGCTGTTCAGAGCTCACAAAATAAGAGAGCGCTGAGATTCCTTCAGATCTAATAGTTGTTATCCTCATCGGCGAGCTCACAGTAGCCTACTAGGTTTTATCTCTTTAGACAACGGTTTTTATACTCAATTTTGTCTATGGATTAAGGCCATAAAGATTAAACATAGAGCTACATGACATTAATGGGTGCATCGACATGGGAGAACGCAGTGAAGACATGAGTCTTAATACAGAGGGAGGTATCATTGTAGAAGCCTCTCTTGATATTCTCAGGGGAGCTGCTGAGAAAGTACTATTCGAGTTCAATGAAACCCATATCAAAGACAATGGCGAGAAGAAACCACTTATTGGTGCGATTGAAGTAGGAGACTCGATTCTCTTTGAAGAGGACATCAAACCGTGTCCGGCTCAGATAGTCGTTATCAAAATCGCTGAGAAACTCTGGTATATCATCTCAACTAGCGAGGTGCCAAGAGGAGGATATCCCTCTGGAGTTGAAGCGATGCGGGCTACTCAAGCAGAAGAGAAAAAGATACGCATGATTAGAGAATTCCTATCGAAGACCGCAGGGAAAGATAAGGTAAAGGATGTCAGAAACTGGCAACCTGATATGAGAGCAGAAGCTGCAGATGTCCTGAGTATCATCAATTCAGCAGCAAGAAAATGGAGACATTAATTCACTTTCTGCGTCAGTTTTATTAGAGAATTGAAGAAGGCTCAACACGGAGTCTTCACGATGAAGAAAGCACGTCAATCTCTTAATTGGAGTAAGCAGCCTGAATTAGTGAAGACTGTTTTCATAATTCTGATAATCATAGGTGCAACACTGGGTGCATTTGGTGCCTTCACAATAGCTATGGGGACATCAAGCCCTCTCGTTGTAGTTGAGAGTGAATCAATGATTCCAAATTTGAATGTTGGCGATTTATTGGTTCTTCAGGCACATGCTCCAGAGGACATCATAGAGGGGAATATTATCGTATACACAGCAGATTGGCATGATAAACCAATAGTACATCGAGTTGTTGAACGTCAACTAGTTGGAAGTGAATATCACTATTATACGAAAGGCGATAACAATTCAGCACGGGATCCAGGCTATCGAATCTATGAGGACATCGTCGGTGTTGTGGTTTTGGCAATTCCATACCTTGGTTATATTACGCTTTTCCTTCACCAGCCTTATGGACTTGCAATTGTTGTTGTGATTTTTATTGCTCTCTTGATACTACCAGAATTTCTATTCAAAGAAAAGAAAGATGAAAACAAAATGCCTTCTGAAGAACAGGCATCTACTGTCTAGAAGAGAGGATATCAGATCAAATAGACATGGTATTCACTTCACGTTCTTTGCGAATTGAATTAATTGTCACTCATTAAATAATGAGTCCACATAGCCTCTGAAGGATTCACCAAATCCATGAGGTAGCTTACCCTCAGTGGTATCCTGTACAAGAGAAGTTGCTGTGTCAATATCCATCCGTAGGACAAACAAGCTTGAACCAATCTCTTGTGTCAAAGAGTCAAACTTGACTCCTTTTGTCGCAGAAGGAACTGCTAGAATTGCAGAACTTATGGTATTATCATCGAGTAGACCCTTTAGCCGTTTTCCCGCATAGAAAGCGCCAACTCCTCCACTTCGATCCCAGTCTTTGATGTTTGGTACATCAATCCCAACCCGACGAGTTAGTTCGCCCCTTGATAATTCAACAACTGCTGACTTTTGCTTCTGGCTTTCTTCAGAAGCCATGAGAAGATTAATTGTGATGCCTAATGGTTCTCCTGCAAGAATTAAGGCTTCAACAATTGAGCTAGTGACTACTGTAGATGTAAGTTTAATCACATAGTCATCTTGCTCAGCCACTTCCTGAACAGGCATATCGAACAATATCGTATCTAACTTGGGAATGAGATGTTTGATGGCTTCCCTTGGATTACCATTTGAATGCTCAAAGGCCTCATCAATATCACTATCTTCGAATGGGAATAAAGGAGAAGGCGGAGGTTCAATGTTCTGTTGCTGCCAATATCGCGCCATGCTCTCAGTGACAAAAGCTGAGATATCATTTCGAGCAAAGGGAGCTAGTTCTACAGGTGATTCCATCCGAGAGCGCATGGGTCCATCTGCTAAATTATAGATACGATCCCAAATGTCTGTCAAGCATGACGTAACAATCACGATGTTTTTCGATTCGTTGTAGATTCGCTTTAGAACCTCGAGGAAATGACGTTCGCCAGTTTCACCATATGTGTTGTAGGGACCTTCCATCTCATCCACAAATAAGAGAATTGGCACCTCAGAACCTTCAGCCAATAGTTTGATTGTTGCCATCGTGACATCGTCTTCCTCAAGGATGGAACGCACACCGAGACGATCAATTTCCTCATCGCTCAATGCATCTCCGAGCAACCATCGTCTTGCTAAGTCGCGTGTTGCGGGATCAAGTCGATATCTAAGTAGCACTTTAACTACATCTGCGGAAATACCAGGATAATCAACTAGTAATCGCTCCAAGGCATAGGTATAATCATAGATTTCGTGAGTGACTCCCTTCAATCCGCCAAATTTCATAATCAGCATATCAACAGCTTGTTCAAACAGCCTGTCCCCAGCTTCATCAACAATGCAGGCGTGCAGGTGAAGAGGAACTCGTACTGGCGATGGAGGGGATGGAACATACACAGCAAGAAAACGTCCAGCTGCAAAGTACTCCTCCTGATCCTTTAGCACCCAATACATGTGCGTTTTGCCAATTCCAGCAGTTCCCAGAATAGGTTGGAACCTGGGGAGGGAATCTTTCATTGTGAATCGTACAACTCGAAATATCGCGCGATCCGCATCTTTGTGCGGATTAGGTATATCAACATCATCCCTCGTATCGCCTCTGGAAACATATCTTCGGAGAGGGGGATCCTCACGAAGGATATCAAAATACATGTTCCTATCAAAATCAGTGGGTGATTCGGTCGGTGGGCTAATTGCAAACAACCTCCTAACTGTGCTTGTGGGTATATTACTATAGATTTGAATGTACCGAAATTTATGCAGATTCACCAACACTAATATCTCATGGTAGACTGAGTCTATTTTGGCGATAGATGTGACACTGAAAATCGATGTCCTGAGGAATATTGTGGATAATCTGAATATTGGAATTGTAATAGTTGACAGCGATAATATGATTACTCTATTCAATAAACTTGCAGGAGAGATGCTACAGCAGGAGCCAAGCAAAAGAATTGGATCCTCAATTTTACGATGCCACGGAGAGATTTCTGAAGGTCCTGTGCTGAAGATGATCTCAGATCTAAAGAATCGAGTGATGGATCATTACGAGGGATGGGTCAACTTTAGAGGGCGAATGCTCTTTGAATACATCTATCCAATCTGGGACTCGAAAGGAGAGTGCGTCGGTATCGTTGAAGAATTGCATGATGCTGCAGAAAAAGCGGGATATCTGAAGATGAAGGGAGAATGGAAAGAGATTCATGTTTCAGGACAGGGAGAAAAATCGCCGCGTAGTCCACACGAGCAGGTCATGTAATTGTAGCTTAATCCAACATATCACTGAAACAGTTATGAAGGAGTTTTACCGGTTCCACAGAACCTCAGGATAGTGAACTAGGCGTGGACCAAGAACCAACCCCCTATTTTTCGAACGGAGTATCTGACGCTTCAAAAGTTATGGGATTATCACTCCTGACAGCACTGAGCCGGTTAAGCAATTCATTTCGGGAGATCGTTCTTTTTCTGTTTGTTGTTTTTCTTTTTAGTGGGACCGATGTCAATACTGATGCTTTCTATGGATTGATTGTTGCTGTTGCAGGCTATGTCCAAGCTCTCGCTCTGTTTCCAGCTGGAACACTGAGCGACAAACATGGACGAGGTATTGCAATTCTAATAGGAGGATTGGTGTCAGGGACAGGTCTCCTCCTGATGCCATTCGCTTTTGATACGATGACGATTTTGTTGCTGTATGCGCTCACAGGTATTGGTACCGGCTTCACTATGACTTCAATAAAAACACTAGTTGCAGATTATACGGATAGGGGTGAAGAACGAACACGGTCATTTGGAATTACAATGGCAGCTGGCACAATGGCTGCTGTTGTTGGACCTTTAATAGCAGGCTTCATTCTCGATCCAATAGCATTGCCAGGCATCAATCCGCAGATAGCAAGATACTCTATGGTATTCTTTATGTGGGGTGGTCTTCGTATTGCTACTGGAATTGTAGGTCTAGGTACAGAACGATGGCTTCGAAGAAATCTCCCCCAGAAAGCCCAGAGTGTCAGCAGCAAAAGCGAAGGACCTCAACTAGAAGAACCAGATTCAAGGAATGACGCCATCACTGCAACCCTTTTCGGCATGAGTCGACTCATCATGGGATTTAGCTCAGGAATGGTCGTCCCATACATCATACCATGGATAAACGACATGTTCAGTCCTAGTGAGGTCGTACTTGGGAGTCTCCCTGCCATCTCCAATATTACTCTAGCTTCTGGCGCTCTCTTTGTTGGGCTAGCTAGTGAGAGAGTGGGCAAGATCAAAATGATATCAACGCTCTATATTCTTGCACCTATACTGACAATAGGAATGGTCTATACACCATTTCTGCTCATGGCAGTTTTCTACATTGCAAGGATGGGTGTGGCAAATATGGCTGAACCTGCGTTTGATTCACTCTTCATGGGAGAAGTAAGTCAATCTAGAAGGGGGAGGTCTCTTGCTCTCACAAGAGTGATGTGGACATTCCCTCGGCAGACAGGCACACTAGTAACATCATTCCTACTCGGCCTTGGTTTTTTGGG
>JAOUFI010000081.1 GCA_029858305.1 Candidatus Thorarchaeota archaeon
CCTGTTTAGGAGCTCATCCACAGAGAGCCCGGGTCTGAGAGCTTGCGTGTGTTCGTCATAGATGCTTGAAATCGTCCCGCCCGTAGTTATCAAACATATTTTTACAGTTTCTTTAGAGGTCATTGAGGCATTCCCCACACAGGAAACACACTAGTAGATTTATTCATGTTGTGATATATAATTACTAGTTAGGTGATTATGATTGTATGACCTTCTAGTCATAGGTGGAGGACCAGCAGGGGCAACCTGTGCTAGAAGAGCGGCAGAAAAGGGATTAGATGTTATTCTTATTGAGAAATCGGTACACCCTCGAGAGAAACCCTGTGGAGGAGCACTCAGTCCACGAGCTGTAGATCTTCTTGATTTTGATATTTCACATCTTTTCGAGAGAGAGTATCAAGCAGCTCTCCTTCACACTCCAGATGGAAAACAAACGGTCTTGACACGTGACGGATTCAAGGGATACCTGATACAGAGAAGGAGATTCGATGATTTCCTTCTAAAGAAAGCAATTGAGGCAGGTGCAGAGGTCATACAGGGAACGGAAGTCGTCGCAATCGAGCAGCTTCGAAAAGGTATACGGGCTTTGGGAGTTGGTGAGTCGTACAAAGCGCATCTATTGGTAGGAGCTGATGGAGTCAATGGAATTACAAGTAATCAACTTAGAATCAGGGATAGGTGGGATCCAAATTCTGTCGCCGTTTGTATCAATGCAGAAGTTCCAACAGATCCATCGCACATTGAGCTAGTTACGACACACAAGGAGGGGCGCGGTCTGACCGTTCTAAATCTATACTTCGGACTAGTTGAACTGGGGTATGGATGGTGTTTCCCTCTACGTGAATCACTCAACATTGGGATAGGTTGCAGGATGGATAAGGCACAGGGGCTTCGTCACAAATGGGAGCGATTCATCACACTCATTGAGAAGACAGTAGGCTGTAAACTTGATATTACTGGAGAAGTAGCAACACGAGTCCCTTTCGGCGGCTTAGCAGGTCGCTACGTGACAAGACGCTCAATGCTCATAGGAGACGCTGCTGGTCTCGCATCACCTATATCAGGTGAAGGAATTTCATATGCCATCGAGTCAGGGATACTGGCAGCTGACATTGCTTTCAACTCGGTTAGCGAAAAATCATCAGGCCTAATAATTCATTATGAACAAAGGTTGAAACAGGGAATAATAAGGGAATTAAAAGAGTTGAGATCTCTTGCTAAGATTCTATACAAGTCAAATACGAATATCGAACTTCTGTGCAAAATTGCCAAAGAGGATGCTTTAATGAGAGAATACATGACGGATATCTTGGCTAGAGCAAAACCAAATGCAGACATCTGGAATCGAATTCTTAAGAGAATGCTGCTACACCACCCCCTGAAGGCAATTAGACTCATTCTTTAGCTGGAGTCTGTGGTTACTGATTCTTTGATCGAGTATGCTCCCTCCTTATCTAGGGAGATTGTAAGTAAATCCCGAGCGAGAATAGTATTAGGAAAATACGTCTTCCCCTCGACCAAGATTGCTGAACCATCATAGTAACGAGGACTATAATGAGTAAGGACAAGAAGCTTGACTCCAACTTCAGAAGCCATCTTGGCAATATCCTCAGCTGTTGAATGACCTCGCTCTTGGGCAAGAATTGCATGTTCTGCTGTGTACATTGCCTCTGAGATGAGAACATCTGCATCCTTCGATGTTTCTCGGAGTGCTTGACAGGGACGAGTATCCCCAGAGTAAACTATTTTCAGGGGTCTTGGACGTGGTCCTGTAACATCTTCAGGATTGATGATTGTACCATCACTTAGAACTACTGAATCTCCTTTTGCAAGGGTACTCCAAAGAGGACCTTTAGGTACACCCAACTCCTCAGCTTTCTCTGGAATGAATTCTCCCGTTGGATTCTGAAAGAGAACTTCATATCCAAGTGCAAATCCTCGATGGTCGACCTCAAAGGCTCGAATAGTAACGGGACTCTCCTGAAATATTATACCAGATTCAGTCAGACCATATACTACAGTTTCAAAGGTCGTGCCAAGATTGATAGTTGATTGACTGATTTTGACATATTCAATGAGTTCCTTTGGTCCATAGATAGTCAATGGCTTTAGTCGCCCAAGAAGAGAGAATCTCAATAAGAGACCTGGGAGGCCAATTAAATGATCGCTATGACCGTGAGTTATGAATATAGACATGTTCTTGTTCAATCCAAGACCTGCTCGCTCGAATTGACGTTGAACATCCTCGCCACAGTCAAATAGAAAGATCCATCCTAGGTACCGTATTGCAATTGCAGGCAGATTGCGACCTTCTGTTGGCATACTTCCTCCAGTACCGAGGAACACAATATCTATCATGAACTACTCACTTTGGTCCTAAGATATTGTACAGATATGGGTTTTGCCGCTTAGTTGTTTCTACGCTAGATCAATAGGAATGTTGTGCGGGCTTGCCTCTCTTCTCATAACACTGTATGTTGTCACATCGAAGTGTTGAGAAACATCCCATGCCCAAGTGTTTCGACGACGATCGTACATTGGAGAAACCTTGGTTGTTCCACCGATTGCTGCATCAATAATCCATGCAGAATAATCATCGACCTTTGAGGTTTCATCATCGAGCACATCTAATACAGACTTGCCTAGACCAGTGGGGAGTGCAGCAATGAACAGCATCTTCTTATCTGATTTATCTTCGAGATTAGAGATTTGGCTCATGTAGGTCAAAGGCAAATTATGCCATCCAGGGTTGATATTGCCACCGACTTCTGGACTACAAACTACGACAATACGATCACTCAATTGAGGTATATTCACTCGTGCACGAGGGAGAATTATTTCATCGTTAAGAAGACCGGCCCTTTTTCGAAAAGCTGAACTCTGAGAAAGATTCGTAGTTTTCACGATATCATTTGCAGTCCCATCCAGACTCTCTACAAGCGCATCCATCACCAAAGTGTCTGATTTTTTGATTCGTACAATTTCTGAAGCGGCTGATAAAGGAGCGCCTGAAATAGTGATAGGATCACTGCCCTTTCGCAACATAAGGCGGAAGTGGAATAGATCCAGAGCCTTCCATCCCTGTTGTTGAGTAGAGTAGATACTATTGAAATTGGGATGACCTGCGGACAATCCGTAGGCTTTAGTGTTTGTACTAGAATTCCTTAAGCTCCGAACAACATCGAGGAATTCTTTTCGTTTAGAAAACGGAACTGTTGCTACTGTGAGAACAAGTGGTGATCCATCATTATCATCAATAAAGAGACTCTTTTGGCAATAAGGACCTGACAATACAAAAGAAGGATTCTCTAAGACTATCAGAACGCGTTCGAGACCCAGTTTGTGTACATTTATCATACCACCGATTTTCAAAACACCACTATCAAAGAGACGCTTCTGCGCGCGACGGCATTGAGAGTAGGTCTGATTCGCTTTGAATGAGAGGTCTTTTAGGGAAGCACCAGGATTGTGAACTACGGCTTCAAGAAAGGTCAATTCTGTCTTTGAGAGCATAGAGATGTTATCCTCCCACAGCTGTGTGATGAGACTCATAACATCCCGTTGTGTGATGATCTCTACGCCGCCAAGTTTGAGAACTTGCCCCAATCGTTTCATGAGGGAAACATACAAACTTCCACGGTAAGATGTTACGATTTGTTGCAATCGAAAAAAATCAGCATCTTCTGTCATTACATCAATTTTCCCTCCTTCTTCGAATATTCTTACAAACCTCAGAATGGCTTGGGCACTTGGAGATAATTTCTTCTCAAGTTTCAAAGTGTCATCATCGGGCATTAGCTTGTCGTCCTGAACACGGTCATCTGAATCTGACTGCGTCACCATTTGTCCCACCGTGATAGTTCAAAGCGAGTGTTACTAACGGTAGAATATGTTTTGCAGAGAATTTAAGCTCAGATTTGTTTGGAGTCTTTCCAGAGGGATTCGAAATAACTACTAGACATGGCGGCGAAGATTGCATGGCTACTGTAAATACCAAGAAACTCGTCACTATCTTGGCCACCAGCTAACATAATCAGAGTGTCTCTATGATCAACAACCAAACCTGCACCAAAGACGCGATCACGTGTTCGAACTTCGAACTGGTGTGGAATGAGATCCTTGAGGGTATCTGTAATTGATGATGTAAGAATACGTACTTTGGCTTTGACTCCTAGGACTCGCTCAACTACCGTATCAACATCGTCAGCTGAGAGGTCAAATGATGGCAACGAGAGAAGAACCTCTTCTTTGGCAGAATCAAGCATCTCCATGGCTTTTGCAAGAATTGAAGCGCGCCCATGAATGACAAATACATCCCTTGTTGTTACCTTCGTTTCCTGCTCGAATAGGGGTTGAAGCTCTTCTACAACTACTCGACTTGATTCCTTAAGCCTCTCCTCCCAATCAAGCCGAATGAGTCGCATCACCTCGGTAGGAGCTTTTGCAACATATGATGTGGGGCGACCTTTGCGAACTTGAATGAATTGTTTCTCTTCTAGGCGGCCAAGAACGTCGTATATCCGAGAGAATGGCACCTTGGACTTTGCAGAGATCTCCGAAGCAGCCATCTGACCGCCAGCTACAAGCGTCAGATAGGCATTTGTTTCATATTCAGTAAGTCCAAGCTGTTTGAGAGCTTTTAGAGTTGCCTCACTTACGGACATCCATAACACCGAGTTTTAGGTCGTCGCATTCAAACTTAAGGATTCTCAGCTATGCTCGTTCTCCACTCCAAAAAGGCTCTAAAAGCCCTTGTTCGGTGCGAGATTTGGACTTTCTCGGAGAGCGATAGCTGAGCGTATGTAGTAGAGAAGCCATCTGGAATGAAAATTGGATCATAGCCAAATCCGCCCTTACCTGAAGGAACTTCACTGATTATACCAGACATTTGACCTATGAAAGATTTCAGATTATTCTCATCACAAAACGCAACAGCTGTCACAAACCTTGCAGACCTGTCCGAAGCTCCCTCAATAAGTCTGAGGATGCCTTGATAGCCAATAGTTTCAAGGACATACGCTGCGTAAGACCCAGGAAAATCATTTAGAACAGAAACAAAGAATCCGGTGTCATCCACGACAACGGGTCGGTTCAGAATCCCATGGGCATGTTTTGCTGCAGTCAGTGCGATATCCTCAACATCTTGAGACCGAATCTCAAGTTTCTCTAGATCAGTGGTATCAAAAGGGACATTGAACTCGTCAAAGAGGGGTTTCAGTTCTGCAAGCTTGTGCTTGTTCTGCGTGACTAGGACGATTCTATCCCTTGACATACGAAAGAATCTCCTTCATCACACTATAAGAAGACCTAGTCTTCGAGAGATCGTACATTCCAGTGGTATTCCAGAGGATAATATGCTGCAGACCTTGTGCGCAGTACTCCTCGAGTTTCTTGATTATCGTTTCTGCATCACCCATCATGTAGAAATTCTCTAAGACATCCTGAGGAACTGCATCAATTGCTCTTAGAGTCGTTTCTCTATCATAGCGCATTGGAATGTAATTTTTCAGAGAATGAAACTCATCTCCAAATGGATGTTCATAGCCTAATTTCCTCCAATCGCTTGCGGGCAATAGAAGTGCGAATGCTTTTGCCAAGGGAGTATTCATCATCCGTTCGCATTCAGACGGTTCGCTATCCAAAATACACCAGTTCCAAAGTGCAGCGGTGAAGTGGCCAGTTCTATCCATCTTCTTCCTACGAGCTTGTATAGTCCTGAGGCCTTCGCCATAGACATCTGGTTGTAAAAGGGTTGGTATCCACCCATCACCATATTCTGCAGTAATCTCAAGCATCTTTGGGCCAAGAGCAGCAATCCAGATAGGAGGAGGTCTTCCCTCAGTAGAGGGACGCAGGGACATCACAGCATCCTTCAAGGACCAGTACTTCCCCTCAAAATTGAAGGGTTCATGGGTTTCCCAAATTAACCGAATAATCTGAAGAGCCTCTTTGAGTTTTCCTACCTGTCCACTGTAGTTGAGACCATAAGGTTCAATATTCTCAAGTTCGCCAGCACCAATTCCGAGGACCGTTCGTCCGCCACTGATCTGATCTAGTGTCAGAAATGTCTGCGCAATGAGCACAGGATGTCGTCTGATAGGCTCCGTGACAGAAGAGATAAGCTTCACTTTCTCGGTTACAGCTGCACATGCACCCATAATGGTACCTAATTCATAGTACGTGTGTGGCGATTGTTGAAGAAACGCCAGAGGAGTAATGTCAGCAGTCCAAACGCTTTCAGGAATGAAACCAGCAAAATGATCCGGAAAGGCCATGCTATCATAACCCAATGAGTCTATTGTCTTGGCATTCTTCAAAGCGTTTTCCCATGGAGGAAGGAAGGGTCCCGGAGCACCTATTTCAAGGTCATGTATATCGACCATTTACTCACACGTCTCTGCAAAATGAATTAGTACGTTCTTGACTGTTTCGAAGTCGGATATATGCATAAACTCGTCTATTCCATGATAGTTATTGTCATCACGCAGTGTTCCAAAGCAAGCAGTTGGAATACCATGGGCTGTGAAATAGTGGCCATCATTACCACCTAAGTCTGCAGAGATTGGAATGTCTGGGGATGCAACCTCTTTGACGCTTGAATGGAGTTTCTTGATGTAGCTGTTTTCTTGGTCAGAGCCCCATCCAGCATGTTTAGTCTTGAAATCAAGCGTCGCTTCTACGCAGGTTTCCTCCTTAGCCTTTTCGAGAAACTCCGCCAAGTTCTTTGCAACAATTTCTACATCTTCCTCTGGAATGGTTCTGCAATCGAAAGAAATCTCAGCTTTTCCAGGAATCGTATTGGTCTTGCTTCCTGCCTTGTAGACCGTCATTGAGAATCGGCCCCAGAGGGTTTGATGTGGACTACCTGGAGGAGCTGGAAACGTAGATTCGACATTTCGTCGAATGTCAACATAATCTAGCATGACTTGCATCAATGGAATAGAGAGATGAATCGCATTGGCAAATTTGAATGGGTAACCTGCATGACCTTGGACACCATGAACGGTTATTGTTCCTGCGATAACACCACTTGCTCCAATACTCACGTACTCTGGTCCAGAGTCCACGACAATGCCAAAATTCCCGCGGATTTTAGGAGGCCCATTCATGAGGTAGTCGATACCCCAATCACCACCAATCTCTTCGTTGGGACTAATAAGTATCTTATAGTTCACCTTAGATGTAGCCCTCTTGATGAGTTGTTTTGCAGCACTCACAGAGGCGACTATGTTCCCCTTATTGTCACTGACACCACGACCGTACGCCTTCCCTTCTTTCAGGGTTAGTTTGAATGGAGGGTATTTCCAGTCTTCTATATCTCCAGGGGGTACAACATCATAATGTGTACAGAGGAGAACAGTTGTCTTTGAGCCAGCATCCATTGTCGCAACGATGTTCGGTTGGGACTTATTATCATGATTGGAATCAAAAACTTCTACCTTGAGCCCTGCTTCTTCACAATACCGTTTGACTACCTCAGCACATTCTTGATAGTTCTTCTTTTCGTCGCTATTAGTATCTAGTTCAACTAACTCTCGAAGAAAAGCCTCTTCCCACTTGTCCATATTTTATCAGCTCCCATTTTCTTATGTAATAGAAACATAGCCACCTGATTAGTATTATGACACAATGCTATTTTTGACATGTCTGGCAGTAACTTGTCTTGAAACGGTTTGCGCGCACCTCAGAAACTCGCCCACCGCATAGAGGGCATATACCTCCCCCCTTATTGTGAATCATCAAGAAGTCTCGTTTCTCTGTGGTGATATCATCTAAAGATCGCTCCGCAAGAATTTCTTCGATGCGAAAAAGAACCTTCTTCATTGATAGATAGAGCATTTCAATCTCTTGAAGACTTAGCGAGACCCGTTTTCTGAAGGGCAGGATACCAGCATAAAGAAGAATCTCATCAGCATAGGCGTTTCCTATACCCTTCAAGAACCGCTGATTGCGCAAGACACTCTTTATCTGCCCATTAAACTGCTTAATTCGTAGTGTGAAATCCTCCAGAGACAATGTGGGATTCATCGCCGATGGACCACGGCCGCTAAACCCAGCCACCAAAGAATAATCGCCTCTTGGGACAAGATATACACGTCCCATCTTCTTGGTGTCCGAATACCACAGAGAAGGACCATCAGTTTGAATAGAAACCATATCTATTCTTGTTGGATTTCGATATCGTTTGAATGCTCTAAATCTCCCAGTTAGCATAGGATTAATGACTATATCGTGATCATTAAGGTGCACTATCAGAAATTTCCCATCAGCTTCGCACTTCTGGACTGTTTCTCCAATTGCACCTCTGGAAAATTCCTCAATAGTGAGTCCATGAATGACAATATGGTTATAGACTGAAATCTGTGAAATCGCATGACCTGCCAATAGATTTGTGATATGTTCACTAATCACAAGCAATTCTGGGAGCTCTGGCATGATAACTCTCGCCCATTGTGTGCATCCCGGAGATAAGAACAATATGTATTTGTGAAGCATAACGACCAAAAGGTAGGATGAATCTGTATCTTCTTGTTTAGGAGAGCACTGCCATGCAATATCGCAAGAAAATGATGACTGCTGTTGCTCTAACATTAATAGTGACACTAATTGTTTCAGTATCAACAGAAAGTCTTCGAGATTATCTATATTTCACATGGCAGGTGCAAGAAGGTGAACATTTCATCTTTGAAGTATCTGTAGATGGGTATAGTGAGACCGGGAATGTATTATTCCCTGTCGCACAGGCGGTTTTGAATAATACCAGACTTATGGTCGAGATAGTTTCTCTTCCTATGGACTCAATTATAATAGATGGAAAGATCTATGCAGAATATATCATAGAGTATTTGAAGACAAACCTGAGCTTTGAAAATGGGACTGCAATACCCCTGAACCTGATATTTGAGATGAATAACCTTGTTTCAAGATGCTTCGTTCCAAGAGGACCTTGGAATCTTCTAGACTCGTTTTATCCAGACAATTTTGTACAGCCAATAAATGCTACAGCAGAGTCCTACATTTCACATTTCCAGGGTAACTCATTCTACATTGGATATGTTTCATATAGCGTCAATAGGGGCACTGGCTGGAATTGTGTTTGCTCTATGAGTACAGGAGTGCCTTCAACCATGAAAACATGGGCTTGGAGTTACGGAGGATTGCATGAATATTCCTACAATGTTACTCTAAATTTGGTGGGGTAAAGACACGCAAATATCACTTAAGTCAAGATTAGACAATGGAAAAGTTATGCCAGAACCGATGGTTTTTCACATTCAGAAGGGCCGTCTTGTCAAGATGCCAGATCCAGGGGCATTCGGAAGAGGAGACTGCTATCTAGTAGATGCAGGCCTGAAAATATACCTCTGGATTGGCCCCAAGTCGACCGTTGACGAAAAATTCCTGACTGCAGCAACTGCAGTAATGCGGGACACAAATCGAGAAGGCAAGGCGGACATCGACCGTATCGAGGGAGGAAATGAACCTCCTGAGTTCAAAGCCTTGTTTGATGATTTCAGACTAACTGATGAAGATACTGAGGGAATTCTTAGGAAAGTGCACCTCGAAACTCATGAGTACAAGCTCTGGAAAGTGCATCGTGAAGGTGATGAGACCTTCTTCGCAGAAGTTCCCTTAAACAAGAATTCATTGAAGTCGGATGATGTTTTTATTCTCGACACTTGGGACGATATATGGGTGTGGCGAGGAAAGCAAGCTTCAGCCCGAGAGAAATTCGATGGGAATATCCTCGCTCGAAGATATGACGCAGAGCGTGTTGGTGTTCAAGACATCGAAATCATTGAAGAGGGCGAAGAGCCAGAAGAGTTCAAAAAAGCATTCCCATAGACTTACACAAGTCTGTAGTGACCTGGTCGGGGTTCATAAAGAACCCCTCCGTCCTTCATCCGTGCCAAGGTCTCTGCAGCAATATAGCGTTCAACTCCGGCTTCTTGAGCAATTTCATCCAGAGTTGGACCTAGAGAGCCACGTTTTCCCGTGTCAAGTAGCCGAATAGCTTTCAATACCTTGGTATTGAACTGGTGAATGCGGCTGTCTTTGCCCCAATCTGCCTCGGAGGTCCTTTTAATTTCGGATAGTTCCATGAACTCTTTTAATGCTGGTTCAAGAATTCGATCCCAGGCTTGTTTTATTTCACTTGCACTAAT
>JAOUFI010000082.1 GCA_029858305.1 Candidatus Thorarchaeota archaeon
TATGTCTGGATTCTTTGGCTTCAAGCCAGTTCTATTCCGGAGTCATGGACAATAGATATCATTCTTACTCTGAAATTCAGCATATTATGATAGATGATGTCACATAACTCGATTTGTTAAGAAGTGGTGGACCGGTCGAGATTTGAACTCGAGACCTCCTCCAGTTTGGATGCACGCGAAGTGCGTCACAACTGCCAAGGAGGCATTTGTGGCATGTTAGCAGGGAACTAATCACCCGCTAACATTCTACCAGGCTAAACTACCGGCCCATTTGCACACTGTGTGCGCAGTCGCATAGCTTGATGTTATGGTTAAAAGAATTATGGAGTGTTTCAAAGGAAATATGGGGATTCAGACAGAACAATTTGCCAGTTGAATACAAGAGGGGATTAATGATTTTATTACAGATTGTGGATTGGTTTGTTGCCAATCCTTTACAAGCAATTGCTTATCTCTCGATAATCATCATTCTTCTGGTTGCATGCTATATCAAGATTTACGTCAAAATTTATGATTCAAGGATACATATTACACTCTATAGAAAAGGGAGAATCTTGAGGGAATATCCCAATGGTGGAATGGTGGTAACAATTCCTTTCTTTGATAGGATTGAAGCACGATTGAGTACGCCAGAAGAAATCGATGAAGAGAATGATTATTTCTAAATCACAAATCATTTCCAAACTTTGCCAAGTGATTACAGAATGTTGAATTACATGATTATTACGCTTGAAGCAATCACACTCTATTTGGATTGTCCATTGCTAGGAAATTCAATGTGAGAAGAGTCTGAAGGCAAAAGGTTTGAAACACAAGTTATTGTGGAACATTCTTGAATATCATGAGATATTCACATACAATGGGTGGTAGAGACCATGGATGCAGCTGTATTGAGAGAATTGACTGAAGAACTAGAGAAGATGGGATATGATATCGAAGATGCTGAGGTGTGGTATGATCTTGGAAGCGAGTTGTATAATTCGAATCATCTCACGGAAGCAGAAACATCGTTTCGCCAGTCAATTAATCTAGACCCAAGCAATGCTCAAGCTTGGTGTGATCTTGGAGCGACGCTCTTTCTACAGAACAGGTTTGACGAGGCAGAATCAGCTTTCAAGGGAGGACTTGAAAATGATAATGAGGATTCTTATATTTGGTATAACCTAGGATGTGTCTACAATGTGATAGATCGACTAGATGATGCAGCAATTGCTTTTCGAAGGGCCACCGAACTAAATCCCTCAAATGCAGATGCATGGGTGAATCTTGGTGTTGTACTTTCATCTGTCAGAGAAATCCAACAGGCGGAAGAGGCTCTCAGAAGGTCAATCAAGATACGTCCAGAGCATTATGTTGGTTGGTTGAATTTGATCAGTTTGCTTCATCGTGCAGGAAGAAGTAAAGAAGCAGAGGAGGCTCATCAGAAAGCATTGGAGATTATTCCAGATTTTGATAATTTTACGGATGACATCAATGAATTTGTGGAGAGCGTTGATTCGACGGAGTAGGAATTCACTCTGGCCACACTGACTCTTCTTTAGTATCAGATTTTATTTCTTCAGTATCCTTAGTCCAAGGAGAAACGACTCTAGTTGGTGCAAGCCGCCGAACTGATAGAAAGGCAATCACAGAGATCAATGGTAGGGGTACGTATGTTGTATAGATGTCTTCAGTGCCTGTACTTCCAGATGGCATGAGAGATAGAGGGAGAACAAGAAGAACCGCAACTATTGTTAACAAAATCACACTTAGGAGATAGGACTTCTCGCCAGAACATCGTCCTTTTGCGTACCGATATGCCTGAAATCCAATGAATGTATACGGCAACCAGAATTGGAACATTATCAGTGCCATAGGAGAAAAACCACCGTATATTAAACTAGACCTTTCTTGGAGTACCCAATTTGGAGCATATATCATAAAAGACATGAAAGTCTCATGATTTGGATACGCAAAAATGTAGGGCAGGAAGAAGGAGAGTACTAGTATGAATTTTCCAAGGTTTACTGATCGCGCTTTAGGTACATATGGATTATCCCTTGCCATTCCTAACCACTTTATGATACGTTAGCTCGAAAGAATATAAGGTTTGGAAGGTACAATCATTGATGTGTCTACACCATGACAAGAAACTCATCATCAAGGATTACAATCCCTGTTCAAGAGATTACACTTGAGCATATCGAAACTAAAGGCCTAATCCTCGATATTGGGGGAGGGGGAGAAGGACTGGTTTCTAGGATAGAGGGAACGAGGGTTTGTGCTGTCGATATCCGAATGAGTGAGATACGAGAAGCTCTGATACACGGACCACCTGCAAACTGGTTTGTAGGAGATGGACAGCATTTGAGTTTTCGCGATGGAGTATTTGATGTTGTAACGCTGTGGTTCTCTTTAGAATACATGAGCGACTGGTCCATAAAAAAGAGTGTACTAAAAGAAGCTCATCGAGTTTTAGTCACCGATGGTCGATTATCTATTCTATCTAGCAAAATAGATGAAGACTGTGAACGTCTTATTTTCTGGGGTCACTTCACTCTTCCAGATGGTTCTGTGTCACAGACAGGATATGGTGTTAGAGGAGGGCAAAATCAGATACTTGACAGAGTTGCGGATCTAGTGAGGTCCATTGGATTCGATTTATCTTCTCGAGACAATGGTGCTTGGTTTGAAATTCAAGCCTCTAAAACATAGGCAGACCATCATCTGGAATGTTCCAAAACCTTAAAGTGCGGACCGATGTCCGCTCTGACATTCACGCATCTGGTGAGAATCAATGAGCCTTGCAGTTTGGTGGAGACGCGGCAGCAAGCCCGGTCTCATTATCATATTCCTAGCGATAGCTGGTTTTGTTCAGATTCCGATTCTATGGCACGCTCAAGTCTATGTGAACGTTCTAAGTGTTGAGCTTCAGCTTCTAGTTTCATTGGGAGTAATGGCTGTTCTTGGTGGATCGTATGTCCTCATGGCGGAGGCTATGTACCGCTGGGCTCATATTGTGTCCAAGCGAAAGCAGCGAAGACGTCAGAGAGCGCAGGTTTCTTGGATAGCAAAACTCTCTTCCATAGCAAGATCTTGGTCAGATATGCCAGCATTCGTGGGTGTCGGTTTATTGACGTGCCTGTTCTTCCTGTTCTATTTCATCCCATTTGGTGTGGCAGACCTAGGAAGTCTTCCTTCCTGGTTGGCAACTGCAGCTTTCCTTGACTCAGTATATATTTACCCTATTGCGGTGAACGCAGCTGCCATTGCGTCAGCTATTATAGCTAGCTACATGAATTATAAAATTAAGTAGAAACCCTACTTGTTCGAAGAATTGAAAGACTAGACTCCTATCTTAAGTCTTAATAGACAAGAGAGGAGTTGCGTGTTGACTATAGCGAGGTTGGTAGATTGGCAAAGTTGACTATTGGTAGTGATGCTCCAGACTTCACCCTGTGGGAAGCCCCTGGAAAGAGTGTGACATTGAGCGAAGAAATCAAGAAGAGACCGGTTGTCCTTGTTTTCTATCCAGCAGATTTCACCTCTGTGTGCCAGAAAGAACTCTGTAGTTTTAGAGATGCTATGGCACATTACAATAACCTTGGTGCAAATGTCTTGGGAATCTCTGTCGATGGGATATTTAGCCATGGAGCATTCAAAGAGAAAAATGGCATTAAGTTCCCGTTACTCTCTGACTGGGAAAAGACTACAATCAGAGATTACGGGATTGTACAGGAAAACTTCGTAGGCATGTCCAATGTAGCAAAGCGTTCGGTCTTTGTAGTGGATGCAGACGGGAAAATTGTCTATATATGGATTAGTGAGGACCCAGGAAAACTCCCGCCTTTTGATGAAGTTGAAATGGCAGTCAAGAAACTGTCATAATCCATCGTTGCCACTATCTTTATATCACAAAACCCGAGGAAAACAAAACGCAGGCTTTGCCGAGGTAGATTAGCCTGGGAGATCGCGCGGCTGAAGACCGCGTCGTCGAGTGTTCAAATCACTCCCTCGGCACCACTTCTTCTTTATACTAGACTCAAACATTACGCAGTTCTCAAGAAGACTACTATTTCTGAGGGTCAATTGTCGTTGCTATAATCTTGAGGACTACTCCAGCAGATGTTGGGTCAGGGCAGCGAACAAATTCGGTTGTCACATCATCCTTATCGATCATCTTCTCATAGGGTGTTCCATCATAAGACCAGCCAAGTTTGCCATCATGTCTAAGTACTTTGATCATATGACTTGCGCTTTCAATCAGCCAAGTACACATTTTGCCAGTATCCTGTGGGTATTTGAATTTCTGACCCACCTTGTGCACTTGACATCCACTTTCGTATATCTCTAATTCAATCTCTCTCATTGAAATCAGCCTGGGCTCAGTACAGATTATAATATGAATTTCCATTTCAGCAGAGTGTAGAGCCTACACCCACCAAGGAGCTATGCTTCGGTCTCTCACTCGGCACTATCGTTTGTTCATCAATCTGTAATGTTATTACCAATCTACAAAATAAATACACGATGGTGTTTCTCATGAAGCGACTCAATCCCCAGCAACTACATGTCAAGTTCATACAACCCACTCAAGATGATGGTCCAATAAATCCAAGAACTTACACATTGACGCATTCCGATTCGACTGGAGAGCTGTTCTTGACCATCGGACCAGACTATGATCGGAAGCAGATTAGTGGGTGGTATACTAGACTGATGAGAGATGAGGTTCTTGCTGAATGGAGAGAAGGACAGGAAACATATGAGCTCCATGTGCACTGTGAAGTAGAACGAGGGATAGGGTGGGCGAGCATGAGAGAGTCCATCTTTCGCAGAGAGCTTGACCTTGTACTAGAAGCGTTTCGTTACGGCGACCAAGGTCTCTATGATAAGAAGCCTAGTCTTGATGATTCTAGAGTTATAGTTCATTTTCACATGAAGAAAGAGCAGAATGATAGAGCTGAAGACTGGGGGAGAATAGGCGATTATGTCTGAAGGAATTTCAAAGTTCAAATCACAACTTGACACCACTTTATTCTTATGACTCATCACCAATAACTCAATGGACAAATACCATAATTTTGGCGAGAGGTGCCTTAACGTGAGTAGAGTCTGGGGACTGTTGCCACTTGCAGCTGATGATAGCGACATTATGATGCTGGCTGTTGTTCTTTTCATCTTGGCAATTCTTGTGATTTCGCTCTTCATGGCATTTCCTCTGCACATTGCACTGTTGTTGTCAGGGGCTTTGATTGTTGGTCTTCTTATTGCTATTCATGAAACGAAGAGAATAGCGAAAATGAATAAAGACACAAATTAGGCCTATGCTTGAAAAAGAAGAGAGGTGGGGAAGACTGTCCCCACATTATACTATCTATTGTTCTTCTTCAGGCTCTCTGTACCCGTCATGGTACACAGTATCCTTCTGCTGGAACTGGTCATGTTCACCGAGAAATCGTCTCCATAGAGGAGCCCGAAGTCTGCGGCGTTCGCCCCAATTGCCTTGCCACCAGAGTCTCTTACCAGCTCGAAGATACATGGAAATCTTCATGCTTGAGGCAAAGATTCTCCAGACAGAAATCACAACAGTTACGAACATGATAAATATCCATATCCAGTCGAAAGGCACGAAGGGGATGTCATTGCTAAGGAAGAATCCCTCAAGATCAAATAGAGCCCATGTGCTCCCATTGAAATTATACACGTATCTGATTGGCCAACCTACATCAATCAAAATAACTGCTAGGGCAATCCAGACAACACTGAGAAATGCCTCCACAGCGAGGTTGAAGTTGTTCTCTCCACCAAAGTAGAAGAGAGCTCCTCGTATTGCACCTAGGAAGAGGAAGATAACTACATAGATATAGAGCGCCTTGAATGCATCAGTGTATAGAATCACTATGCTGGGTATTGAAATAACAACTCCCCAGAACACACCCATGATGAAATCACCAGCAGCATCCCAGCGACCCTTGGCCTTGAATCCATCAACACCAATTCCAAAGATTGATTCCAATGTGGTCTTTTCTGTCAGTGGCTTATCACGATCAAGAAGGGAAAGACCTCCGATTATTACGAAAAGGATGAACAGATTCAGAAAGATCATCAATGGTATACTGAATGGCCAGTTCTGGATGTCTGCTCCAAACAACTGGGTTATGGTTACTCCAATCAGGGAAAGACCTATCGTGAAAGCAGCACCTACACCCAGAAGCAGTATGATTATTCTACTCACTGGATTAACATATTCAGCAGGAACAGGTCCGACCTTCTTTCCAGAACCAGCATATTCGTTGGCTACTCTCTTCGGGTCGCCCATTCTCTCGATGGCCATCATGGCAGAGCCAGCAGTCATTGTACCTCCGCCGATTCTCTGAGCCTCTTCAATCAAGTGAGTCTGAAGCTCAACAATAGCGTCTTCACTATCTAGAGGAAGATAGACTCTTACTCTCTCTAGATATTGTTCGATTAGTTTAGTTGGATCATTACTACTCATTATTATTCGACCTCCGTCAGGACAGCCTGAATTTCTCGGGAGAGATTTGTCCAGGCTTTTGACATTTCCGATAGAGCCATTGAGCCCTCGTCAGTAACAGCATAGTACTTCTTGGGCTTTGTAGGATCCTCATAGTCCCATTCGGACCTGAGAAGCTCACGCTGCTCTAGTCGCCGCAACAGAGGATAGACTGTGCCTTGCTCAAGAGCTAAGAAAGACATCTTCGCGTCAAGGAGCTTGACTGCCTCGTATCCATACGCTTTTCTCTTACTCAGAAGAGCCAAGATTGCGAGAGTCACTGCACCTCGCTTCACTTCCTTGGACCATCGGTCCAATTCCTCTTGCGTCTTTTTTGACATTGACACTGTGTTTACCTCTTTTAGTAGTGTACGTAACAACGTACTGTACATCATATAGTATATACTATACAGTATATAAATGTTACTTAGTAGGCAGTAATATAGACTACTTTGTATTTGTGTCTGTTTAAAATAGAATTGAAACAGGTTTCACTACTATGCCTCCGACATTAATCACTGTACGTGTAAAGAAACTCTCCCCAGATGCTAAGATGCCTCAATTGGCTCGATTAGGAGACGCTGCCTATGATCTCTTCTCTTCAGTAGATTACGAACTGATGCCAAGGGAGTGGTATGCAGTTCCGACAGGAATTGCCATAGAAATACCAGATGGTTATGAGGGACAGGTGAGACCTCGTAGTGGGCTGGCTGCAAAAGAAGGCGTGACCGTGCTCAACACACCAGGTACAATCGACAGTGGTTATCGGGGAGAGGTCAAGTCTATTATGATCAATCTTGGAGATAAGCCATTCAAGATTACAAAGGGAATGAGAATAAGCCAACTAGCAATACGCCCTGTTCCAGAAGTTCAATTCATTGAAGTAGATGAGTTGTCAGACACAGAGAGGGGAGAGGGCGGATTCGGTAGTACTGGAATCTAGATAGAGTTTCCATAGACTTATCTCACTTCGGATTATGTTGTATCCGGGGACGGCTTTGTTTGAATACATACTTCTTATCGTGATCGTGGTTGGTGTTGCCCTTCTTTATCTGGGAATAGAAACAGACTCTCGAAATCGAGGATTCCATAGTGAGTCCGAACATATTCAATATAGAGCGATGCAAGAATCAGAACGAGTGGTTAATGAAGAAAGGGAAAGGGCTCGACAAAGAGCTAGACATCCAAGAAGATATTATCCCTAGTTGTCTTTTTCTTAAGGAATTGTGGGCACTGTCGCAACGTTTTTAATCGACAGCAAAAGACAGAGACCTCACTGGGCCGGTGGTCTAGCCCGGCTATAGCTTCGTAATTTCGATTGCGAAGCCGGCTAAGATATCGCATTGACACATGTGCCTGACTTCCACGCACGTTCAAACGTGCGATGGTCACGCGTTCAAATCGCGTCCGGCCCACCACTACTTCTTCATCGGCAATAATTGAGATAATTTATTCCAGTCAATGCCCAACTTTTCTAGAGCCCAATGTGCGATATTATGACAGTCACCACATACATGAGCCCATTCCTTAGGATTCAATCTTGACAAATGCAATTTACTCTTAATCATTTGAGGATGATGAACCATACCATCCTTTCAGTGTAAAATGAGTGAATCTTTTGACTCTGAACCTCCCTATGACCCTGAACCACCACATTAGTATGTTGTAAGACTGTTATTGCCTGGACACGTTAAACTCCAAACATTACTAAGACAAAGAAGATGTCTGCAATGATATGTGCTAATACTGCTCCCCAGAGATTGTCAGATTTCTGAATTGCGTATCCCCATAATAGACCCAGTATCAAAGGAATACTGAAGTTTCCAGCCATCGTCAGAATGTCACTGAATCCTATTATTGCTTGATGGAAAAGCGCGAAAACCACTGAAGTAAGTATTACTGCTCCTCTCTGTCCAAAGAATTGTTCATATTCTCTGAGGAAGAGACCTCTGATTAGGAGTTCTTCCATTAATCCATTACTAAAGGCGAACACACAGATCCATGGCATCCATGTGATCACTTCATTTACAGTGGCAGAGAATCCTATTCCTCCAAGAGCGAAAAAGACAAACAATGCAGCTGGTGAAACAATGATTCCAAGTTTGATACTTTTTCTGAAATTTCCTCCAGTGAGATATACAGCCGAGAAGTCTTTCTCAACAACCCAAATACCCACAAGAATTGCTGCTATAATTGGGAGAACCTCAGAAACCTTGGCGATAGCTGCGCCTTCGACAGTACTTGCTGATAGTCCAGGAATGAGTGTATACCATAGACCAAAGACCCATGCAAACAGGAGTCCAATTGATGCTATGAGGAATGAGAATGATACCTTCCAATACTTATTCAGAGCACCTTTGGACTGATAAAGAATCAATGTTGCTATGAGAAAAATACCTGCAACAGCTGCTCTAGTGACAAGTATCAGATGTAATGGAATGAAACTATTATACCCGCCCACATTTAGAACGAGAAAGCTACATACTATGAACAGAATTAACAATAGACTGGTATGAAATCTATTCTCATTACCATCTGTCATTTCAGTAGATTGATCAGTTGACTCGTATTTGTCCAATTCACTTATCAATTTTGGAGGCATCCTAACATCGCGTTTTCGAAAATAGCTTCTATACTTTATTTAAGATAATTAATGTACGCAAGAATTGACGATAATGACTCAAATGAGTGTAACAGCCAATAAATCATGATTGTTATTTGACAGTGCGGTGGAGATAGATGGATTTCCCATCTAACACCGACTCACGTGTTCAAATCACGTCCGGCCCACCATTCACTTCTTCTGATAGGATGAGTTCCCACTCAAGAAGCCACTATTTGGCCACCTTGATTCCACTTAGAGTGAGCTTTTCGAGGATAGCTTGTACAACTACAAGATATCTAATTATGATCGAGTCCTATTCAAGAAGGTAAACGAAGGAGTTAAAAGAAAAAGGAGCCTATGTTAACCAGATTTGGTTAATTACTAATGGCGATAGCTCACCATGAAATCCTTTCAATTCAAATTCCCAACAAAACAGCAGGAATTCATTTGGCAGAAAAGACGACAGGAGATTCCTCCATCAGAAATCGCTCTAGAATTGGATGTGTCGCGTGCATTTGTAAGCAAAGCTCAGAGAATTGCTGAGGAAAGGATAGAGAAAATCCTATTGTACACCGCTTCGAGCAACCGAGTCGGGGTTCGACATATCAGCCCCAGGTATGGCTTTGCAGTGGGTGTTGACCCTGCAAACAAATCGGAAACGTACATCGTCTACTCGCCTACCCTAGGATCTCAGGTATGGCATAGCCATGAAGGAGATTGTAGGAATTGTAGTGAGAAATCAGTCTGTGAAGAGATACTCCATACTCTTGCCGCTGAATGGGCAGTCCCAGTACCAAGAGACCTACCTCCTACGGATGCAGTTGAGAAGCTCTTCATCACACTAATGAGGCGCTTGAAATGGGTCGAATAGGCATAGGGTCAGAAGTTCATTCAACATCAGCTCACGAAGATGTCAAAACAAGAACATTGTATGAAATAGTCAAAGTTTGGGCTGAACAACCGTGGGATGGAGTCCAATACAGGCGCATTGCAGAGGAATTGTGGAACTCCATTGATGTTGCTAATCTCATGGAAGGACCATACGGCAT
>JAOUFI010000192.1 GCA_029858305.1 Candidatus Thorarchaeota archaeon
GGTTCACGTTTTGCTCTGCGTGGTCATGGTGCTGCTTGTGGCTGTGGCTGCTCTTCGGCTGGGCAGGCCCTGGAAGGCTAGATCACTGTCCTCGTTCTGGTGGTAAGGGAGTTGACAGATACATGCAATATCGCAACACGCTGGCGCGCGCTGCTGATTTCCCTATCTACGGGGCCTATCAAGGAACATATGGTGGCGAGAATGACATGTTCATAATGAAGATAGATTTGCAGAGTTTGATAGATACTCCTACTTCTACTACTACCCCTACGCCTACCACTACCTCTACTCCTACCCCTACCACGACCGATGAATTTCCACTTGGTCTCGTGGAAGGCGGTATTGTAGTTGGAATAATAGCTGTTATCGCAATCCTGTTGTTTGTTCGAAAGAGAGCAGGATAGTCATTCTTGGAATATCATAAAGGAAAATCAGAAATATTTACCACTATCATTGCTGAGTACTATCCTAGTTCTAAATAGGGAAGGAGAGAGGATTAAGAAAAAGCCAAAAAAACACCTATAGAGTGATGAGAGTATGAAAGGAAAATCCAAGTTTTCAGTTACATTCAAAGATGAATCAACTGTGAAGCTTGTGAAAAAGACTGACCATAAGATATTGGCTATCTGGGCAGTTGACTGTGTCGAGCGTGTCATGTGCTACTTTGAGGAAAAATATCCAGAAGACCACCGCCCCAGAAAAGCTATTGAAACACTCCAAAAATGGATACATTCTGGGATATTCAAGATGGCAGATATACGCAAAGCCTCACTTGATGCTCATGCAGCAGCTCGCGAGGTGGGAGAAGATAATGCTGCTCGCTCAGCTGCCCGTGCCGCAGGTCAAGCAGTCGCAACAGCACACGTTCCCACTCATTCTATTGGTGCTGCAAACTATGCCTTACAAGCTATTCATAGAACTGCTGACTCCTCTGATGTTGATGGAGCCATAGCTAAGGAACGAGATTGGCAATACCAGCACTTACTTGAATTGATGAATAACCATGAGATATCACCAGGCAAAACATCGGATTGAACTGATCAGAAATAACTACATCTGTTTCTTGTGTCTGCACGGAAGGCATTCGATCCATGATGATTTTACATGATTTCTTCGACGAATTCTTGCGTAGAACCTCGCACAATAATACCCCAGCAGGTTCTCTATATACTGATTCTGAGTGTGGTATATCATGGACGAAGCAGATGATTCGGACAAGACCCATGTGACCATATTCTTTGTTCTGACAATAGCTTGGACATGGTTGTTATGGGGGATTCCTGCATTAGAATCGAATGGACTGATTTCCATTTCGATTTCTTCAGATTTATTCACTGCCCTGGGGGGACTCAGCCCGATTCTTGTAGCATTACCTATGACTTATGTTACAAAGGGGCGGGAGGGTGTGGTCAGACTTCTCAAGAGAGGGGCTGACTTCCGATTTGAGAAGAAATGGTGGATTCCTCTCCTTTTCTTGGTACCTGCAGTATTTCTAATATCTTATTTCATCGTTGGAATGCTCCAAACAGTTCCTCCATTAGATTTCGAGAGATTCCTCCAAAGATTTCCAATGCAGTTTTTCTACTTCTTCTTCGGTGTCGCAGTCGCAGAAGAATTTGGTTGGAGAGGTTTTGCTCTGGATCGATTACAGACAACTTTCCGAAACAAGAAACACACTGCTGTCATCTCAAGTGTCGTGCTTGGACTTATGTGGGGATTCTGGCACCTACCTTTCTTCTTCACTACGGGTACATCACAAGCAGGGTGGTCCTTCTGGCTGTTTCTCTGGCTGACAGTTATGGTGTCCATCCTATTTACTTGGTTATATAATAACACGAATAGAAGTGTGCTTTCAGCTCTTGTCTTTCATACCACATTGAATCTTTGTATCAACTTTATACCCATATTCCTAATCCATTTCTACTATCCCACTCTTACGACAGATCTCGCGTTTCTCGTGGTGAATATCCTTGTCACAGTAATTGTCATGACTATACTTGCTTATTCTGGAACTGAGCGCTTGGTTCGAAACCATAAAGAACTCGGTTCAATCTCACTATCGACAGGATAGTGTCTTCAGTCCCTTCTCAGGTCCGAAGATCTCACGACCCATGACGATCCTCTCTTGCAACCCCTTTTCTCCTCAAATTATTCCAAGTCAATCCGATTAAGAAATAATAAAAACAACCCCCCTCATCTCAATTTTCAATGACATAGGAGGACATCTTCATTCCCGAGTACAATTATGACTGGTTAAGTGTTCCAAATGGGTTCGAGTTCGGAATCGCAGAGACTGATGACGAGATTGATGAACTTATTCAATTCAATTCCGAAATTCATGGTGGACCCGCTGGAGTGATGTACAGGCGCTTCATTGAGAACATCCCCAGATTTAGTTCTGAGATGAATTCATTCATTCGCGATTCTGGTACAGGAAAGATTG
>JAOUFI010000083.1 GCA_029858305.1 Candidatus Thorarchaeota archaeon
TAAGAATTAGGATAATAATTGCACCGATAACCCTCATAGATACTCCTCAATTGGACGTATATTGAATCATGGATATTAGTATTTCTAGAGAAGAAGTGGCGCCGCCGGTAGTATCATCCTCAATATACGTCCTTGACAGGAATATGCAATCCGCTATCACAATAGAACCGGGCGTGTGTCTGTAGCTTGGACTGCTGAACCGCAAGGGCTCATTGAATCTATTAAACTGGGTATGGTCGCTTCGCCCAATGATGTTGTAAAGAAGAATTCTGTGAAGCAAGTTATAGAAAGCCATCCTGAGTATGCGACAGAAGCAATACAACAGCTCAAAGATTCTGGGATTGAAGTAGACAAATGGTGGGATTTCTAAGAAGGGAGAAGGCGCCATCGGGAGGGCTCGAACCTTTGGCCGTACGCTACGAAGTGTAGCGCACTCCGACCATTCGTCACGCACCACGAAATGTGATGCGTTACAACTGTCTGGCTCTCAACCAGCGGGTGAGAGGTAACAGGCTGTCGCTCTACCTAGCTGAGCCACGATGGCACAATCAGGGAGTCGGCCGGGAATGCAATATTAACGTTGCTGTTTGGAACCAAGAGTAACATCGCGCTCTTGTTAACATTGAAATAACTCAAGGACGATAATGGATGCAGGGGATATGACTGAGAAATAAAAGGCAGAATACGATTATCGTAGCGGTATTGATTGGTTTTCTAATTTTATTATCAGGAATAGTAATCTACATTTCACAACCTGGACTTTACTCCCTGTTGTATCCAGTTCCTCCCAGCGAAACACCTCCAGAGGATTATGACACTGTTGAAACAATTCTAGTAGGGCCATTGCTACTGAATGCAACTGCAAATGCAACAGGAAGTATTCCGCACCAAGGACCCATTACAATCAGAATGAATCTCAAGATCAACATTACAAACACAGGGAATGAGAGCGTCACTAGTTTCCGAGCTATAAGAATGAGCGTATACAATGCTGAATCCGAATTGTTCTACACTTTCAGCTTTCAATATGATTGGAATGCCACCATTCCTTTTGGCGAAACCGTGATCTTGATTTACCAGAATCATGAAACTACGATTATGGCTCCGTACGAGCCGTTTCACATCTATGCCAGAGTCTTGGTCACATTTGATACTGATTATGAAACAGTCCTCACAACTCCTCTCATTAACGGTATGTTTGCAATTGAGTAGTCTAAACCCATCTTAAAAATAGAAATGGGGATGCATCGTCTGGCGACATTATTATTGGATAATATACCATCCCCCATAGTAACCACTGCGGTTCTACTAGTTCATTATCGATGCAGAGCCATAGCAATTAGTGAAAATGGAGTTTTTCGCAATGAGTGCTGCAATTCAAAAGAGATGACAATGACAATAGTCGTATCACTTAATACATCGTTGGCAAATCGAATCCTAAGGTAGGTTCTGGAAATGGTCGAGAACAAAGAGAAACAAGATAGGCACTTTCCTGTTTTTGCACAGGATAACTTACTCAGAAGATTACTTAGTAACTCCAAGAAATTCAATCCCTATGTTACAGATGGTCAAGTGGTTGCTGACCTTGGCTGTGGTCCAGGCTATTTCACACTCCCTTTAGCTGAGTGTGTTGGCCCCCGTGGCAGGGTCTATGCAATTGACTCAAATGAAAAAGCCATCAGAGCATTGGAAAAGAAGGCAAACAAACATGGGTATAGCAACATCGAGGCCTACGCCTCATCCGCATCTGACCTGAGTTTCATTAAAGACGGATCGGTTGACTTTGTACTTGCCAATGGCCTGCTTTGTTCCATGGCACCGCAACATCACGAGTCAACTGTCAACGAAATAAAGCGTGTCCTCAAGCCAGAAGGACAGGCGTATATTGCTGTGGACAGAGGTCGATTCAGTTATGTGGGAGAATCGGAGTGGGAGAGAATACTTGAAGGATTCAGAATCGAACGCAGGGGCGATCCCAAGATGGGGGATAGGTGGGCTGTTGTGTCCATAAAACCGTAGTAATCCTTTGCAGAATCCTGCGACGGCATAATCAGGGAGTCGGCAGGGAATGCAATATTGATGTTGCTGTTGAACATAACAAGATACAAACACAACAAGAATGAACAAGTTCTCTTGATGTATCCCAAATCATTCTAAAAAGAAGAGCGCTGCCCCGACTTTGCGAGGTCGGAGCAAGCAATAATTCCTATAGATTCAGACTATCCTATTGAGCAGAGATTTCCTGTTGAGCTAGTTTGCCTGTTACAGACAGGTAGATTCTCGTAAATACGAGAAACATGGCTGGTAGAGCGAACAGGATGAGCACGAAGGCTCCGATGGCCGCCCATGCTATGGTAATTGAAAAACCGAGATCAATCACGCCTGGAGTCATAAAATAGACTGCATAGACAGCTACTGGTAAGAAGAAGATTACAATGAGGACTACGAAGATGGTCCAAGCACCAAACACCCTCACTAAATTCTCCTTTGTCAGTCTGAACGAGGCCTTGAGACTCTCGATAGCACCCAGACCGTTTGTGGACGCAGGAAGATGCAGCATCAAGAAACCACCAACGATATAGATGTAGATGAAGGTGAGGATAGCCACAGGCAGACCCCATCCTGCCGGGAGGCTCGAGAAGCCAGTCAGAGCTGTAGCTGCAAGACCGACAAGCCACAATGGAACGAAGAAGACTAGTGACCAGAGCACCCCAGCTCCAAGATATGACCGCAGATTCTTCCTAAGATATCCGAATGCACTCTCTGCATGAGTACCACCAGTCAATATTATCTCATTTGACATTCCATAGATTGCACCAAATATCCAAGTCCCGATGGCGAAGATAGGAATGAGGAATAGGAGTCCGATTGCACCGCCACCAAATAATCCTGCTAGTGGATTGGAGCCCATAAAGCCGCTGAGCCCCTGGAAGTATGACGCAAGGGCAAGGCCAAATGCCTCCGGATCACCTGGATTGGCAAGCCACGCCATCACGAGTAATGGCGAGATTACAATCATGAATATAATTCCCACAAGTATTACTAAACCAAACATTGCTAACAAGAAACTCAACATGTTCTTCTTAGCGTATCCAAAACTTATTTTCACATCATCCATGAAAGACATGCTTTCACCTCAAACAAAATGAAACTAAAACGCATAGTCTTCTTTCAATAAAAAACTTAGGGTAGAGCTCTACAGTGCTCGGTAGAATTTTCGCTTTACCTGCTGAGTTACTATAACCAATCAGAGAGTTTACAGTAAATGCAATAACAACATTGTCGTTTTGCTTACCCTCCAAACAAAAATGTAAACACATTATCCAGTGACATCATAACAAGGAATCCGACCATCAATCCCCATGTAGCTAGCCGTTCATTACCGCCTGCATGACTCTCCGGAACCATCTCATCCCCGACGACAAAGACCATTGCGCCCGCGGCAAACGCTAGTCCATAGGGCAAGAGACCTATCGCAAAGGTGACAACAGACACTCCTAAGAAACCTCCTATAGGTTCTACCAATCCAGTAATCAGGGCAAGAACCGCAGCGTACTTTCTTGAATAACCTTCACGTACAAGTGGTGCAGCTACTGCTAGTCCTTCAGGAACATTCTGCAGACCTATCGCCACAGCCACAGACATACCAACAATTGTATCCCCGCCCCCATAAGACACTCCCACAGCAAGACCCTCCGGAAAATTATGTATTGTGATGGCAATTACTAATAACCATACTCTTGCCAATCGTGAAGATGGTCCCTCAGGTCCCTTCTTGAAATGCTCATGCGGCAAGTACTTGTCCGTCAGATGGACGAATACAGCGCCAAGTGTGAACCCGAGACCAACAATGGTGAATACACCAACCCAGCCACTCTCCTTAACCACAGAATGATCAAAAGCCGGAACAAGGAGACTGAATGCAGAGGCTGCAAGCATCACTCCTGCAGCAAATCCAAGCATCAGGTCAAGTGTTCGTCTACTAAAGTCCTTCTTAACAAAGATAGGCAGAGCTCCGAGCCCCGTAGCTCCACCAGCCAAGAGACTAGCCAAGAGTCCCATAGAGAATGGATCGGAGAATAGCTGCATGTGTAATTCCTCAAATAGCCAAGGAGACTACCTTGAGGTATAAGGCAATTACTGTTAGTGTTTGGAGAACGGAACTCGAATCAAAGGTATAGAGTTGGCCTCAGTTTCCCGAGGCCAGAGAAAAGACAAACGAATTGGGGGTGGTTGCAGTTGATGTTATTTGATTCTCACCAAAGTACCTCCAAACACCTTGTCATCATGGTATAATCTGTAAGATGCCTTATTAGCTCCTATCTTGGTCATATTGAGCCAAACAATCACGGAAGGGTCAATATGTAGGTTTGTGTATATGGTAGTATGAAGAACTAATATTTGGAGTGTGGAAGTATTGTCCGAAGGAGACCGAGAAACACCAAAGGAGCGTTGGCGTAGATCGCCTGAGCTTCTTGCTGATGCGTTTGCAGTCTGGAAAAAGGCTGGCGGAGAGCTCAACCCAAGCTCTGTTGTTGCTACAATCGATGAAGATGGTGCACCAAGAGTTGCGCCTTTCGGAAGTATGCGAGCGGTCACTCCACAACTTCTTCGGTTCATTGCTCATCGGTATCACGATACCCTTGCCAATCTGAAACGCGACCCTCGAATAATGGTAGCCATGATATGCTCACCAGACATTGCTGTGAGTGTTCGTGGCCGTGCAAGAGTGGTCGAGGAACCATTCTCTCTTGACCAGAACTATGCCCTGGTCGAGATTGACATAGATGAGGTGAAGAATGATATGCCGGTGAGAATTGGAATAGATACTGGCATCTCTATCTCACCAAGTGGACCCTTTGTAGCCTGGTGGAATAATCTCTGGGAGAGAATGGAGAAAAAATAAGTAATGGACGCACTATAATGCAAATGAATCGTTCTAGCTGGACGAAATATACTATTCCGGCACTGATAACAGCTCTTCATATCGAACAGCAGGTTGACCATCTTTACGTCTAGAACACCAGATTCCAAGAAGGCAGATACCAGTAACCCCGACCAAAATTCCTACGAAAAATGGTGTGACTATTGATGATTGAACATACGTGGTGATTTGGGTCTGCGTCGTACCAGTCTGATCAATATAATATATTTCAGCATGCAGATTGATCGTTGCCGCTGAGATCGTGTTCGAAAAGATGACATACCAGTCATCGTCATAGGGAACCGTGAAATTAAGACTGTGACTAGTAGCTTCAATGTGCTCATACAACAATGAAGTCTGATTATTCAGCCACCTACTGTAGTTGCCGCTGTCACAAATCGCGAACTCGATAGTGATATCAGCTGAAAAAGTTCCTACAATCCTCCAGCCACTGCTTGCATTTCTATGAACTGTATAAAACTGTCCGTAGCCAAGATTCACATCTATATCGTGAGCATAAACCCCCATTGGTAACAGAAAGATACCTAACAGGACTATAGTAAGTAATATCTTCTCTCTCATGAAAGTCCCCAATATACATTCACAAGGAAGGATTTCTGATTTGTCTCCTAGGAATATTCATTCTACCAGAGTCAAGCCATAAAATTATCGTGGACTTTAGGGGACTACTGTGCCTAGGAAGCATCTACACCTCATTCGAGCCTCTTCACTGTCGCAATGTTTCTACTCAAAAGGTCGTTCTGCTGGACGGCGGGATGTTGTACGACCACCACTATCGACGCGTTTCAGTGCATTCCTTATTTCCCTTTCTGCCCATCCCTCTGCCCCGTTCTCAGCCCCCCAGAAATCCAGACGGAACAACCCCTCTCGTCCACCGCTGGCAAGAACAGTCACAACTAATTCTCTCCAAGTGGCTTTGTGTTCTACGATTACTGTAACTGTTAGTGTCTGTGAATTTCGAAGCATTAGTTTGTCACGGATGAATACACCGACTGTACCTTCTTCAAAGTCCCAGACTCTACTGTACTTATTTGCAAAGCCACTGTGCAAGAATTCCAGTAGAGGCGTCAGGCAGTAGTCTTCAGCTCGAATTTCGATTGGCATCCAAATCTCCCTCTCATCACGGTCTAATCTTGCTTTACACGGTCCTGTTCTCTGAACAGTTTCTGCAAAGCGCGTTTTCTCATGAAATCTTTTGAATGAAAGAAGAAAAGGATTTGCAGACAAACTGCTCTTTCCAATGTAGGTGCTCTTTGTAGATACGATGCTGTACATAAGTAAGTGGTGAGCCCGGTGCGACTTGAGTTCAAAACCAATAGAGTCGTTTAGAGAATATGAATTAGCTATCCCTCCATAGAGAAGTCTCTCTATGGTACAAAAATACAAAAATAAGCTATCTATATTATCAAAGGATATCGGGGAGATTACCTTGGCGACCTATGACCTAATTGTTGTTGGCGGAGGTCCAGCAGGTGCTACCTGTGCCCGAAGAGCCGCTCAACGTGGGCTTGAAGTATTGGTTCTTGAAAAGGCACATCATCCACGGCGAAAGGCCTGTGGTGGGGGTATCACAGTCAGAGTGAGGGATGCCCTAGACTTTGATTTGTTCTCTGTGATTGAGCGCGAAGTATACGGAGTGAGAATATACTCTCCTGGCGGATTGATTATCGAGCAGTCGTGTTCAGAGGCTTCCGGATTCACTGTTCGTAGAGAAGACTTTGACTCTCTCCTTCTTGATAAAGCCAAAGAGGTAGGAGCAGAGGTCATTGAAGGAGCTACGGTCACAGATGTCATAGAGGAGTCTGGTTCAGTCCTTGCAGTCACCGAGGATGCGACATACAATGGTCGTCTACTTGTGGGGGCTGATGGTGTCAACAGCGTTGTTGGAAGGAAAACGGGTATCAATAACGGTTGGCGAGATGATGAGGTGGGTCTCTGTATAGAAGCATCTGTCCCCTTGGATTCCTCCGAGATCTCAAGGATTGTACATGAGAAGTCCCTCGTTGAGATCTACTTTGGGCCAGTTCTCTATGGCTATGCATGGGCTTTTCCCAAGAAGACAGAGTTCAGTCTTGGTATAGGTGTACGCATTAGCAAAATGGAAAATTTCAAGGACGAGTGGAAGAGGTTTGTTGCTGGTTTTGAAGAGCGTCATTCAGTCAAGTGTGACATGCGTGATGCCACTGCAGCCAGACTACCACTACGCGGTTCAATTAGGAACACGTGTTCTAAGAGAGTTATGCTAGTTGGAGATGCCGCTGGATATGTAGCTCCTGTCACCGGTGAGGGAATCATTTACGCAATTGAATCTGGAAAAATTGCCGCTGAGGTAGCTAGTGAAGAAGCACCAAAGGCACAGAATGCAAATGTGTTCTCATATGAACAGAGATGTAAGGCGGCTTTCAACCAGGACCTAGTTATAGCTCAGTCATTAGCCAAACTTCTCCTGAAATCCAACAAGAACATGGAGTTAGCCTGTCAAGCAGCATATACTGACCAAGTTATGAGAGAGTATGTCATGGAACTCGTAATGGGCATAAGAGCATACAAAGAGTCAAGAGATCGCATTGTCAAACGCTTACTCAAAAGACATCCTATGAAGGCATTGAAACTAGTGGTATAGACCTCGAAGATTCGGTGCACGATGGTGGGCCCGGGGCGACTTGAACGCCCGACCTACAGGTTATGAGCCTGCTGCTCTACCAAGCTGAGCTACGGGCCCAGGCAGTCACTTGGTGAAGGTTGAGCAAGTGATTTGGGATATTAACGTTGCGAATGGAAACTCAAACTCGGAAGTAGAGTAAGTTACCAGTTCATCATATGCTACACTCCGATTCTAAAAAACCTACGAGTGCAATGAAATATAGCTGCAGGAATTCTCCGACTTTATATTCCCGAATCAAAACTACGAGAAAACTACTAGGGTTTGCTCATATGATTCTCATGTTCACTTCTGAGCATTGTGTGTGGTGTGATATACTCAAGAGGATGCTTAATGAAGAGTCAGAGGAGCTTGGCGGTCTCCAACCAATTTTTGAGGTAGATGTCGATAGACACCAACACATAACAGAAGCCTATGGGATTCTTGTTGTCCCAACTCTTGTTGCAGGTATGCAAAAGATCTCTGGGGTTCCAACGCAGTCTGACTTGAGGTCCTTTCTCCTCCACCTGAATCCTGTACCACAATCTCAGTCAGAACGTGCAGCTCCGAGTCATGTGTTACGCGAAGTACATAATTTGAGAGGATCTCAAGGGGAAGAGAAATCTGTCGTGCGAACATTGTAGCAATTTATAGATCTCAAACTCCTTTGTAGCCTCCTGCGCAATCTTAATAACTACTTAGCAAAGTTCGCTGTCCAAACAGCCCCGATGGTGTAGTCCGGCCCAGCATCTAGGGTTTTCGACCCTATGACCCGGGTTCGAATCCCGGTCGGGGCACCATTTTCCATTATATCATTCAAAAAGGAGATTTTGAGATTTCCTTCACTTTCTGTAAAGATAGATAGACAAGAATCTCAATCAGTTCCCGCATGTGCTATGTGCAGAAGGGGAAATATAACAAGAGTAGGATAAGTAACTCATTTTTGAATCACACCAGAGAGTGATTCTAGCAACACTTTTTTGGATGAGCGACTAGGAGTTCTAAGATGAGGGCATAGATACCATGACAATTATGCTTACGTACACGAAAGAGGATGGTACACAAGAACAGGTCGAGTATGAAGAGTATGTTGAAAATATTGCACTCCATTTACATGGGATAGCCAGTATTGATCTGACCCCTCTTGCTACCTGCACCAGCCTGAAGGACCTCTATCTGCGTACGAATCAGCTCAAGTCGATAGACCTGAGTCCTCTGGCCACCTGCACCAGTCTACAGTACCTCAATCTGAACAGTAATCAGCTCAAGTCGATAGACCTGACCCCTCTTGCCACCTGCACCAGTCTGGGAGCCCTCGATTTGGAATATAATCAGCTCGCGTCAATAGACCTGACCCCTCTAGCCACTTGCACCAGCCTGAAGGCCCTCAATCTGGGTTCGAATCGGCTCCAGTCGATAGACTTGACTCCTCTTGCTACCTGCACCAGTCTACTGAGACTATTTCTGGACAGAAATTATCTCCAGTCGATAGATCTGACTCCTCTGGCCACCTGCACCAGACTTCAGGAACTTAATCTAGACAAGAATGAGTTTCAGTCCAAAGATGCACTATATTCATGGCTCAATCTTTATGAGTATAAGTTCCAGTTCAACGATGCACTATATTCATGTCTCAAGCACTTGAAAGTCATATACAAAATACCAATCAATACCTACCCGTGGTCCTTTCTGTACAGAATTACTGAACTATTCGGGAAAGACTATCGCGTGCAGCAGGACATCCTCTATGCAATGGGATTCAGGAACTATGGGTTCATCGACTGCGACCTATCTGACTTCTTTCTCTCCATCCCTGCAGACACTCCTATTGATCTGGCTCGTGAGCAGGTTAGAGATAAACTGCTGGAGGATGTCGTTCAAGCCATTGACCAAGGACGAACAACAACAGGTCTCAATGTTGAAGAGATGAGCGCTCAGCACGTGGAGATAGCAGAGAGGTCTCAACGAATCAGCGATCTTCGAAAAGCAGAGATGAAACGAGTTTCTGTCGAAGTGAGTCGACCTAGGGGAACTAAGAGAACTAAGGAGGTGTACCTATGGGAACTATGGTTCACCGCCCATGGCTATGAAGTCCTGACCGCTCTTGAGATGGGCTACAGTACTGGTCTCAAAAGTAAACGTTTTGAAGAAGTCAAAAAAGCCTTCAAAGAGTTGGGATTCAAGCTGAAGACTGGCAAGAGATCAGGGGTAGAGATGAGTGAGGAATTGAAACAGGCTATCTGGTGGATTATTGAGCACAAAGGACTCTCGTGGGAAATTCCTAATAGATGGGTCGGTCATTTACGATAGTCGACCCTATGACCCGGGTTCGAATCCCGGTCGGGGCACCACCTTTTCCAGACTTGTTTTACTAATTAAGCGACAAACGCATATTGAAATTTGGGGAGCTATAGGAGTGCGTGAGGGCTCCTGAAGAGATGATGTCAATTGTGTTTCGCGCATAATCTCGTATGTTCTCTTCACTAATTCCTCCAGAAACCTCGAGAATGACTTTCTTTCGGAGACCTTCATTCT
>JAOUFI010000017.1 GCA_029858305.1 Candidatus Thorarchaeota archaeon
AGATTGAAATGTTCTAGATACATACATTCGACAGCGTGGTTTGAAAATGGTAGAAGCGGGCTCTGACGTATATCGACGATTGCAAGAGCACTTTGATGGATTTCCTTTGCGATTTCCTGCAACTGAATCCGGAGTAGAAATTCGATTACTGAAGTTGTTGTTTTCTCCGGAAGAAGCTGAGATTGCTTTGGCTTTAAATTGTGGATATCCAGGAGTGTCCAATACCTATGAATCATTAGAAACGATTTTTGATCGCATGGAACATCTAGGTTATTCATTGGATGACGTGCAAAAACGCTTGGACAATATGGTCAAGAAAGGATCCATAATGGGTTATACAATAAATGGTTCGAAAATCTATGCAAATGCCTTGCTTGTTGTGGGAATATATGAATTCCAAGTGAACAAATTGACCAAAGAATTTCAAGAGGTTTATGACCAATTCATGAGTGAAGCTTGGGGACCAGCTAATCGCGATTCTATGGTTAACCAAATACGTACTATCCCTGTTGGGATAGAAATCGAACATGAGAACCCTATTGCAAAGTATGATGATATCAAAGTTCAATTCGAACAATCTACTGGTCCGTTTTCGATTATCAATTGTATTTGTCGACAATCAAATGACATCCGGAATAATCCATGTAAACTCACTGACCGTCGAGAAGTATGCATGGGCTTTGGAGATATGGCTAGGATGTACAACGAACAGGGGTGGGGTCGTGAGATAACAAAAGAAGAGGCTCTTGGATATTTGAAACAAAACGAAGACGAGGGATTGATCTTTCGAATAAACAATTCACAAGAAATGAACTTTGTGTGTAGTTGCTGCTCATGCTGTTGTGGCGGCATAATCGGTTTAAAACGCATACCTAATCCAGCTGACTACACTACTAGCAATTATCAATCTGTAATCGATGAAGAATTATGTAGTGGCTGTGGTAATTGCATAGATAGATGTCAAATGGAAGCTATAACACTTGAAAATGATGTTGCCACTCTAAACCAGAAGAGGTGTATAGGTTGTGGCAATTGTGTCATTGGTTGCCCAGAAGATGCAATAACCTTAGTTCCCAAAGAAGTTCCAAAAATCCCTCCTCTAACGACTAGTGATCTGTACAAGAGTATCGTTGAAGAGAGAAAGAAGAGATAGAGATACTGTAAATGGTGAACGGATTGATTCCCCCTGGACAGTAGAAAACAAAAGCAAATTGTCTTTGAAGATTGTAGATCTTCAAAAACCAAAATTTGCCAAGAGGATGCCTGTCGTTTTGATATTTTCTAATTTCAAAAGCATTACCGCGAATTCATCATTGTTAATTTTCTATCCTTTCTATCACTCAGTTTATGTCGATTTTTCGACAATTAAGTATAACATATTTTTATTATTATAGGTAAACGTATTATGTAAAATATTGCCTATTAATGGTACATTATGTACCATATTAAGGTTTTCTGAGTCATTGACTAGCTATAGAAAAAGTGCCAGCAAAATTCCGTATTATGTAAGACTTGTCATGTCGATGAAATATCTTGCGATCATATTATTATTTCTAGCAAGACTCCATTCCCGTCATATACTCAAATATTGAGTATATTTTCTATGAGCCAAAAAAGGCACAGGATAAGCAGGGTTATTTACGCAGAAAGGTAGCAGTACACGGTAAATGAGTATGACTTTCAGTATTGTCTCCCTCTTCATATAATAGCTGTATTCGCATTTCGAGTACGGGCTATTATAACATATAATCAATCCTCCACTATAAAATGACCATATTTCTACTTCTCATTTCCTCTATGAGGTCTGGTATAGAAAACAAGAACGAGGCATAACTCCTCTAAATTCCTTTGGATAGTATATATTATAAAATATCAGGGGGGATACTAGGTAATAAATATAACAACTATTAGAATAAATAAAAAGTAAATATAACATCCCTCAGAAAAATGGGGCGTCGAAAAATCGAAAGATAATTGGATCTCTGTGAATCAAATAATAATACAATTTCTATGAGATAGTAGTACGTTCTCTTCTCAACAGAAAACATCCAATGAGATGAAGAATCAGTCTTCAATCTAATTCTTTCACTGTTCTCAGGGTGTCTCCATCTCTCAACAAGATAATAATGAGATACAATACTGAAAAAGCATAAGCGAACACTCTGTTGAGCCTAATCACGCATCATTTATATCTCGATTCTTGGAATCCATTCGACAGACACAATAAACGGTCTGTAAATATCCCATATTGTAAGCTCGAGCATGAGTTCCTCGCGCATACCATATCGGAATGATTGCATCCGAAGAAACGAGGGAAGAGGTCACCAAATGGTCACAATCTTCATTGTCGATGACGAAGCCATCCTGCATCGCCTATACAAAGATGTGTTCTCGATTAAAGGACATGAGGTCATCGCAGATGCTTTTGATGGCGCAGAAGCAGTGGAGAAATTCATAAGTCTCAACCCTAAGCCTGATGTCATAATTCTTGACCACAGGATGCCCAACCGCGATGGAATGCAAACAATGAAGGAGATCTTGGCTCTTCAGGCAGACGCCAAGATCGTATTCATCAGTGCTGACGCTAATGTTCGGGAGCAGGCGATGAGCAACGGCGCAGCAAGTTTTGGGCTGAAGCCTGTGACGATTCGACACATGCTCGATTTGGTTGAAAGTGCTGTATCTGAATAATCAACAACATGTAGGTCTGCCCTGAGGTCTCTCGTTGGGGGTGTTGAAACCTGAAAAACAGTAGCCATTCAGGGGTAATAGTTGCAGGAGAAGTACCTCTTCTGAGAGTTCTTCTTAAAATGGCACTTGAAGATTCTGGTTTTGATGTGATTGGTGAAGCAGAAGACAGAGAGAGTCTACTAATTATGTGCCAAGGCAATACTCCTTCTGTAGTTCTCATTGATTTCAATATCGACCAACAGAGCATAGTGCGATTGATTGAAGATCTCTTAGACATCGATCCAGTAGTTGCGATTGTGATTATTTCTGATCTTATTGAAGGTCAGAGTGAGACGGTTCTCGCAGCTGGAGCACGTGCTTTCCTACAGAAACCTTTCAGTATGTATGATATGACTGAAATAGTGAGGAAAGTGAAACCAGTTCTTTGATTGTTTGGAGATTATTCTTGTAGTCTTGCCTCTTGAAAAACAACTGTTCCCTCACATCCTATCTTTAACATCACCCAAGGGATGACATTATTGGCTTTTATCATCCTAACAGACCCCACCACCACTTCTAATCCAGAGAGTGGTTTATCCAGCCTTTATGCTCAACTACTACCTCTTCTTTTTCGCGTTTATAGGACCTGTGTCAGGACACGGTCGTGGAATTCATCTTGATAATATGTATTTCATAAAGAGAACACATGCACGAAAGCTATATCACATAGAATCCTGATGATTGCGAAGGGAACCACTAGAATCCTTTTGAAAGAGAATGGAAGAAAAAAAAATTGAGAAACTGGCTTCACACACTCCTATTGAGAGAAAGGGATTGATTTGTCTTGCATAATAACCCGATTATCCCAGAATTTATGATGTACACACCGGATTTAGAGGATTCTGAGATAGATGAAATTAGGAATAGACTTGCAGCACATGCTCGTAGTACAAAAGACCGTTTCTTGATTTTTACGGATGTCCTGATAGAATATGTTGGTGGGGGAGAATGGCGGAACAGGAGTCCTGCTTTTCTAGCGATGTGTGGTAAAGCCTGTTTCTTGAGAGGGAAATACGGGTTTAATCAGATTCTAGCACGAGAGAGCCAAAATCTGAGCTGCAAAGGTTATGCTGCCGCTGCTTACTGTCGACAAAGCCTTGATCCTCGTTGGTTGAATAATCTGCGTAACATTACAAATCAGACTTGGCAAGCAAAAGATTACATCGCTTTTGCAGAGCTCTCAGGTCAACTTGCATCGGTACTCATGGATTTAGGATATACGGATCATGCTAGACAGATTGCTTCGGAGAGTATAGATAAGGTAACAGTGGATACCGCACAGGACCCAAAAATTCGAACGATGGTTCAAGCGGCACTTCTTAGACCAAGGATAATTCTTGCGTTTATTTCTGGCTATTCTGACTCCAGAGAAGAATCTCTGATTCGTCTCGATTCTGCTCATGATACTGCAAGTCTCCTCGACCATCAGTTGGCTTTGAATGATATACGATACTATAGAGCCCGGGCTCTTGAAGACATGTTCGAACACGATCGGGCATTGTCGTTGGTCACGATTGCCCTTCGGGAGTACGAGCGAATGGGATATCTCAAGGGTGTTGCTGATGCGCGGAACCTTCGAGGTGTTATTCATCTCAATCTGGGGCAGCTACAAGAAGCTCGAGACCAGTTTGAGGAGCTATTAATTATCCAACAGCAGTTAAACAACCAAGTCGGATTAGCAGCCACTTTGGTTAATGTCGGTGAGATAGATCGAGCGTTGGATCAGATAGATCAGATGGAGATATACAATCGAAGAGCTTTAGAAATTAGCCAAGAAGCTGAATACATGCGAGGGATAACAATCTCGACTTTAAATCTTGGCGATGTTGCCCTCCGTAGAGGTGATGTACAAGAAGCTCTGCGTTTGTATAAAGAAGCAATTAAATTAGCTGAAGGAGCTGGGATGAAACAGGTGCTCTCTCATACGTACTTCCTCGCCGGCGATGCTTACATTCTCCAACAGGATTTCGAGCAGGCACTTCAGAACTACGAAAAGGGTAGGCAAGTAGCACTTGAAGTTGCACACAAGCTCTATGCATTCAATGCAGAGATCAGTACTCTAGTCACTCAATGGATGATGAAAGCTACACCTGATGCGGATTTGATAGGTCAGATTCGAAAAATAATGGGTTCTAGCTCAAATTGGATGAATGCCAGTGACTCCCAGCTAATGAGGAATGTACGCAGAATAGTCTTAGAAGACCCTGCATCAGATAGCGAACTCTGCATTTTCTATGATGGTGAGAAGGGCTTTGAATGTAGGGTTGAACGTCAGGTTCTGAGAAAGGAATGTTTTGGCAATCTGTTTTGGATGGGTTACCTCTGTCCGCATTTCCGTGCTTTCATTACAAAACTTGAAGGATGATCTATTCGCTCCCTATGTATATACAATCACTTCTACCATTCGGTAATTTGCTAATTCGATTTTAGCTAGCATTGTGCAAGATTAGTACTGCTGGAGCTCTCCAGGAATTATGATTAATTATCTTGAATTTCTAATAATAAAGGGGCAAAGAATCCTTAAATGACACTTAGTTTGAAGGATTAATGCGAAGCCAAGGGGACATAATTCATGAGAGCCCAAGGAGCTATTCCTCCAATTATAAAGAATGCATTAGATTCGCGAATCGGCTACATTCTTATGGTCACCGGCAAATCGTGTCTAGGAAAGAACCTTTTCTCAAGAGAAATTTTGAGAGAGTATGAGGATTCATTTCTTATTATGTCAAGCGCTGATTTTACCACTACGAACGAACATTCAGACTTACCTACTTCGATTAGCCGATTCCCCGATTATGAACTAATTCCAATCGTTTGAGGTGTTTGAATGAGCAGCTCCCGTAAAATGAAAATTCTTATCGTTGACGACGAAGAATTGACTTCAGAATTAGCTATGACATTCCTTGAAAAACATGGTTTCTCTGTTGTTATTGCCAGAGATGGAGAAGCTGCAATATCAATGGCTCATTCCGAGAATCCTGATTTAATTCTCCTCGATGTTGTGCTCCCGGTCATAGATGGATTCACAGTGTGTAAGAAACTCAAAGAGTGCGATATATTTAGAAACACACCAATACTGATGTTTACTGCAAAAGGATTTGGCAGTGATATGGCGGCGGGTGAAGCTGTGGGTGCAGATGAATATATTGTCAAACCCTTTTCAGGGAAAGCGTTGGTTGCGATTATCAGGAAACATCTACAAATGAGTGATTTGAAAGAAGAATGATCAATATATGCCTGGATCGCCTTCTAGTACAGGTTTCAACATTCCCTTTGATCAGATTAAAAAAATCCCCAAAATGCTTGAATCCAGGAGTAGTAAATAGGAAATCATTTGGAATTGGTGATGCTACTCAGACTTTAAGACTAGTTCATCCTCTTCTTCTGATTCGTTGGTTGCGAATAATCTCTCGAAAAGTTTGAGTGCTTCTTTGACAGTTGAAGCCCAAACATCAGGTTGATCATCATCTATTGTTGTTGCAGATTGCTTAATCGGATCGAGGAGAGCTCTTACTTCTTGACAGCTCTTTTCATCCCAAGAACACATACTCATAATTGACTCGATCTGATTGATAATCTCTCCACGAACAGAAGCAAAACGCATTCTTTCCTCATCAAGATCTGCAAGTCGCTTGTTCACTCTTCCAAGTTCATTCAGGAGGCGGCGAATAGCTGCTACATCCTGTCTTGCCTCTGGGATAATAAATCCTTGAGGAACAACAATTCCCCCTGATGATCTTCTTATTAATCGTACAACAAATGCATTAGGCAAAATTGTGGTTGAGAGACCAAATCTTGCATTCAAGCGGTAATACACTCTGTCAGGGCCTAAATCGCTCTCCACAAGTTCGCGTTCTACAAGTCCAGCATCTTGTAGTGCTTCAAGGTGCTTGAATACACCAGGAGGTGTAAGACCTAATGTCTTACTCAATTCATAGGGATATCTCTCCCCTTGTGCAAGGAGTTGAAGAATTCTTCTCCTTGTATCACTACTGAGAGCTCTGAATAGCTTATCCAGATCACTCGGGCCTTCCTCGGACATTATTCAAACCCTTCATTCTTAATCATAGGTTCAAGGACTCATCCAAAACTCTAGAGGTAATCAACCTTCTCCCAAATTGCATACAAAAATGTGATCCACTCAATGTAGAGTCTATCGGGTTCCCAGAATTTCAATTCGGAAGATGATGTCCAATCTGGGTAGGGATTTGGTTCTTCGTTCTGATTTCCCAGCATACAGTTTTCTCCTTAATGAGACAGGAATCCAAACCAAATCACTGTGCCATTAATGGTCAGGTTTCAGATTCCATTCAGTCTAATGTACCAATCGGTATTAATATACCATGTGGTATACTAGAATATAAGAATTTAAGGATTATCACATGGACGTTCCCGTTGGTTGGAATTTTGACCTTCGGGGATGGCTTTCAGCTGTTTGGTGAACATCTTCCTCACGAGTGTGTGTTCGATATTTATTGAGTAAGACCTCGTCCTTCTCATATATGGGGCCTTGGCCTGTCAGAAAACTAGAAGCTACACCATCTTTTGATGTAATCACAGGTCTTGTTGCTTTCATCAGAAGGTAGCGCAAGAACTCTAGATCTGTCACTTTTCTTCCTATTTTTCGCTGGTAGCGCATCTTTTCTTCTTCCCATGTGAGAATATCGTGCTCTGTTAAACCCTTGAGAAGTTTGTTCTTAAGTTGGGGGCGTTGAGTCACTGTTAGTTTCCTTCTGAAAGTTAACCAAGTTAACCTACCGGAGGCGTTCCTATATTGGCTTGTAATACTCGGAGAATACTAGGCCTTGATATGTGCATCAGGATTCCATGTCTTCCTTACGTAGTATCCACTTACTAGCTAAAAACCGATAAATAAAACTACAAATACGATTCTGAAGACGAAACTATTAATCAACTATGAATCCTCTCGTTAACCGGATTCTTCAGTTTCACTACTATCAGAGGGAGTTTCTTCGACATCTTCTTTTGGCGGCTTTCCCTTAGGGGCTGGCTTGAAAATAGCAGCTTCCTCAGGCTTCTTCTCAGTAGTGCGGTGATGATAGAGACTATCAGAGCGTGTGACCTTAAACTTTGTAACAGCAGTCCAAGTTGCTGATTTGTTTGCAATTGAAGTCAGCTTCTTCACTCTGAACATAACTATTGCAGCAAGGTCTATCAATAGAATGTTCATACCCAACAACAAGAACGATCCACCACCTACCAATAGAACACCAGTGTGGCCTATAGCTAGACCCAGTACCGTCATCATGGCAGCATTGACGGCAGGAGGCATGAGTGCTGCTGAAATAGCAACTCCAACGAGGGATGACATGTCGCCTCTTGTAATTGACACTGCGACTGCAGCACCTGAGAAGATTGCGACACCAACATCAATAGATGCAAAGCCTGCACGTCGAGTGATCTCAGTTAATATGCTGTGATCAACATCATTGACGATTGTTGCGATTGCCTCAGGCTGCAAGAGAGGCATCACAAGAGCCATTATGGCACCAACAGATAGTGAAAGTATGACGCCAATCATCTCATTCTTAGTGCCTTTCACGAATAACGCTCTATCTCTCACAACATAACCCAATGCAACTCCAAGCATTGGTCCCATAAGTGGCGACAGCAGCATTGACGCTACAATAACGGTGATGTTGTTTTGGATTAGTCCAAAACCAGCCATTACTGCCGCAAGTATGACAAATGCGATATAGTCAAAGCTCAGAGAGGCTTGTTTCTTGACATTCTCATAAATCTCTTCAACAGCAAGAGTCGCTTCGCGTTGAATCTTTGTATCATTTGCCGCCTCTTCTGTTTCTCTTGGGAGTGATGCTTTCAAGTCAAGTATATCAATAAATCCAAACTCGACTCCAACACCTCGACTCTTGAGACCCTCGATGGTTTCGTTTACGGAATCATCTATGATTCTGAACTGAAGGACGATTGCATTATCAGCATTGAACTTCATGACATTCTTAATATTAAGTCCATCTAGAAGAAAATCCAATACTGCCTCCGTCTTCTCGTAGGGTACCGTTATCTGTACCTGTTTCACAGACTTACAGCTCCATGTTGTTGGCAGACGCCTATTGGAGTGCTTATTAGGATTTCTGGAAAGGCTTTTTTTTGGTTATTGTAATACAGATATTACCATTCTGTGGTTTTAGGGTATCAATCACCATACTTTTCTTATCATCATACGACATCGCTTAGAGGCATTTGTATGGGTGTCTTTGAGATTCTAGCAGCTTGGTTTGCTCTCTCGCTCACAGGGGCTCTTGCTCCAGGGCCACTGACTGCAGCGGTCGTCATGCAGAGTAGTAAATATGGAAGGTTGCATGGCATACTACCCATGGTTGGTCATGCAATTGTTGAAGTTGGCATCATAGCGGCTATAATCATCAGTGTTCAGGCACTAACTCTCACTCCATTGATGATAGATCTTCTAGTTGGTTTTGGCGGCATCGTGATTATTCTGTTCGGTTTTCTAGCTCTTCGTGATTATCGATATAGAGAAGAAATGAGGTCCAAGGATGCTACTAACATGACAGCTTCTTCTGTGATTGAGGCAACAACACAGGGAGCAGCTGTCAGTATCCTTAGCCCATATTTCCTACTGTGGTGGTTCGGGGTTGGTCTTGCGAATGTGACAGTCCTAGTGGGGACCCTCCAAATAGGAGTCGGCACTGTCTTTTTGGCTGGTGTCTTGATCTATATTACTCATGTTTCAACTGACTTCATTTATGGTGCAGTACTGACACTAGGTACTGATGTTGCCACAAAGAAAGCAAGTGTCGGAGATATAAACTGGGTAAGCGTAGTAATAGGTTTTGTTCAGATTGGTCTAGGGATCTGGTTTGTTATTCTTGCAGCTCCAGGATTAATCGCTCTGATTGGCTGAATTTCAAAGACAATTGAGTAACAAGTCAGTTTTTACACAGAATTCTTTAGGACAACATTTTACATGAGTCTAGGTGATTCTGTGTCCAAGATACTTGTTACAGGTTTCGAACCCTTTGACGGATTTCTAATCAATCCCTCAGAAGAGATCGCTAAAGCACTCGATGGAAAGAAAATCAATCAACACTCAATAATTGGAATTGTCCTGCCGCTCGATTACAAGAATGCCCTGAACATACTAGATCAAGCCTTACATAAGCATCATCCCGACTATATTTTATGCTTTGGACAAGCCAATAGAGCTGTAATCACCATAGAACGAATTGCCATCAATGTACTGAGTACGAAGAAAACTGACAATTATAACAACACTCCAGAAACTGATGTCATAAATTTTGAAGGTCCAGCCGCCTACTTCGCAAACTTAGAACCACAACCGCTTGTCCAGATCCTCAGGGATAAGGAAATTCCTGCAGACATTAGCTATCACGCTGGAACTTATGGATGTAATTGGCTGTTTTACAATGTGATGCAAAGAATAGAAACAAGTGGTCTGGATATTCAAGCAACATTTATTCACTTGCCACCCCTTCCAGCACAAGCCATTCAGAAGGATATCATGTCTCTTGCAACAATGCCACTAGATCTGCAAATTGAAGCTGTAGTTGAAATCATTAAATCTCTAAGTTAGGTGAATTACCTATCTCTTCGCCAAAGATTTTCAGAATTATGAATCCTAATAATGCTCCTAAGAGAGTTGCGATGATTCGTTCTACAATCATCACTGGAAAAATTACAAATCCAAATACTGCCGCTGGTATTTGGAGAATGTAGACAGAACCCATAGCCATCATGGAATGGTCTAGCATTGCTCCGAGAAATGTGAAAGGAATGAGTTGGAGGTATGACCGACTCGGATTGAATTCGAATCTCTTAATCTGGAACACAGCCGCAACAATAGCAGCAAGCATGTAGGGTAACATAAACCACCATGCTTCATAGACCACAATCTCATAGAGAGCTATCACTATAGCAAGATAAATTGCTGTAAAGAGAGGTCCTGGTATCGAAGTATTCGCTACCTTGGTTACTCGTTTCAATGACAACCCAGTGAATAGTGCAGCAACAGCAGGTCCCATAATTGTTGTTGGAATAATTAGGTATACTCCACCTCCGAATGGTAGGCTTACTATTGTTGCAATTATTCCTGCAATTAAACCAAAAACAAATCCTTTCCAAGGTCCCATGATTATCCCTATAATTGGCGCAACACAGATAGCAAAACTAAGAATACTACTCAGACCTGCTGTTCCTATGAAACCACTCATCGGCAACAAGGCAAGTACTGCATAGAGTGCAATTAGGATAACGCCAACTGCTATCTTCTTTGTTTGACTTGATGTACCAAAGAGTTCCATCGCTTGACTATTTGCATCAGTGGACAATGATATACCACTCCGCAAACCGTCTGCGAATTGATGGCTTTATGACACTTGTGGTCTGCTGGAATCACTTTTTTAATCTCAACCGAATTACTCTGGATAGAAATCCCAGAAATGAGTCACCTTCCAATCATTTCCGACCTGTTTATCGCCCCGTAAATCAGTAAGAACTCCATCGTCGAATGGATAGAACCATAGGTCATTGCTATTGTTTACAGTAATTAAATCCGGTTTACCTGGAGTTCTCCAATGGCCAACAAGATACTTCCAATCCTTTCTAAAATCTTTATCAGATTCCCACTGTTGCTTCTCAGAGAAGGTGAAATGATCCTTCTTTGGGTTTGACCCGTAAGGATAGAGCCTTAATCTGTTATCCCTGAATGCAAGCATATCTGGTCTTCCATGACAAAGCCATTCATCCATGAGAAGATGCTCATAGTTTTTGGGTTTGAAATCATCTCCAACTTTGTAATTACGTTGTTTGTAGAAAGTTTCACCATTAAACTCAAAGACAATGAGGTCTCCATTATCTTTCCTTATCAGAATGTCCGGAGTAGATCCTCCACTCCAATATCCCGGATAGATATCTGGAACGTCCTTCTTATCAAATCCATTTCCTACTTTTTCTTTGCTACCTAGATCTTTGAATTCTCTTCCATTCCAAGGATACAACCGAAGGTTTCCATCCTCATCGCGAACAAGAAGGTCTGATGTTCCATTCCCTGTCCATTCTGCAACATAGTAATCCAAAGTGTCTCGAAATCCCTTTCCCACCTTGTCTCCGGTTCCCCTTAACATGAAAGTTTCATCTCTGAATGGAAAATGCCGGAGGTCTCCATCTTCTTCAAGAACTATGATAGACGAGCCACCACCGATTCTTCTATGGTATGGGGGTATTTCTGTTGGTGTCCAGTATCCTGGAAGGTACTTTTTAAAGTGCCAATCTCGGCCAACCTCTCTTCCAGTACTCTGTCCTTTTGGAGGGTAAAAACCGTATTTCCCCTCATAGTAAAATAGGGGAAACCACTTCAAATCGCCATTATTCATCCGAACAATCAAACCAGGCATCATGAATTCCTCTCCAAACAGAAAGGGTCTTTCTCTCATAACTGTTTATTGCATGTGCGCTAGAGAAAAACGTTTTAGAGGGACTGCATAACTTCGCGATTTAACATGGAGGCTCCTGTTGTGAGTGAAGAGACCTTTGATGTCATAATTGTGGGTGCTGGTGTTCTTGGAGTTGCCACAGCGTATTATATTCAATTGAACAGTCCTGAGAAGAAGATCCTTCTTATTGATAGGAATCTTGCTGCGGGTCAAGCCAATACAGCTATGAGCGCAGCCGCTGTTAGGAATATGTTTGCATCTTCTACAAATCAGATTCTCACTGATACGTCAATTAAATACTTTGAATACGTTCAGAATGAACTCGGTCATGAGCTTTTCTTTGAGAAAACAGGGTATCTCTGGTTGCTGAGCGAGTCACAGTTCAAACAAGAGAGTGTTCAATTATGGATGCAACGCATGAAAGCATCTGGCGTGCATTACAAGGTCTATAATAAGAAAGAGCTAAAAGAATTGATCCCTGGGCTTAATGTAGACTTTTCTGGTGACGAAGAGGCTGAGCTTATGCATCTCCAAGAAGCAGACTTCGGTCTCTTTGGTGGTGATTGTGGGGTCCTAGACCCTACACGTCTTGTAGAGCATTACTTCGAGGAGTTCAAGAAAATCACCCATGTGAAACCTCGATTTGGTGTCTGTGTCAAGAAGCTGCTTCTCGAGGCAGTTCCAAAATTGGACCTTCCAGGGGAGCCACATGTTTGGCAACAGAAAAAGGTGACTGGAGTAATCACAGATAAGGGAACAATGAGAGCGAAAACAGTTGTGCTTGCTACTGGTGCTTGGGCGAACGAGCTTCTCGACCCTGTTGGTATTGATAGTATGACAAAGGCAAAGAAACGACAGCTGTTTGTTATTCATGCTGAAGATAATCCCAAACTACATGATTTGCTTGATACAAAGGGTTTCAATGAGCTTGGCTGCATTCCATTTACTATACTCCCATCAGCAGGCGTCTATTTCAGACCTCAGCTACAGGAGCGAGGTTTCTGGATTGGTTGTGGTGACAAGTTTGGCCGTGGTTATGAGTATATCCAGACCGATGATATGATGGTTCCTGAGAGTGCCTACTATGAAAATAGCATGTATCCAGTCTTAGCAAAATATCTTCCTGCCTTTGAGAGTGCTCGTCCAGTGAATAGCTGGGCTGGAGGATATTGCTATTCCCCAGATAGGATACCATTTGTCTACGAGGAATGCGGAGTTCTAGTTGTAAATGGCGCATCAGGCTCTGGAATCATGAAAGCTGACGCACTAGGAAGGATTGCAGATGCACTTTATCGTGGTGAACCTGAAGCTGAGCTTTTTGGAGGAAAGCATGTTTCATCTAAAATGCTCTCAATTAAAGATCGCAATGTAGAAATTGAGAGTGTAGTCATATAGAATAAAGTGTGATATGATAGTCAATGACTCATATCCATTTTTCACTCTATTACAAAACCCTATAAGACAGACAGTATTTTCTAAATTGAGCCAAATGGCTCATACAGCCCGACTGTATATCAGGCTCTCTATCTAGAGAACCATTTTCCAGGCAGGCAACTATCGATGTACGAACGACATCCGCTATCACGAGGTGGATCATATGAGCAACGAGTGTCCAGAAAATGGAAGTATCTCCATTATGGCTTTGGAGAGTGGTATAAAGTATGCCAGCCTAGACGAGGCACCTGATGTACCCTTGCTCATAGAACTTGTTGGAGTTCGACCTAATGATTTAGCTAAATTGTCCCAACGCTTCACCATCGATCTTGAAGATCTTCAGGACATACAAGACCTTGATGAACGTCCACGTCTGCAGATAGAAGACAAGTATACCATGATAGTTCTTCGCGTTCCTGTAAACCTCAGAATCAAAGAACGTCAGAACTCAACAATTCCCATCGCAATTTTCACAAATGGACGCGATTTAATTATCATTCAGAATGATGAAGTCCCATTACGAAAACCAAAGCTACGTCAGAAGATCTACCTCAGTACGACTGCTGCGGATATAATCTATAAGTGGTGGGAGATAGTCATCCATTCCTATGAAACGACCCTGGATATTGTTGAAGCAACCATCAATGAGACCGAAGATATCATCATGAGTGAGATCTATCCGTCCCAACTTGAGTGGTTTTTCCAGCTATCTCGCGACGCAATATTCATCGAAGCCGCACTTAAGGCAAATATGAAAGTTCTCCTAAAACTGGAGCGAACCCATGTTCTTGGTAGAATGATACTTGATGTAGATAGACTTGAGGAATTGGAGGTTGATCTCCAGCAGCAGGTAGAGCTTAGCGCTATCTACAGGGAATTGATTGAGAATGCGATGAATGCCTATGATAGCATGGTCAGTCATAATCTGAATATAGTCATTAAGACGTTAACATCTATCTCACTTCTTGTCAGTGTCCCTACTCTCATTGCTAGTATCTGGGGAATGAATGTTGGGCTTCCGTTTGAGGATGAGCTTCTAGCTTTCCCAATCGTAATGGGCTTAAGTTTCGCCATTTCTTTGCCCCTATTATTGATACTTAGAAAGAAGAATTTGGTCTAGATTGATATTTTTTCATTTTCTTGCGAGAATCCAGAAGTGTGTTTCGCCTCCTGAAGTCAAGTTTTTGGCAAAAAGAACTGAGAAACCTGCTTTTTTCACAAGATTCAGACTATCGCTTGCTCCTGCATGGTTCCATACCATTCTAACGCCAAAATATTTTTCATCACCTGACCAATCATCACGAGCTGTACCAACCAAATTGATTCCGCCAGGTCTTAGCCAACGATGCATCTTCTTATAGAGTTCAAAATGAAGATCTCGATGTATATGGATTAACGCATATGTTGAGATAATGCCATCAAATGAGGCATTCTCAAACTCTGTCTTCGTAACATCTCCAAAGAACAACTCTGCCTCTGGAACATTTCTCCTGGCAATTTCAAGCATACCTTTCGAGAAGTCAATACCTTTAACAACGAATCCTCGCTGTGCAAGAATCTTAAGGATTGGTCCTCCACCACATCCTATGTCCAGTACAACTCCCTTTTCAGGGAGATAGGAGATGAATTCTTCAATCTGATCGCTGTCATCGAAGATACCGCGTTTTTTATTGTACTCTTCGGCGATCCTGTCATATCCATTTTTAACAATTCTTGCATGTTCTTCTGGGTCCATATTTCAATCTCTTTTTGATGCGTTTCCTTCCACACTTATCTGTTATGTAAGTCGAACTTATTTACTCAAAATGCAATAGGTTTGACTATGAAAATAGGTGTTCTCACGAGTGGTGGCGATGCTCCTGCAATGAATGCTGCTATTCGTGCTATCACGAGAGTTGGAATACATCGTAAATGTGAGGTTCATGGTATATTTGGTGGATTTCAGGGGATTCTTGATCCGCAAATCCATGAGTTAAATTCTCGGTCTGTTTCCAGAATTTTGCATAGAGGTGGTACTTTTCTTACCACTGGTAGGTCTGAAGAGTTCAAGACTGAGGAAGGCCTAAAAAAAGCTGCAAAGATATTATCGGAACGTGGTTTTGATGCGCTAATTGCTATTGGTGGTGACGGGACAATGCGTGGATTGGCTGCACTCAGTAGGCATTGGAACGGGAAACTTCTTGGACTTCCTGGAACTATTGACAACGATCTTTATGGAACGGATTATACCATTGGTTTTGATACAGCTGTGAATAATGCCTTGGAAGCACTGGACAAGATTCGGGATACTGCTGAAGCCTTTTCGCGCACATTTCTTGTAGAGGTAATGGGAAGAAAGGCCGGATTCATTGCATTTCATGTGGGATTTGCGACAGGTGCATCAGCAATACTTATGCCTGAAACAACAACAACCATTGAAGAATTAGCTGAGAAAGTTCTGAAAGCAAAAGAAAGAGCTAAATCGAGTGTTCTTGTTGTTGTCGCAGAAGGCGATGAGTTGGGAAATGCTGATACTATTGGAAAAGCACTGTCTCAAAGAATCGGAGAGAAATGTAGAGTATCAGTTCTAGGATACATCCAGAGGGGCGGAAACCCAACGCATTCTGATAGGATTCTCGCTACTCGTCTTGGGGCTTATGCTATCGAATGCCTCTTGAGTGGAAAAGACGGAGGCATGGTTGGTGAGATGAATGGTGAGCTTGTTTTAACGCCATTTGAGGATACTTGGACGAAAAAGAAATCCCTTGACGAATGGATGATGGGACTTCTTGATGAATTATCAAGCTAGTTCTTTAACCAAGTTTTATCCACATCTAGGTAAACTAATACGTAAGGAAGTGCAATGGATTTTCGAGGTCGAGTTCTTTGGTCTTCAAGTATTTAGCTGATTACCATTTATGGGCTGGATGGAAGATGAGGGAGCTTCTGAGTGGCTTGGATTCAGATACTTTTGTAAAAATTGTGGCAGGAAAAAGCCCAAAGGACCTCATTCAACATATTGTATTGGCCTTGGAAACATGTTTCTATTTCATTGACGATGGCAAGGATGAATCAGTCTTTGACAGAGTTAAGAGATTACCTCGACAAGAACTGCTTTCACGATGGGAAATTCTAGATACCAGACTAAGTCATGCAATTGAAGAGATACCTCAAGGAAAGATAACTGTCACTCATATTAGAGATGAGCCCTTTGAGATTGATATCTTTGATTTTTTTCTTCAATACCTACTTCACACAACACACCATCGTGGCCAGTTGGCAGTAGTTTTGAGTAATCTCGGGTATGATGTTCCGGGAACTGATTATTTGATGTTCTTTGGAGAAAATATGTAGTAGTTCGAAATGGCGTTGAACATAGTATTAATTATCAATTTTACGTGGGCGCGAAACACTATTGAAATATCGATAGACCTTGAAAAGGGAGTGTTTCCTTTTGGGAAGAAGATTAACCAGAGAAGAGATATCCTCTATAGGAATCTACGGATTCCTCGGCTATATTGGAGCATTCAATAGTCCATATATTGGAGGAATTCAAGGAACAAAAAAACTTCAAGAAAAACTGAATATCAAAAACTCAACAGATTTCCATGTCCTAGAGATTGGTTGTGCAACTGGTTATGCCGCCTGTATGCTCGGAGAAGAATACGGATGCAAGGTAACTGGAATTGACATTTCAGATGTACTAATAGAAAAAGCCAAGGAGCGTGCAGATAAACGAGGATTAGAAAACGTAAATTTTCAAACAGCTGACGCAATAAATCTTCCATTCGAAGATGATACCTTCGATGCTGTTTATGGTGTTGCAGTGACTGCATTAGTACCAGACAGTCTAAAAGCCCTTTCAGAGTATTATCGCGTCGTCCGTCCGGGGGGTATCGTGGGAACTCTTGATCTATTTCTTAGTAAAACTGCACCAATTGAACTCGCTGAAAAAATCAATGAAGTAATGAGTGGAGTGCTTGGTGGTGATGTTGCTATTCGATCTATAGATGAATGGAGAACATTGTTTGATCATACTCCACTTGTTGAAACCGAACTTACTGAAACATTTGGTGAGGTCTTTGAAAATCCAAAAGACAGACTAAGTTCGATATCTGCTACTTTTCGACTTTTCTATCATATGCTTGTTAATAAGACAGTACGCTCAAAAATGTCTGAAGCATTGAGATTACGAAAGGTAGCAAATTTGAAAGAAGGTGCAGATCAGAAACATGTAGGTTATCTCACATTCACAGGAATGAAATAGTATAAACTGCAAAATGGTGTAATCCACTTTCATTGAGAACAAGAACTAACTGTTCTTTTTGAATTTCTGAATCTAATTATTGCATATGCTCAATTTGCTTTCATGCATCCACTCTATTTGTTTTCTATCCACAAATAATCTGCCGGTCGGTTCGTAGTGTTTGTACACACTCCTAGCCTCTCACACGGAATGTAATAAAAAAGCAGAGGTTTTAGATAAGTTCAACGGTCTTCTTCCATTTGAGATGCCTTTCTTTTCGGGTTAGTCACTGCGCTCTTGTACTAGATGGTATCCTTATCCTTCATTTTTCCAGTCAATGTGCTTTCATAACTCACAGTGATTTTTACTTCCCATTCAGTTTACTCAAGAAGCCAAGAAGGGTATATAAGTGTGTCTTTTAAAGCATTAAGTTTAGCAAGGTTTATTACCCCAACCATTATCGTATACCTTGTTGGTTTTTTTAATTACAGATTGAGAGGAGAACAATATGAAAGTAGAATACAAGAAATGGGAATCTGGTCAGGGCCTTGAAGAGATCCAGGCTCAAATCTACACAGAGGTTTCAGGGCTTCCTGCTCGCGCAGAGCAGATTGGCCCTCGAAATGATAACCGTGGAAAGGAAGCGACTCGCTACGCTCTGACAGAGGATGGGAAGCCTCTGGCATATGTCACCTCCGAAACAGATAGTGATGAACCATGGAGAGGATTCATTGGTTATCCATGGAGTTTGAAGGATTGTCCCCGTGAAGTGAAAGACAAGCTCTTTGATGATTTGTTGAACCACATCTATAGTATTGATGGGGTGAAACAAGTTCGCACTGCAGTTGTCGTAGGTTCGAAGACAAAGAATGAGCAGATTGATTATTTCAAAGAGAAAGGATTTGTAGAGACTGAGAGATACTACACATACTCAAAAGACCTTGATATTGAAAAGTCTGCAGCGATTGATGTAAAGAAGAAATTCGAAGGGAAAGAAGCAGAACTCACTAGTCGAATAGCTACTGAGGATGATATTCCTGCCCTCGTAGAACTCTGTCTTGTTGATTCAAGTATACGAGGAGCATTCCCTACTGAGGAAGCATTTTCAGCCTACTTCAAAGATCGAGTTCTCAAAGATGGACACTGTGTCATGCTCTTTGATGGCGATAAACTCGTTGCTGCCTCAGCACCACTGAAGTTCGCTCCCGATGGTAATATCCTGAAAGGAGATGAAGGACGTTATATTTTGAGATTCACTGCGAGTAGACCAGGCTACGAATTTTCCTGGAATAGACTTGCTATTGAAGTTGCAAAGGAGTGCAAATCTGCAGGTATGGCAGACCTCCCATTGAGAACTGCGTTCGGATTTAGAACTCAAGGTGCTGCTGCAATTGGTCTGGCTAAGATGAATCCGGACATGGAACTCAATGAGATTTTCTATGTTCATCAAAAGGGGGAGTAAATCAGACAATTCTCACAGGTGGAGTGAATAAAGATGAATGTTGAATACAAGAATTGGAAAGCTGGGCAAAAATACGAAGAAGTTCAGGCAAAGATTTACACAGGAATATCTGGTCTTCCTGCCAATCCTGAAGTGATTGGACCTAGGAATGATCAACGCGGTGAAGATGCAACTAGATATGCTTTCACTAAGGAAGGTAAACCATTGGCCTACATCACTTCTGATGTGATTGATGAAAATCTTGGCCAGGTTCTAGTAGGATACCCATGGAGTCTCCCCAATTGTCCAGTTGAAGTCAAAGACAAATTACTCAATGATATGATTGAATACTGGAGGAACAAAGATGGAATTAGAGAAATTCAGACCAGTGTGGACCTTCGTTCGAAGACTTCGAGTGAACAGATAAAATATTTCAAAAAGCATGGATTTGTTCAGACAGAGAGTGCTTACTTTTTTGCGAAAGACTTTGATGTCGAAGCTACAAGTAGTCTAGAATATGTAGGGTCTGCTGGCGCTCTTGCCGCAAAGATCGCATCGGATGATGATGTAGAGACCCTGATTGCTATTACAAAGGCAGACCCCCGTATGAGCCAAGCATTTCCAAATGAGGCTGCATATATTCCATATTTCAAAGACAAAGTCTTGAAAGATGGGCATGCTGTAATTTTGTACGATGGGGAGAAGGCAGTTGCTGCAAGTGCTCCTCTTCTTTTCAAGCCCGATGGTCAGATTTTGGTTGGAGATGAAGATAGAGTAATCATGAGATTTACCTCGATTCTACCAGATTACAGTCATGCGTGGAAACGTCTATTGACTGAAATAGCAAAAGAGGCAAAGAACGCAGGGTGGGCAAAAACACCTATTCGAGCAGTCTTCGGTTTTAGAACGCAGGATCGACTTGCAAAGGCAATGTCTGAGGTCATTCCAGAGCTACAGGAGACAAATAGTATCTTTGTCTATCGCGGCGAACCGGAGAAGTAGAAAATGGAAGTCGAGTACAAAGTTTGGGAACCCGACAGAGGGCTTGAGGATATCCAAGCAAAGATATTCTCTGAGGCATCTGGAGTGGGGTACAAATTTGCTTGGCGTAGATTATTGATTGCGTTGGCGAAAGTGTACAAAAAGGCTGGTTGGGCGAACAAGCAAATGCAACCTGAGTTAGGATTTATTGCGGGAGATCCTGCTATTATTGGTCTAGCTGCGATTAGACCTGAACTTGTTGACTTCGAAATAATCATGATGAAGGAATAGGAAAATGCAGTTTACAGAGCAAAAAAAGGAGTTAGCCATTTTAACGGTTGAGAAGAAAACTGTGCTAGGTATAGTTGGAAGTCCTCGAAAGGGTGGGAACACTGAGACCTTAGTTGATTCCGTGTTAGCTGGAGCTTCTGAGTATGGTGCAGTTCCAGAAAAGGTCATCCTGCATGACATGAATATTTCTCCCTGTCGCGCATGCAACAGTTGTCAAAAGACAGGAAAATGCATTCAACAAGATGATATGGATATTCTTGTAGATCTGATGCATAAGTGCGATGTTTGGGTACTTGGAACTCCTATCTATTGGTGGGGACCGAGTGCCCAGTTCAAGGCATTTGTTGACCGATGGTATGGTCTGGACCAACGTCTATTTCAGGAAAAACAGATTGTGCTTACCGTACCTATGGGTGGTGAGAATTCGAACTTGGCAAGACATACAGTGGGCATGATGAAGGAGATATGCAATTATCTTGGAATGGAGCTTGTAGAAACGGTAATAGCCGCTGGTATGAACGGTAAGAATTCTGTAAAAGAGAATCGTCGAATACTCGAAGATTGTCGTACAGCAGGTCTCAGAGTCATGAGAAATATCCTATCCCGGCATCGTCAATAGATTCATGAGATGCATTTGGTCTGTTCTGATGTGCAAGTACATTTTATATTTCACATCGAACCATTGAATTGGTGCTATAACGGTTGAAAATTGAACTTATGTAACTACCATCTTTTTTCCCAATAGTGGATGCTTGTACGAGAAAATCCCAGTGAATCATATAATTTAGTTGCAGCTTCTGTAGCGGCTGCTCCAATAATCGTTACTGATTGTGGGTCATACTTTTGAAGGCGGCGAAGTCCTTCACAACAGATAGCCTTACCAAGACCTTTCCTTCTATGGTCTGGATGTACACCCACAGGTTCCAACTCTGCAAACCTACTTACGGGATCGATTCGTACTGTTGTGAATGCCGCAAAATTGCCATCTGGAGTCACAACAACTAGATCAAGCTCCTTGTTATAGAATTCCGCCTCGCTGTAATTTTTCGCTAAATATCGAGTCATTACTGCGCAATGTCTAAACACCGAACTGAGCACCGAATGATACTTCTCGAATTCCGTTTCAACATCAACATCCCTAATTACATAACCCTCTGGCAGTACTACTTCTGGTATTGGTAGGCTAAGAGGACGGATTCGTTCATGCTCTGCAGGTCCTTTATCCTCATACCCCAATTCTTGCAAAAGTTCTTGCCGATACAAATCCCAATCATTTACACAGAAGAAGACTAGCTTTTTATCTTGATCTTTTTGGTAGTTTTTAATCTGCTCTTCTAGCCAGAGTACAAGTTCTCTCTCAAGATGTCGATATTCAGGATGGATTAAGATTCGGCAATCGCCTTCAGGTTTGATTATTGTCACAGCTACAATCTGATTGGCTGAGTCTTTTTTCTCATCGTCTTCCCAAATCTTGACTTGCTCATCTTCTTCATCTACATACTCGGGGCCACATGGACCCCGCCACATATTTTCAAACATTGATGGAATCCAGTTCTGGTACGTCTTTGTGATATTGTATGTTTCAATGAGAAAATCTCTGACTCTGGAATAATCTTCATTCCGGTGAAATGAGTATTTAGTGATTGTCAAGGTTATTTCAAAGGAGTGCCATCTTTCACACGATAAAAGCGTTGAGTCAAACGCATCAAAAATGGCATCTTGTATACCATAGAAAGGAGTGAGATGTTATTCCCACTAGTTCGAAATTAGAGAGTGTCATGGTTTTGAAAATCTCTCACCATGGAGAAAGAACATTCAAGAAAATTTGCTTTTGATTGGTAATTTAATCGTGAAAGCGGAACCCTTTCCTGGTATACTGGTTACCAAAATCTTTCCCCCATGCATTTCGACCAATGAACGAGAAATCCAGAGTCCCAACCCCGTCCCTCCGGCTTTAATGGTTTCAGGATTTTCAGCTCTGAAGAACTTTGTAAATAACTTCTCCTGTTCATCTGTCGACATTCCTATTCCTGAATCTGTGACTTTGATATAAAGAAAACCATCTTTTTCTTCCCCTGAAATGCTTATTATCCCACCAGAGGGAGTGTATTTGTAAGCATTTGATAGAAGATTGATGATGACTTGATTAATCCATTGACTATCGGCTTCCACTGCCGGCAAGCTTGGATGAACAGTTACCTTCAGTTTTAATTTCTTAGCATCAATCTGAGGTCGTAATAGTTCAACTGCGTTATCCACAATTTCGTGAATCTTTAGTTTACGCAGATCTAGTTTAATTGCGCCAGCCTCAAGTCGAGAAACAACAAGAAGGCGGTTTACAATTTCAGCAAGATTATCTGCGTTTCTTAGAATGGTTTTCAGAAAATCTGTTTGTTCATTAGTGAGCTCTCCGGCATCTCCTTCTAGCATCATTTCAGTATAACCACGAATTGATGTTAATGGTGTTCGGAATTCGTGCGATACCAAAGATACAAATTCCGATTTCATTCGTTCTAACTCCCGTTCACGTGTTACATCACGAAATACGAAAAGATGTCCCAAGTATTCTTTCCTAACATTTTCTACGGGAGCGGAGTAGACATCCAACTCTCTTTTCTGGGGCCAGATTTGATTCACTGTTTCTCGATGTTCAGAAATTTGATTCTCCTTTACACTATTTATTATGTTCATTATTTTCGAAGAGTCCTCGAAGACTTTATCCCAATGGGAATTAAAGTTATGAAAGGGTTGACCGATTGCGTCTTGAGCAACTAATGAGAAAAATCTACCAAAGGCTCTGTTAAGCCATAACATCTTATCATTAACTGAGAGTAACATAACTGCCTCGCTAGTTGCATCGAGCATCGCATCTGTTGTACATCTGGCTTCTTCTAGTTCTGTCATCAAAGGAACAACACCATCGAGAACTGTGGTTTGTTGTTTTTCTGAAACTTTCCAATTATGAATATCTTTCATATCCTCTTTCATTGCAATATAATAGGCATTGTTACTTTCTTCAGTTTTAACTGGAATTATCGACATCAATTCTGTGTAGAATGTTCCATCCTTTTTTCGATTTATCAGGACTCCAGACCATACTACACCAGAGGTTATCGTGTCCCAAATATCCTTGTAAAATTCTGAATCATGATACCCGGATTTGAGAAGGTTAGTTTTTTTCCCAATTGCTTCTTCAGGGGAGTAACCAGTGATGCGAGTAAATGTATCATTGACCCAAATTATGATACCATTAGAATCAGCCACTAAAACACCATTTATTTCTAGAACTGATGCTCTGATTTTTTCCCATTCTTCTTTTCTAAGAGCACTTGGTAGATTAGTCAAAGATATTCCCTTCTTTATACTTGATACAATTTATGAAACTATTAGTTACCCCTTCCTGAAATGACAGCATCAAACCAACCTTGTATAATCCTAGGATCGCAGCCTCTAAGTTCTGACGCTAAATATTCCTTCAATTTTTCTGGTGAATATTCCCTCGGATCTTTGCGATAAACAAGAGGTGCATGACCTTCACCGGCGGAATATTTGCCTGAAAATGGATTGACAGAATACTCAGAGGAGTGTTTAGCAGCTATCGACTCAATTCTGCTCCATAACATTGTTTTTCTATTTTGTCTTATTTGGATTGAGCTTCCATATGCTTTGATAAGCTCATAAATATGCGTCACCTTGTTCCGGACCAGCATTATTTCAATAGCAAGCTGTTCTCGCTCATCATCCAGAAATTGTTTCAAGTCACCTTGCTCTATTTTTCTAGTCAGATTATATTTCGGATTGTAGTTACTTAATTGTCTAGCTTCATTATGAATCTGCAAGAATAAGTTGATAGTAGCCTTGTCCAATCGTTCGTATTCTCTTACATTTTGATTTTTGCCGTTTTCACTGATGCTACTAGTTTGCTCAATAAGCTCACCAGTTCTTGAACCTACGAGTAGCATCACTGCCTCATAACACTCCTTGTCCCAAGTAGACGTGGCTCTCATGGCTCTTCCTCGAAGTTGTTGCCATGCCGTTACATTTCGTGTCGCTGTTGTGTCTATGAGGAGATCTGGTCTAATGACATTCCATCCAGTTCTCGCCCAATTTGATACAACTATAACATTAATTGATAGTTTCTCTGCATCAATGATTCGACCAGCTAAATCATACATGAGTTGCTTCATTTCTCCCTGAGGCATTTTCACAACAAAGAATTTCATTTTTCTACCTGATGCTTGGTACAATTCTGCTGTCGGAGCTTTCGCGAAGCGAGCTGCGATGATTCCATAATTGTAGAAATCAGTTATCCATTTCTGCATGTGACGATTTTCCAAACTCAATCTTGACCTAAGTTTGGGAATATCATCTTTCTCTATTAATTTAGGCAACGCTTTTTGAAGTGGTTTTATAACTTCTCTCTCAAATTCTGCAGGTCTTATCGCTCCTATCGAAGTAAGTTTATTGGCATACTTCATTAAAACTGAATCGAACAACTCTTTGAACTTACTGATATTCTCTGGAGAAAGATTCAATCCCGTTATCAGGAGCCTAAAGAGAATATCTCCCAATTCTATCTTCATAATGTCCTCTTTTATGTAATTTGCGATTCGTTGTGGAGCCTGATTATTCTCTGTCCATGGAAGATATAACTCACTTGAAAGTACAGCCATAGGATATAGTCCACGTTGGTCAAGCAGTTGGGCAAAAATACCCGCTACTCCTGCGTATCCTGGAGTCGCAGGTCCTTCCTCCCATTGAATACGTTTACTTTGCCCAAAAACAATTGCAGCATTTATTCCCCTTACAGCTCTTTCTGCTTTTATTATCGAATTCACCGATTCTACAAGTCCTTCACCCATTCGATATTGGTAACCGCTTAGAGATGTGTAAAGGCCTAGGATTGTAGTTGATAGAATATCTCTGACTATAGCTTGGATTTTGATCTTTGATAGTTTTGAATTGGCAATTTTATACAATGACTTTGTATCTAACTTATTTCCATATTCTTGCATTTCAAGACGATATATCATGTCTGGAGAATTTAGTAGACTAATTAATTCTTGCCGCAATTTCATCAAAAAATCTAACATTACTATGAATCTACTCTTTCTCTCCTGTTGTTCACTGATAGGGAGACCAACAATCATTTTCTCAAGAAGATCTGAATCAGATAAATTCTCAGCAATCTGAATTATACTAATCATCTGCCATTCATAATAATTCAAATCTTCGCCACTTTTCCAACTATGATAACGGTCTGTTAATGCAATCTCTTGGTCCGTTCTTCCTGAGAAAATACCCAGAATATCCCGACCAATGGCGATCTGTTTTTCCAAGGGTATTTGACTAAATACTGATCTTAAATTCGCAGAACCAAGAATATCAATGAATTCACGTATTAACGATTTATAGGAATTTAGATAGAAGAGTATAGTTCTTTCTCTTTCAGAATGAGTAAATGGAAGCCCAAACTCAGCAAAAGGAGCTACAAAGCCATATGCTATCAATTCAGCTGAAGACAGAGTATAGACTAGTTGCAATCCTAACTCTTGAAATCGTTCCCTGAATGCAATAGCTGTTCCAGTGAAGCCAATGAGTCCTTCTAGACTTCCGTCGTGCAGCCATTCTAGGAGTAATTTCGTAATCTCTGTTGAAACACTATCATCAGCGGCAACAACCTTGTGAACTTCGTCTAAAATCACATACCGGATGTTGCTACCCTGAAGGAGTTTTTCGATGGATATCGCATCAAATCCTCCTTTACCTTTTGAAGATCCCAACTGAGCAAGAGATTGATATGTCATGACAAGAATAGGTGGTGAAGAGTCCAATTCCTTCTTACGTTCTTCATAATCAATCGGCGTACCTGCATATACATCATCGGGTGGAAGATTGAGTCCTTTGGTTTCATAGCACAATTCTCGAATCCATTGTTGTTCATAGTTGACTGTCGGTACTAGAATTAGAATTGACTCACCTGGTGACATTGTCGCCATCCAATCTTGAATAGCCATCATACCGATGAGTGTCTTTCCCGAACCTGTAGGTGCCTCAACTAGCTGTCCCTGGTATCCAAATCCTCGAAATATAGTGAATGCATCACGTTGATATGGCCGCGGAATTGATGAGTTATTTAGATCAAAGTACGACCATGCATTATACTTCGATTTAATAGATTCTGAAAGATTAAGATTAATCAATGCAGACACGAACATGTCTGCGATTAACTCTTCAAAAGATGTGAGTTTCTTGAAGAATTTTTGAAACGATTTTCTACGGTTAATAATATTTGAAACGCCTGGAAAACCACCCCTCTGAAACTCTTGATAGATTTCTGCACCTAGAAAAGACTGAAGACTTGAATCATCTAAATTTGTGTGTATATATGGTCGTTTTGTTCTTGTATAGCGTGTACCCGTCTTCATCAAGTGTCCTTTCTCTACTAACTCGAGAAGCTGCTTTTTGATAACTAAAGTCGCAATTTCCTGTACGAAGATATGTTGATTTACATCTTCTACTAATTTCGACTCCTCAAGGGATTCCTTGGATTCCTGAAATGCTCTAATGATAAGGTCGGAGATCAATGACTTCAATATGTTTTCATCCAAGGTCAGTGGGAATGGGATTGTATTCGGTGCTTCAATATGCATCTCTTGTAACGGTGCATTGAGCGCAATTAGACTTCTTAGAGAAGAAACCATCAATGTAGCTTTCCGATTAAGAAGCGAATGTCTCATTAATTTCAATGTAACTTCATAAAATTCTGCCAAGGCATAGAAGCTGCCTCGCATACTAGTAATGTCTCCAGTTTTTAAACTCTCAATGAAATCTTGATGGAGTCTGGAAGCAAAATATTGAGCTCGCCAATATTGTATCGATTTTATTGTGGGAGTTTCATGATCAACGAAGAGTCCTGTAGTTGGCTCCATCAAGGGCATTGTTTCACCCTCAATTGGTGCATCAGTGTCGGATTCGTCGAATTCTTCTTCCACACTCAATCCTCCACTATCTCATTTATTCACCTTGACGCCCTTAATGAGAGCGACATTTATTCTCTCAATCAATTCTCTTGGACTGAATGGCTTAGTGATATAATCATCTGCACCCATTGATAGCCCCTTAATCATATCTGCATCTTCAGTCTTTGAAGTTAGCATTATTATTACAGGTGAATCTTCTCGAAGTTTTGCCTTCACTTCTGATACTACCTGATATCCGTCTTTTCCCGGCATCAATATATCTACAATCAGAACATCCGGTTTTTCTCGAAGTACTTTCTCAATCCCCTCCTCACCATTTGATGCAGTAGAAACATTGAATCTTGCTTTGGATAATTTCAGACGGATAAGTTGTAGGATGTCTGCTTCATCATCAACAACAATCACCCTAATCCTTTCATCTGTTTTTTGGTCAACACCTATTTCCTCAAATTGATTTCTTATTATAATCATTATTTGAACCGAACACGCATATGTAATGCATCCAAAAATAATGAGTATAATAGCAGTCCAATTACCTCCAATGAAGGCAAGTATTCCAGGGACTATTCCGAGAATCGTCCCCATGAATAAGCTAAATATCGCAACTAGGAAAAGTATCAGCTTCTTAATCCTCATTCTCATCCTAAATTATAACCTGCCTTTTATTTTTCATAATATTACTGCAAATAGCAATTCTATCACATTATGCTACACGAAATGGTAAGACTTGCCTTAATGTTTGAATTCAATTTTCTCAACAGTAAATGATTAATGACAAGAATCCTAAAGAACTATATAAATCAAGAATATATGGCAATCTCAATTATGACTTTCCCGGTATTGAATATCTGATATCTTTTTGGAGAAAACAGTTAAGGTGCTTTTACATCAAAGATTCTTTTTCAGAAGCTAGATGTCATCAAAATTTTACTGCGGCGATAATAACTGCAAAGAAGATAACTGCGGTAAATATGACGAAAATTAATTCTGAAGCAAAGTAAAGGTTAGAATGACCAAAACTCTGAAGATAAATAAAATAAACGCTCATTGATAGCGTAATCAATACTATGACCATTAGAAATAGCAGACATTGAGAAATTGGAAAAGAGTGAAATATTCGACTTCATTTGCGAGTCTAACTGGAATCCTAAGAGTCAACGAAAAGAATGAGTGATTCGTATGATACAAAAACGATTGGAGAGTATCAAAGCAGTAATTTTTGACTTGGGGGATACACTCTACACACTACCATACTCAGTTGATGATTATCATATGAGATTTTTGAGAGAAGTCTGTGGGGATGACTTCACCGTGTCCTATAGCGAACTTGATCGAGCACATGATGCCGCTGAAGCTGCATTGGACAGGCTAATTGAAGAATCTGCAACAAGTCCTGACTATGCCTTAACTACTGATGAATGGATTCTCTTTGATCGAATTCTTCTAGAGAATCTTGGTGTGAAGGAGAACATTGATGAGAAATCCAGAAAATACCAACAGCTCTGGGATAGACTAATCACGAGTCAGCCAAATAAGCTGCGACCAGGCGCAAAAGAACTCTTGGAAGAATTGGGTGAACGAGGATTCAAGATGGGAATTGCGTCCAATTGGGACCAGAGTCCTCATGATTTGCTGTCTGATTCAGGAATCCGACATTTTTTCCAGAGTCTTCAATGGACCCTGGTTAAGGGATATGCCAAACCTTCTCCCTATATGTTGATAATGAATGCTTATGAGCTAGGCGTGAATCCTTTACGGTGCACCTTTGTTGGAAATAAAGAAAACCTAGATGTGGAAGCAGCTCGAAAAGCAGGAATGCTTCCAATCTGGCTCAACAATTCAGCAGGAAGTTCATCAGAGCTTAGGGAAGACACCCTAATCATTAGCGAATTACGGGAGCTTCTTAATTATTTGCCACTGAGAGTTTGATTGTATATTAGTGTAATGAGATGTCCTACCTCATTATGTCAAAGTTATGTATACAACAGCATATTTCCTAATCTTATCCAGTATTTCATAGGTGTTAGAAGGTTAACCAAGTTAACCCTCAATTAGTCGTTTACTACCAGGAGTGCGTCTTGTACTAATGGCATACAATCTCTATGGGTAGTTTATCTGTGCCGACTTGCATGAACAAGTATGAAGCGGACAGATCAGACGAGATTATCTGATTTCATCGAGCCTGCAGAAAACACTCCCGCAGAGCCATCGCTTCATTCAGTAAAGGCAACCAACACCCCGGTTCAGATAACAGAATCTACCCGAAAGCGTCAGGAACTTTCGCTATGGAATAAAACAATGAATAAAGATGAAGATTGGGGTGTCTGTGACCTGAATGATACAGTGCTACTTGTTCGCTTGATTGATGGTCACATTCATGCTCATGGCCAAGAGGCTGTCTGCAAGTGGTGTGGTGGTTTCCTTGAGATTCGCGATGATAAGATATTTTGTGCTGGTCAATGCAAGAGATATCAGGGCGAGTTCTCGAGAGACCTCAATGAGTTTCTCAGGTGGGAAGGAGTCAAGTCGTACACGCTCCGAAAGATAGTAGCTGAAATCGAGCACCTCGAGCTCGAACCGCAAGACCTCATGCCCCTCGACTATGTTCCAAATTGGTCAGTCCTCTATGAGTATGAGGATGAGTCTTACGAGGAATCATAATCCATGGTCATCTCGAAAGAGTAATTAGCCTCACTGCGCAGTGTCATGGAACATTTGGTGATTCACTATGACAGAAATACCAATGGCTAGTGGCGGTTCTGAAGGAACAAGACCCAGAGAGGTGACGATAGCTGGTTATTTGATTCTACTTGAAGCAATAACTGGTCTAATCGCAGCAGGTATTACATACTATATTTGGGAGGATGAACTCTCCCTTTTGGGAATTGTTCTTGCAATTGTCGCCTTCTGGCTATACACCATGATTTTGAAACAAGACTACTCTGCATGGATGATAACTGTGATTTTCAATATCTTAGCTGTCTTCCTATATGCTACAGGTAGTAATTGGGCCGGTGTTGGTCTGAGTCTTATCTGTTTCATCTACCTGATTTCACCCAACGTGAAAGTACACTTTACAAAATGAGCACCTAGGCTGGTTCTCCAGCCTACCTTTTTTCTTTTAGAGAGTAGATCTAGAATTCTACTGGATTCTTTTCGTATAGCAGAAATCTACGACCTATGAACTCTTGATCAACATAGCCAAGACTAAGTGCCCATTCAGTAGGGCCTGGGCCCAGAAAGAAAACGGCTCTGTCGGCTTTTGAAGTAATGACCTCGTCTAATATTCTAGACATAATATCTACAAAGATTGCTCTGTCAGTACTGAAGACAGTATATGCCGCTGTCAATTCATCTTTGCGTCGTCTGTCAACTTTGCAATATAGTGCTTGTGCAAGGCCTGCTTCATCAATAACAACTTTGAATTCAGTGTGTTTCTCAAGTCGCTTAAGTCCTTCAAGGCTCTTGAAGTCAAACTCCCAAGCCATTGGAAGAGTTGTACTCGGAATCAAGTCTGGATTCAGTGATACTAGCTCGAATAACCTTTCTGAACTTGCCTTTAGAGGTACGATGCTTGAACTTGGCTTGGGGTGGTTTGGATACGGACTGTAAAGCCGGAAGTATCCCACACTGTCAGCTTTATGAAAACCTGTTTTCTCTGCTACTCTTTGAGATGCCTCATTTTGTGAGCTTGTGGCATACCACAATATCCTCACACGATTCTCGCGAGCTCGCTGTACGATTGCGTCAGTGATCCTAATGCCATATCCTTTATGTCGAAATCCATCTTTCACCCGAAGCCCTTGTACCCAAGCTATGCTCGTACCACTTACAAGTTCGAGATTGCTCATACAAACAAGTTCATTCTCTTCAAAGATGCCTAGTGTTGTAGCAAGGGGATCTTCTACCCATTTCGGAAAAGATTCCGGAACATAGTCGTTTCCTTCCCACACAGTTTGACAGAGAAGGTTTACTTGGTTCTGATCTTCAATTGTCAACTCACGTAAAGTGCTAGGCATGGAAAATCGAGCAGGATGCATTCCTTAAGAACAGTGCGGCATGGATATCAGCGTAGACGAATGTTAGACCTAATCATAATAATCAGATTGCATCTCGGATTCTGACGAAGGTTCATTGACATGGACAAACTTGCCGCAGTTCTGGCATTGAATCATTCCGTCATCTCTCATCACGAGAACTCGGAATGAGTATTGTGCATGGCAATTTGGGCAGACAAAGATTCTGAGATTTGAAATCTCTCGAAATGATGACATGTCTTTGTCTTCATATCCCATAATCATGTCCATAAACCGTCTTTCCATTATTTCATCGGAACAAAGGCCAGTAAACCATGGTTGATAGGCATAGATTTTGAATGTCGCGGCTCCAACATCCCTCAGATACTCTATAAGAAGGACTAGGAACCCAGTTGTAATATTGAATATATGTGTACTAGAAAGGATATGTCCGCAATCAACAAAATCGCTCAATAATAAATCAATCCCACGTTCTAAGAATCCTTTCCTGTCATGCCAAATATCTGGCATTGATTTCAAAAAACCGCGGAGTTCCGTTTCATCAATACCTATGAGTTGTGCCATCTTCACAGATTCGATCCTCCTGCATGCATTATGCTCATGAACGCATATGATACTAGCTTCCATTCAAAGGTAATTTTGGAAGATTAGACAATAATGATGATGCACGTTTGATACGTAGGTTGTTGGATATCCCCAACATCCAAGCTTCTTGTTGTCTTGGCACCATATCATCTCTTGACGTAATTCATAGTCTTCGGATATTCTCTTTGCCAAGTCCCAGGCGATTGGTTTTAATTTTCCATCGATGTCCCTCATATTCTGAACAACTATTGTGAGATATGCCTTCTCTCTCAACAGCGATTTTAGATTGCCAAGTAATTTCCCCAAGGTGTTGACATACTCATCATAATTTGCAATATTTCCGAGATCTCTTTCTGAATCACTGTAGTATTGTTTGAATCCTTCTTTTTCTCGTAGCTTGTGAACTGAGTCATTGCCGCCTCTGGACTTACGAAGCATATCCCAATATGGCGGCGATGTAATCAAATAATCAAAGACTGGTGGAGAATCTCCAAATCGACGCATGATCAGGGTTTCAGCATCCTGCGAATCGCCAGCAAGAAGATACTGTGTTCCAGAACCCTTCATCTCTGAGAGGTGTTTCTTTCCTGATTCAACGAACTCATCATGTAGCTCAATGCCTACTGCATTTCTGTCAGACTCTCTGCATGCGATGAGTGTACTTCCCACTCCTGCAAAGGGATCTAAGACCCATGTTCCTTGTTTTGTGAAAAAACTGATGAATCGCTTGACAAGTTCTTCTGGGAATTTAGCAGGATGTTCTAATTGGTCAGCTGACCGTGAGCGTGGATTCAAAACGAACCAAGATTTGGTTGATTTGACCCATGATTTTGCATCAAGATCATTGAGAGTTTTTTTAGGAATACTTGTCAACAGATACACCGTTGAATCCATAAATCCACTAGAGTCATAAGTATAGCTACTCCAATGAGCTTAATTCATAATGCATCTTGGCGTTTGTGTATAATATAGGAGAGCTAGCAATGTCGTCCATTTGGAAACAGAAAACAGGTTTGATGATTGTCCTAGTATTTGGGATTATTATTGGAGCAGGAGGCTTGATTTTCATTAGTCCTCCGTCCGGAGGAGGTATTTCTGCAACTGTGACAACTGCAGGTTCTACTACAGTATATCCCCTTTCACAAATCTGGGCGACCTATTTTCCGGCAGATGTTCCCGGATTGGTTCTAAATCCTAACTCAGGAGGGAGCGGGCTTGGGCAGTCATTGGTTAGCCAAGGACTCATTGATATAGGTGCGACAAGTTCGTATCCAAAACAAGAATACATTGATGAAAATCCGTCAGTTGAGATCCTTCCTATATCTGCTGATGCGCTTGCAATTGTTGTTAATGAGGCAGTGAATGGTTCTGAGTTCAAGATGGACTGCGATATGGTTGTTGCTGTATTTCAGAGAAATGTAACTACGTGGGAGGAATTTGCATCAACTTTCGATGTTACAATTACACAAACAGGAGCAATCAGTGTGTATGCTCGTTCCGATGCTAGTGGCACAACCGCAACATTTGCCAAATGGCTCGAAACAGCAGATGAGAATATCAACTCTAATGGAGCGGAATATGAGTGGAACCTGGGTCACGAAGAGGCACTCTCATTTCCTGCAGGTGTGAATTCTGTTGATGGTAATCCAAGTGTATCTTCTGGAGTCCTTTCTGATGATCATGGAATTGGCTATGTGAGTCTTGCATTTATGGAGGGAGGTGTGGTTGTTGATCTCTACAACCCTGGCAACGATGAGTGGGTCACACCTTCAGTTGCAAACGCGATTAAAGCCATTCCTGCCAATTTCACAAATCCGGGGCAAGACATCATGAACTCTAACATTGCTGGAGCATATCCAGTTGCAAGAGTATTATATTATCTTGTAAATCGTGAGTATCTCAGATCTCATGCAGTTACTTTTCTAAGCTGGTGTCTATTGCAGGGTCAAACTCATGTGCATGAAGTAGGATATGTGCCTATCAATGGAACAGCTGCTCAGAGATATTCACTCAATATTGTAGCGGATTTGATACAGAATCTATCTTAGATGAAATACTTCTAAGTGGTGAATGACCATGACTGAAGAGAACGAAACTATTACTATGCAGGAAGAGGAGCAGATTCATTCATGGCATTCACAACTATTAAGAAACATTTCTAAATCATTGCACGACTTTCGAATGGCAGATAGACCTGGCAAAGTAGATATGCTTGGAAAATGGGGTCTCTTCATTCCGGCTGTCGCTAGCACATTAATCATTGTACTCATTCTTGCGTTTCTTTGGTTCGAATCAGTACCGATACTTGTTGATCCTAGCGGAGGTCCTGGGATTGTTGTCAGTCCAACTTGGGATCCCAATAGAGACCTATTTGGAATTGCGATATTCATTGTAGGCTCTCTGCTATGCGCCGGGATTGCGATAGGATTAGCTGTGCCTCTTGGAATTGGAGGTGCGATATTCCTCAGTGAATTTTGTCCAATGCGTCTTCGTCAGCCAATCAAAATGATCATCGAGATGATGGCTGCCATACCATCAATTGTATACGGTTTGTGGGCATATCTGGTTCTTGTACCAATTATCAAGAACAATATCGCTCCAATTACGCAGAGCCCAACTAATGGTCTATCTCTTCTTGCAGGGGGGCTGATACTCGCGATTATGTTGCTTCCAACCGTGGTAACCATCTCCACTGATGCTCTTCAAACGGTACCTCTGAGCCTTCGAGAGGCTTCTCTTGCTCTTGGAGCAACTCAAAGCGAGACTTCGCGCAAGATTGTACTTTCTGCGGCACTTCCTGGTGTGGGAGCGGCTGTCGTATTATCACTTGGTAGAGCCGTTGGCGAGACCATGGCTGTCCTTATGGTTACGGGAAACTCCCTTCAGATTCCGTATTCGTTGTTTGACCCAACATATGTGATGACAAGTATCATCACAAATCAGCTGGGCTACGCCTTTGTCTTTCCACTATGGAGATCCGCACTCTTTGCTGTGGGACTAGTTTTACTAATTATGTCAATATGCTTCACTCTGACTGCAAAGCTGTTCATACGATGGGGCATGAAGACAAGGGGGTACATATAGGTGCTAAAGAATGGTGAATCGGAATCAATACTCTACAGGCTCTATGCACTTAGCGGATTAAAAGATGCACTGAAATCGCGACGTCATTTTTCGGACTACATATTCAAGGTCATTCTGGGTTTAGTCATTATTATCATCGTTTCACCCTTTTTCCTCATCCTGTTTCAGGTTGCAGGTGTCGGTTTCTGGCAGGTATTTGGCACCGGACCTGGCCAGGGTCTTGAGTTTCTCTTTACATTTCCAGGTGCTGGTCTTGAGGGTGGAATTAGAAATGCATTTGTGGGCACTGTTGAATTGATAGTTGTGGCATCCGCAGTAGGCATTCCCCTGAGTGTCTGTGGAGCAATATACATCAATGAATACACCCGTCCTGGTCATGTCCGAGGTATTGTTGAGTTTACGTCCGATGTGTTGGCTGGAATACCATCCATCGTCTTTGGAGCTTTTGGTTTTGTTTTCCTCGTTGATTTTCTTCATATTGGCATGGGGATTATCGCTGGAAGTCTGACGCTCGCATTCATGATGATACCCACAATCCTGAGAACTACCCAAGAAGCTCTTCGTGCAGTACCCATGTCACTCAGGGAAGCATCTCTTGCATTGGGCGCAACAAAATGGTCAACAACATGGAATGTCACTCTTCGCGCTGCATTTCCTGGTGTCATCACGGGCTTTCTATTGGCAATTGGCAGGGTCATGGGTGAGACTGCGCCGCTCATATTCACAGCAGGAAATAGTCTCATTGTTCCAACTGAATTGGCAGGCCCCGGTTCTTGGATTGCATCAATGCCCTATACAATCTGGGCATACATAAGCGATCCACGTGAGTATCTTCAGGTCAAAGCACATGGCACTGCGCTTGCACTGATGATTATGGTGTTGGCAATCGACTTGATTGCAAATCTCATTTCTCGAAAGGTAACAAGGAGGCTGGTGTAAATGCCAGAGTATGAACATAATATAGAGGTACACGGACTTTCAACATGGTTTGGTAAGAAGCACATTCTGAAGGATATCACATGTTATTTCCGAGACAACACAGTGACTGCTATCATGGGACCAAGTGGATGTGGTAAGTCAACACTTCTTCGAACGCTCAATCGATTGAATGATCTGGTCCCTAGTTTTCGTCGCAAGGGAGAAGTTCTATTCAAGGGGACTGATATCTACGGAGTGGGTACAAGCGTGTATGATTTGAGAAAACATATCGGTATGGTCTTCCAAAAACCAAATCCATTCCCAATGAGTGTTTTCGATAATGTTACCTATGGACCTAAACTACATGGTGTCAAGGATGAGGATGAACTGAATAAAATCGTTGAGACTTCTCTTCGTAAGGCTGCGCTATGGGATGAGGTAAAGGATGAACTTCAAAGCCCCGCACCAAATCTATCAGGGGGACAACAACAGCGGCTCTGTATTGCTCGAGCACTTTCTGTTGACCCCCCAGTATTACTTATGGATGAGCCTGTGTCCGCCTTGGACCCTATCAGTGCAGCGAAGATAGAAGAATTAATCATCGAGTTAAAACAGGACTATACTATTATCTTGGTCACTCATAATGTACAGCAAGCATTTCGTGTGTCTGATCAAGCAGCATTCTTGTATCTGGGCGAGTTGGTTGAATTTGATGAAACGAAAAGAATTCTTGAGGCTCCTGCGGACTCTAGAACGGAGGCTTTCATTACAGGAAGAATAGGATAGGTGGTTGTTATGTCAATACAGTTACAACGACATTTGAAACTCATCAATGATAAATTGAGAGAACTGCAAAATCTATCCATTGGCGCATTTATGGATGCTATGAAGGCTTTCAAAGAACTAAACCAGGATCTTGCGGCTGAAGTTCGTGACAGATCTGTGATAATTGAAGAAAAGTCTCAAAGCATTGAAGATAATGTCTTCGAAACTATTGCACGAAGGCAACCAGTTGCTAAAGACTTGCGAGAGCTTGCAACCTATCTTCAAACTGCGCATCATCTCTATCGAATAGGGCGATATGCATACAAGATAGCTCACATTGTACGGCTGTGTGAAGGCATGGAACACTTCAAGGAACTCATCTCCCTCCCACACCTAGCAGACCTTGCAAAACAGACAATTGAGATAGCTATGAAAGGTATACTAGATAAGGATCTATCTAAAATTGACGAGCTTGAAAAACTGGAGGCAATAAGCGATAAAGAAACCTCTGACATGTTCGAAGAGATAACAGAGTATTTGCGAGTACGAAACGATATCACAACTATGGCTATGTTTTATGTCATTGTTGGACGGTATTGTGAACGTGCGGCTGATCACGCATTTTCAATTGCTGAACGAGCTGTCTATATGGTAAAGGGAAAACGTGTAAAACTCGGTCTTGCATATAAGGGTCAAGCCGGTCGAGCTCCGCATTGAATTGCTCCAAATAACAACACCTTAATCTCGTGTATCTTAATTCTCAAGCTGGCGATGTCTGAATGAATCCAACTTTAGAAGGTGCAATTGCGGAGCTAAAAGGTCTCTTGGAGAATCTCTACAAGATAGTAACATCTGCATTGACTCAATCAATGAAGGCCTTCGAGGATTTAGATAGTGATCTTGCTGATTCAATTGCAGTTCAATCTGAGGATTTTGAACGGATTCATAATACAATTGAAGATATGATTTTTACTGCTGTCACAACATATCAGCCTAGAGATCAAGAACTACGAAGGCTCATCGCTTATCTAAGCACATCCAATGGCCTTCATTCAGTTGGTCGTTTTGCAATAAAGATAGGCGAGATTGTAATGCTCAGTGAGGGGTTAGATCATTTCAAGGAGCTTGTCACATTGCCCTACCTTTCTGAGCTAGCTAGAGCCGCACTAAGTATCAGCTTTCGTGCAGTATTAGATGAGAACCTGAGTGAGATTGATGAGCTTGAGAAATTAGAGGCACAGAGTGACTATGAATCCGCAGATATGTTTCAAGAGATTGCGGAATACCTAAGTCATCGGAGAGATATCAGCAATATAGCTATGCTATACGTGATTGTTGGCAGATACTTTGAACGAGCTGCAGACCAAGCCATCATCATTGCTGAAGCTGCAGTCTATCTAGTTACGGCTGAGAGAA
>JAOUFI010000084.1 GCA_029858305.1 Candidatus Thorarchaeota archaeon
AAACGAAATTAGTCCACTATGAGCCCCCAGACCGTGAAATCCTAGGATAATCGCACGTGGCTTTTCGATAGGTTTCCATACTCTGAGGAGCATGATTGTCCCATCATAACCTGAATATTGTTCATCTTCAGTAGACATTGAAATCGTTGATAACATGAAACAAGCTTGCCTAAGTGTTTTGCTGACGCTACGAATTGTGTTCTAGAATGAATGCAAGTCTTTTACGTGGATAATCGATTACCAATTCCAACTGTCTTAAGATATCATATCCAATAATTCCATGTTCTATGAGCTTTCCCCGCGGTGAAACAGAACCAAGATCTATCACTGCAATCTGCATTTTCTCTTGCTTGAATGATTCGAACGAAAACTGGTCAAGGAAAGCGAATTCTAACTTGACATCACCACCAATACCACGAGCAATGCCATCGACAGGTTGTGTTTGGAGACTCAACAACTTGGCAAGGTCTGGAGTAATCACACTGCTTCCAGCTCCTGTATCAATGACAAAGTCAAATGGACCTTGATGATTGATATAAACAGGAACCTGAATCAGGTGAGTGTCCTCAATGTAGTCGAATTGTTTCCAAGAAAACTCTGGTTCTTTCTCTGCCTTCGACGAATTTCCTTTACGAAGCTTGAAACGCCGTTTATGATAACTCAAAGAAAGGATGCAGTGTTGCAAAGTGCTATGACCAAGAACTCCGTCACGTGCTCCACACCCTCCCAGCATCGAGTTCAGGTCCAGTACATACACTTCCTCCCCGTCGAATGTGAGAGAGCCCACAGCAAGACGATTTATACTCGTAAATCTGGTTGAAACACTTCCACCAACCCCTCTTGCATCATTCTTGGAATTCTGATAGGTTTGGAGGCCAAGACTCTCTGCGAGATTGCTTGAGAGAGTGGTTCTGGATGCGCCAGTATCCAAATTAAATGTGAAGGGGCCCTGGTCATTAACATAGACCGGGACCTTAACAAGATTTGTGTTTCCTTCTATTTGTATTTCTACTTCCATGATGACCAGACTCTGCTAATTCATAAAACAGCTCACTTTGGCTTTAGTGCAGCGATATAGGCGCTGTATGCGCCGTAGAGACTATTACCCGCTTTCCCGGTGATCTCTACATCTACAAATCCAGCATTACGAATGTGAGCAAGATACTCTTCATCGAGAATAGCTCCTCCAATGCATCCTGTATATGTAATAACCTCATCACGTACTTCTTTTGGCAATGGTTTTGAAAGGACTATATCAGACACCATAATCCTGCCGCCAGGACGCAACACTCTATATGCCTCTTGGAAGACCTTAGACTTGTTTGGAGCCAAGTTGATGACACAATTGCTGATTATCGCATCGACAGAGTCATCATCTACAGGCATATTCTCTATGTCTCCAAATCGGAAATCCACATTTGTGATTCCAAGTTCTTCAGCATTTTTCTTTGCTTTCTCAATCATTGCGGGAGTCATATCGACTCCAATCACCTTTCCGGTTGCTCCAACTTTCTTGCTGGCTACAAACATGTCAAGGCCAGCTCCACTACCAAGATCAAGAACGACCTCACCCTCTTTGAGGCTAGCAAGCGCAACTGGATTTCCACACCCAGCAAAAGATTCGGTAGCACCCGTCGGCATACCCTCAATATCATAACCTAGAGCTTCCGCAATGTTTACCCTTGTGACTTTGACTTTCTGTTGAGAACCACAGCAACTCGAGGATGTCTGAGCTGATGCAGAATCACCGCAACTTGCATCGCTGCAACTTGGTGTCTGTTCATCTGCAGTCCAAGTCCCTTTTGCTACGCGAGAGTAGGCATTTCTCACTGCGTCCTTTATCTCATCAGGTTTCATTTCACTTACTTTTTTCAATTCCGTCATATTATCACCATTCAATCCATTCTTTTAAAATCCTAAACAGATTCTATCATATCAGAGTTATATTTTCGCGATTGCGATCCGCAGCACCCAGATGTGATCCTTTTATCAGTTATATTACATGAAGATACTTTGGAGTAGGCTTCCTTAATGGCTTTCTTTATTTCCTCAGATTCCATTTCGCTGACTTCTTTTCCTTCAGTCATATGATCACCACTTTCAATGGATTTTCTTCTGATAAATCATAGTCACAGCATAGTGATTGTGAATATGAGCTTCTAGTATTCATTCGATCCATGATTCCACATTTCAGAACTATGTTTGTATGAATTCCATTTTCAGTCATTCAATCACCTTCTGTATTGGATGTCCAATATTGGGCATCCTATATATACATTTAAATGTATCGGACGTGCAATACATCATATGGAAGACCCTTCGGAATCTGCTCCCTGTTGTCCACCTGAGTGTTGTGATATGAGGGGACTTCTTACCTTCCAGATTCTTTGGGAACTTGATAAAGAAGAGATGAATGGGCAAGAGATAGCTGAGAAGATATCCAGGAGAAGGGGAACCAAACCAACTCCAGGAACGATCTATCCTGCGTTGAAAGAGCTGAAGAAGGAGAAGCTGATTAAAGGGCGAAAGGATGGTCGACAAATCGTCTACTCTTTGACGGAAGCAGGAAAGAAAGGATTAGTTGACGCCTCAAGATATTTTCTCCAAGCATTTGGAGACATTGCGGAAGATGTCAAGATCAAGGTTGTAGTCATTAGGCGTGACGATTGCAGCTGCTAATTCGTTATTGTACTTCATCCTTGTTCATAGCATGCCTACATGTCTAGAAGTCAATCTTTTGCATTTTATCTATGGCTTGCATATGGCTCAAATTTAAAAGGATACTACAGTACAAGACCCAAGTTCCTTATATACTATATAAGGCAAATGAGAAGGCAGGTTAGAATAGATGCCACGTCCCGACCCAATAACAAAGATTGAGAACGTTGTTGCCTCAGTTATTCTGAATCAGCGGTTAGATCTCGATGAGATTGCGGCTACAATGCCCAACGTTGAATTTGATCCCGAGCAATTCCCTGGTCTTGTATATCGGCTCAAGACACCAAAGACTGCAACTCTGATTTTCAACTCAGGGAAGATGGTATGCACTGGTGCCAAGTCAGAGAAGGAATCGAAACGAGCAGTACACAAGATCGTCAAGAATGTTAAAGAAGCTGGAATAGAAATCACAGGCAAACCGATTATCACCGTCCAAAATATTGTGGCTAGTGCGAATCTGGGTGCAGAACTGAACCTTGAACTAGCCGCAATGAAACTTGAAAATACTCTCTATGAGCCCGAACAGTTCCCTGGTCTGATCTACAGAATGAGAGACCCCAAAGTAGTAATTCTCTTGTTTGGCTCTGGAAAACTTGTCATAACAGGTGCCAAGTTTGAACCTCAGATTCAAGAGGCGGCAGTGAAGGTAATGGACCGTCTTTTGGAGCTTGGTGTTATGAGAATTCCTGAGGGCGAAGACTGGGGCCAAGTAAAAACAGATGATGAAAACGAGGACTGGTAATTCTTTAAAATGTGGTTGGGCTCTCGACGCAGCGGAAGAGCCTCGAGAGCCTTTTTGCCGGGGATAGTGGGATAACATCGATGAATAGTGTAATTCGTATTGGGCGGGCACCTGACTTTCTAGAATAAATTACTCCATCGTACACGACGTTCAGAACCCAAACCACTCCAATTGTCTACAAGACCAGTCGTTATAAGCCGGGGATAGTTCTTGCTTGATCTAATACACGAGGAACATGGACTTGGTTTCCAGTATGCAAGATTGCTTAGGTTGTGGGAACAACTAATGCAATTCTTGACTTCTGTTTTCTTTTCTGACGCATTACGATTTCTGTATTTCTTAGCAAACCAGCCTCTGAAATTGGAATGTGGCACCACTTTCTGAGTTTCCTTTACAGAATTGACCAGAGACCCTACTCGAATCATCATTGTATACCACTGTATAACAACTGTATACGAAATGTTATAAAGTTATTTACATTTCTAATAAGGCTAGCGATTGAATAAAGAGCAGTGAGAGGATTGCTGTTGGCAAAACGGAAAAATGAAGTGAAAATTGATGATATCATGGTTCGTGTACCAAGAGCTCTTCAGAAGAGATACGAAGGTCTCCTAAAGCGGGATTCGTGGAGATCCTTTCCTGCATTTGTGAGAGAAGCAGTGAGAGCATCTCTTGAAAAATATGAAACCCTTGAACGAGAGCGCGATTAATCGCAGATTCCACTTCCTTGATGCACGAACTTTTGGAATTCTAACGACAAAGATGGCGATTCATTTCTTCTTAGATTTCTTTGTATCTTTCTTTGATTCTTTTTTCTTGGTCGATTTCTTTGCTACATTATTACTCTTGATCTTCGTATCAGACATCTTGATCTTCTTTGATGACATAACGATCTCTTGATTCTGTGCTTTTGCCCAGAGATCTACAGTCGCTGTTTGATCTTCAATAATCTTGAGATTTGGTCTCTTTATTTCAGTAATCTGTTCCTTCTTAATGATTTTCGCGCCCAGGCGCTGTGCAAGGCGTAGAATTCTGACAGTAGATCTTGTCTGAAGAGCTTCATTAAACATGATAACAGGCAAGATATAGGCCATTACAAAGAATGGAAGACCAAGTGTCCAAAGAAGACCAAGTGTCCCCTGATAGATGACTAGTCCTGTTAGTTCGTTTGGTGGGATGGTTCCCTGGAGTATAGGTAGAATCAAGGGATTATAGAATTGGCTCAGAAACATTGTGATTGGGTAAGCTAGCAGAGCATATCCTCCAAGCATATTCGCAATCCATCGACCCACACCCTGAGTATCAGGAGTTTGTCGCAATTCCAAACTATCAGACTTAAGATGGGTCACAACGCCCGCATCATTTAGTATCCAGGTGGGCATGAAAAGAATTAGTGCAATCGGAACAAAGAGTAGAGCACTCATTAATGAAAGCCCAGCCTCGTGCAAAGGCGCTATTTCCGCAATAGGAGCATAACCAAATGGAAATAATATGTTCTTAATGACATCACGAAACAGCTGGGATGATGCCACACTGAATAAAGCTGGAGCAGCCGCCCTTCGGATAATCTGGGTTCCATTAAAGTCCCTCCCTATGTTCATAATGTCCATTTCGTAGCGGGCGGACTTGACAATTCTGGTGATGACAAGAAGCACAACAGCCGCAGGGACTGCAAGAATAACATATTCAATCATGAAGATTGGGAATGCGATGATCATGATAGTAACAATATCATTTCCAAGAGTTTCGCTTAGCATTGTGGGAAAAAGAGATGTGGGTGGGACTGGCTCTGTTATTGTCATGATAAGTTGCACGGCAACAGCCATGCCTGCTACAAACATGAAAGTCGGGAGTATGAACCTTGCTTTTCCCATGCTACAAACCAAAGTTCTGGCATTGCAATGGTATTGTTAAGGTTTACGAGAAACCAATACAACGTATTTTTGGTCTGCTTTTGTTTGACTAGAAGATGCTAAAAATCTGCCCGAGTGGCGGAATGCAAATTATGAGAATCACCATGGAGATTGCGAATAGTGCAATACGACCTTTTGTGACCTTTACAGTATCATTTAGCGGACCAGGATGACCACCCCCACCAGACATTAAAAGAATCAGAAGTGCCATCGTAATGTAACCTATCAGGACCATGGCTATTATTGCAGCCCAACCAATGCGCTTGTGCCAAGTTGAATCTATAAGTGCTCTTAGGGCATGACCTCCATCAAGCTGCGCTACTGGGAAGAGATTGAGTGCTGTTACAAGCATTCCCACCCAAGCAGCAAAGGCAACTGGATGTAGATAGATTGTTCCGCCTGCAGGTATGAAATCTATGAAGAGGTACTCCATTAATATAAAGAGGTATGGAACTGGTAGTGAGCCAGACTGATTGGGGAAAGCTTGTTCAATCGCAGCAAGTTGCTCAGCTGTGACAGGAATCGACATGAAGAATCCAAAAATCAAGACGACCATTGTCACCATAAATCCAGCAAGTGGCCCAGCAAGACCTAAATCAAGTAGATCAGAACGGTTTTCTGTGGGGCTCTTCTGTGATATGAACGCTCCAAATGTCCCTCCAATTTGAGGAATACCTGGAATGAAGTATGGAAGTGATGATTCAATTCTCAGGCGCTGAGCAGTCTTGTAATGACCCATTTCGTGTGTAAAGATAATTCCCATGAGAGCTGCCATGAAAATAATAGTCGTAAATGCGATATCCCAGATACTGTATCCAGATGGATAGAAGAGAGAGAGGAAAATCGGACTTGTTGCTTGAAGAAAGCCCCCAATTGCAATCGTAGATAGGGTGACAATGAAAAGAATATAGTTGATTCGATTATTGCCCTTTCCAGCCCTTTGCTCGGGAACAAACCGAATAATATACTCGCCTTCCTGTTGATTACGCCATCGCACGACAGGCCAAACCTTTAGAGACTTGGTTAATCTTGATATCTCTTTGAAAGTTGCATCTTGTTCGTCATTCGATGGAATAAAGCCATCAGCCCACTGAATGACGAATGTTGGCAGACCATGTTCAAGGACACTCATCTTGATAATGAATTTCCGTGATAGAATCTCATTTAATTCCGCAAATGTCGGATAAGAAATCACAGTGCTTGTAGGATCTTCATCAATGGACAATCAATTCTGGTCTCCAATTCATTCAGGACTTAGAAAAGGCTTCATTCGAACCATTATAAGAATATCCGCTAAGGCAGTTCGAGGCTTTACCTTCTGGATTCAAAAAATAGATTAATGTAGAAAGTGGGATTATAGGTTAGTGAGCATGTAACTGCAAACAACACCTCTGGGATGGGATTCGTTGTGACTCGGAAAAGACTCATTGTGTGTGAGATCTTAATTCTGGCAATGCTAGTTCTAATCATACCTCCCGCTACAGTCTTCTGCCATGATATAGCGAACCATCAAGACACTCATGATAGATACATCAGTGCTAGTGACGTGATAATCATAAGTGATAATGATTGGATATCACAAGCATGGCCGGGTAACGGGACAATTGAATCACCGTATATAATCGATGGGATTAACGAGGATTATGTAAAGATCTCTAATTCGACGAAATGGTTTGTCATTCAATTTTCAATGGTTCATGAACTAATACAATTTATCAATGTTACAAATGGAAGGATTGAGTTCTCAATATTTCGAAGCTTGAGTGTTTATCAGTCAACGAATGTAACAATAGTTGGCAACACACAAGATGTCATTAGCCTGGACTTTGACTCATGCAATCACATTCTTATCGCAAACAATTCATTAAATGGAGTAGGTGTGCGCTATGATGGGGACAAAGGAATCACTACATCGTTCTCCTGTGATGTTAGATTCCTAAACAACACGATAGGAGATTTTTACACTGGAATTGACATAGTCAATTCTTCGGACTGCTACATCCAAAAGAACTACATCACAATGTGTGGAATCTACACAGCAGTTACACCAACCCAACCACCAGTTCCTTTAAACGAGCGCGCATTCTCGCTCTCACAATCAGAATTTGCAACAATTGAAGGTGGAGGGATTAGGCTAGAGAATTGCACTAATTCGAAAATCACTAACAACACCATCGAAGAAAACGAAGGTAGTAACATTTTCGTGGGTACTAGCACTGACATTCTAATCTACGATAATAGCATGACCAAGAATCGAAAGGGAATGATACTTCAAGAATGTACATCATTTAATATAACCTCAAATCTCATTGACCTTGGATTAACTCTATACTCATGTTTGTCTGGTGTTGTCACACACAACAGACTCCTATACAATGGACTTTTGCTTGAGGGAGCTTTAGAATGCCTAGTTCATTCGATTTCCAATAATACTGTGGATGAGTCCCCAATAATCTACCTTGCTAATGTCAATTCTTACGCTATGGTATCTTCGACAGTAGCACAAGTGATTATTATCAATTGCACACAGGTCATCCTTCAAGATGTAGCAACTGAAAACACCTTGGGTGTTCAGGTGATGTTTTCGGAGGCTTGTAGATTTCGATATGTTTCAAGTGGATATTTCCTCATTAGAGGTTGCTACGATGTGATGCTTGAAGATTCGCGTATTTATGGCTGGTCCGGATATGGTGTCGCAATTGATTCGTCTCTAACGGTGTTCATTCTAGAGAATTACATATCCTGTGGCATTCTAGTTCGGAATTACTCAAATAAGGTGTTTGTTAGAAATAATACACAGAGCGGAGCAAGAAGTAGTGCAATTAGAGTAGAGAGTGATTCTTCAGAGGTATTTATTGAACGCAATGATATAAGGATGTGCGGAAGGAACTCAGAATATTACTGGTACTATTCATACTATCCAGCTATCCTTGTTATGGGCACAGACGGTTCTATAACAGAGAATACAGTTGTGGATAATTATGGGATTGGAATAGCTCTTCATGGTTCGAACATAACAGTTTGCTACAATATCATCGCCAGGAATGGTCAAGGAAATGCTCTTGACCATGGTTCAGGTAACTTCTGGGATGATGGTGAAAGCCGTGGAAATACGTGGGGAGATTATATTGGATTTGGATATTATTACATTCCTGGAAGCGCGGGAAGTATCGATAGATATCCAAGTCTCAGCTCAGAGTTTATGGAACCCTATGTGATCATCACGTGGGCAGTCATTATTGGCACTCCATTGACATTGATTATCTTGGTTGGAATTCTTATCATCCTTCGACGGCGTAATAGAATACAAGCTAATAAACCGGTCCAAATCAAGAGAGTGGGATTGGGATGATATAGGCTTTTAGAGCCAAATGGAGTACGATGAAATCATCAAATACTCAATAATACTCTTCTGGGGTTAGCTAGAGTTCAAACTTGCTTGCGAACAAGAATGAACTGTGGATCACCTCAAGAAGATTCATGGGCTTCGTCATGGAGCCGATAGTTTCACTTCGAATACCTTTTTTTCTCAATTGTATAGCTAGCCGGTCTCTGGATTGAGGTTTTGTAGCTAGAACGACTGTGTCTGCATTAATATGACTATACTTCCCATCCTGAAGGACTGTGATGTATTTCGTATCTATTTCTTCAACACGTGAATTTGGATTAAGTTCAACGCCTTTTTCTTTCAAATGTTTAAGAACGACCCACCTTGAGGTTCTTCCTAGGTCAACTCCTATCATCTCATCGGAATCAAATACTTTGACCTTGTCTGCTTTTGATGCAAGAGAAAGAGCAGTATAGCATCCGAGAGCTCCACCTCCAATAACCAGAACGGTTCCAAGATCGTCTAGATCTAGTGACAATGCATCATATGCAGTGGTCACATGAGAACCCTCAACACCATCGATTGGCGGAGCTCCTGCAACAGTTCCCGTTGCGCAAATCACACAATCATAATTTCCAGCAGAAAGAATCTTAACAGTCGCTAGCACATTCAGTTTAATCTCGACATTTAGATTCGCAAGTTCTCGTTCCATATAGCTAACGAATGCTGCAAACTCACCCCGGCCAGGAACCTTTGCCGCCAAATTTAGGAGACCACCAAGTCGATTCTGTTCTTCATATATTGTCACATGAAAACCACGAAGGGCTAGTACTCGTGAGGCCTCCATACCGGCAGGGCCACCACCAATAACTGCTATATTTCCCGTTCCTGCAGGATTAAGGAATCTCTCGCTCTCATAACCAGCAAGAGGATTTATTGCACATGTGACTGGTTCCATCATGAACACATGATCCAAGCAACCTTGATTGCATGCAATACATGGGCGAGTTAGGTTTTGTTTGTCCCCTCTTGCCTTTTCAGGAAGTGTTGGATCTGCGATGAAGCCTCGAGACATTCCAATGAGTTGGACCTTCCCTTTAGCAAGAATGTGTTCTGCAACAGATACACTGTTGATTCTGTTACAAGCAATAACCGGAACACTAACTACCTCAGCGACACCTTCAGCGAGATAGGAATAATACCCACGAGGGACGTCCATAGTTATTTGGGGGACGCGGGTTTCATGCCAACCTCCAGTTACATTTAGACAATCAACACCTGCTCTGACTAGTTTTGGTGCCAAAATTTTGTTATCATCAAGTACGAGCCCGTCAGGGATAAAATCCTCTCCACTCATTCGATACAGAATTGGAA
>JAOUFI010000085.1 GCA_029858305.1 Candidatus Thorarchaeota archaeon
ATCAACATTGCTCTAATGTTTATTGTTATGCTTCCACTCACCATAATTCTGACTATATTGACAATGTGGTATATGTTGAGGAAATTCAGTACCGAGTTTGATGATAACATAGAGCGAGATATGACAGACCTTTTCGCTATTAATCCAAATGTCGCTATTAGATCAAAACAAGACCTTGCAGTTTCTTCAATTGGGATGGCTGTCCTCATTATTGGTCTCATTATTCTTCCCCAACAAGCGGCAATGCTTGCGCTCATAATAGCTGGAGCTCTTCTCGTGTTTTCAAGAGATAGGGCAAAGGAACTCTTGCGCCGCCTGTCTTGGGACACAGTATTCTTTTTGATGGGAATTATGGGAATCGTGCAAGGTCTTGTCCTTACAGATATCATCGCAGGTCTCGCAGCAGGTCTTCAGTGGCTTTCGGAAGCCAGTGTTTTGATTGCAATTGTTTTAATGGTGATGGTACCAGGTGGATTAATGGCACCGATGGATGCAAAAGCAGTTGGTATTCTGCTAGCTCCAGCGGCAAAGGACCTCAAAGAAATTAATTCAATGATTCCGCTAGCTCTAATTGCTGGCACAAATGCTGGAAGTTACGTTGTACCTTTTGGAGATGCGCCAAATATGGTAGTGGTTTCGATATCGGAGAAAAACCTCAAACCATTGAGCTGGGCAGAATTCAACAAGACAGTAATACCCCTTGGTCTACTGCATTTGGTCATTATAACAGTATATTTTGGAATTCTCTCTTTATTCTTACTCTAGGATTTAACTCCTGTTTGGAACTGCTTCCTATCCTCCCTGCAGATAATCTGGATAACATTTCTCCCACTATAGATGCAACCAGGGACACCGCCTCCAGGCAAAACCCACTGTCCAGCCATATAGAAATTATTAAGATTAGGCAATGTTCGTGGAAGTTGAGTCATGAGCGTATCCTTGGTCATCAACCAGCCCATAGGTGAACCCATATCATTCAGTGTATAGCGCCATGTTGTGTACGGAGTTGCAACATCTACCATCTCAATCTCAGACGTGATGCCAGGATATAGAATCTCAAGTTGTCGAATCAACATCTCTGCAATTTGCCGTTTCTCTGCTTCGTAGGCCTCTCGATTCTTTCTAAGTTCATACCAATAATTCCAATCGGTTTCAAACATCGCTTGGATAACAGTTTTTCCTGCAGGGGCGAAATTTCTACCATAATTAAAGACTCTTAATGGCAGGCAGAAGAAAGTCCTTGAACCTAGCCTAAAAGGCTCCTGCAGCAAAAACATGTTGAGCGGTGCGTCATCTTCAAATGACCTAGATACTCCAAGACTTACCATCACCGTGGGATCAAACTTTTTCCATGTATCGTATATCTTCATGGTTCGATCATCAAGATATTTTCCTTCAAGAAGCCTGAAGATCGTGTTTCTGCCATCAGCTGTAGAAACAATCACATCTGCTCTATGTTCACTCCCATCCTCAAGGATTACTCCTTTTGCCTTGTTATTCTCAACTATTATTTTTATGACAGTCGAGTCGTATTGAATCTCACCTCCAAGAGATTCATACTTCTTAACAATCGGCTGGATAAATCCTGGACACCCATCTTTGAGCAAACCAAGTTGTCCGGCAGCTACTGTTGCAAGAATCATAATAACGAACCAGATTGGTCCATCAGGAGAGAACAGATTCTCAAACATGGTCTTCATAAATCGACTCTTGAAACTTTGCGCGAAATGTTGAGCAGACCGGCTATACTTACCCATGAAATACTTCATGAATCCACGCATTTGCCACATCTCACTCAGGGAATCAAATCTACCTCTAAGCTCTGGAGGTTTCACACTCATTCCTAAATCAGTAAGCAGTGGAGAATCTTTCATCCACCTAACCTCTTTGATGAATTTCTGAATCTCTTCAGCATCATCTGGAGATATGTCAATTAAATCACGCTCAAGCTTATCCAAATTCTTTGTGAAGTTTACTATCTTATCACCAGTTTCATTAACAAATCGAAGATAGGTTGTCATATCTACCACTGATTCAGGATCATTCGTGCCTATCTCTTGGTAGACATCACAAATTGGAGTGCCCGGTTTGTGTGCAATTAAGAAATGAATACCCCCGTCTATTAGATATTCACCTCGTTTCCAAGCAGCAGCGAGACCGCCAGCTTTCGAGTGGTGTTCAAAAATTCGACTCTCATACCCGTTTAACTGGGCATAGACACCAGTTGAGAGACCTGCGAGTCCTGCTCCGATGATGATAATCGATTTCACACCCATTCTGGTGTCACACCTCACTATCTTCAGATATTGCCTCCAGCAAATCTTCTACAGCATTGTTCCATACTCGAGCTACACTGATCTGATATGAGATAGCCCGCTCAAGATCAGCGTCCCCCTTCTGATCTCTCAATGCTAAGTGCTCCATTTTTCTAATGAAATCCTGATTCACAACTATCAATTGTTGGAGCATTGATGCAACCAGACTAGAAGATGAGAGAAGACGATACTTGTATCCAGTCTTTCTTGATCCTGCTCTCTCAATAACGCCATAGCCTTCTAGTATTTTGAGTGCCCTGTTCACGGATGAAACAGAAGTGGGGTACTTTGATGCGGGAAACAACTCAGTCAGACGATCTGCAATGCCCCGTTGAGACCATTCTCTCGGTTCGAGAAGAAGAAGTCCCTCAATCCATCCACAATAATCAGGATATCCATATTTTGTATATGATTCTCCAATTGTGCGTAGGAACTCAATTCGAAGTTTTTCAGACCCCATCTTTTGATACCGAGTGATTATTGGGACCTGAAAGAATATAGGTATTTCGAAATTTCGAAATTCTGAAATATTAAATGCGATTCTCATGGAGGGATCGCAATTGGAGCAGTGTTTCGTTCCATGTTTTGGAATTTTGAGTCTCTAATGCAATTTGTCGCATAGAAAGATACAGTCAGCTGCAGAGGAAATGGATTGTCATAACGATTAGTTGAAATGATGGAACTAATCAAAAGAGAGCTTATAGTTGAATTTTCATAGAATCCATCGGAGGTGCCAATCCAATTGGAGTTTCCGGTACATGAACAGCTCACCGATAGCGTGCTGAAAAAAGGTCTAGATGCAGTTGTCAGAGATGGAATCACATCTCAAATCAAAATGACCTTGACTGAGAGTATTTTCTTAATCGCCTTTGCAGTGGCATTAGGAGCCTCCAATGCTGTTATTGGTCTTATAGCAGCCATTCCTCCACTTGCACAACTACTTCAAATACCATCAATCATATTGGTGCAAAAGACGAAAATTCGCCGCAGAATTTGTGTAATCTCGTCTGCGTTAAGCCGATTGTCGATTCTCATCATGGTCTTTATTCCCCTACTTTCTCCAGGATTGTCAGGCCTTCTGCTACTTCTTATTGGGGTCACTAGCCACGCTATCTTTAATGCAATCTCTGTTGCTGCATGGAACTCGTGGATGAAAGATCTAATTCCACAAGAGATTCTGGGTCGCTTTTTCTCAAAACGTTTGGCTGTTCAAGCACTTGTAGGTATCATTACCACGTTGAGTGCAGGAATTCTAATCGACCAGTGGCTGCAAAGTGATCCAACAACTCTCAATCCTTACTCAGTGGTGTTTTTAATTGGCACTATATTTGGAATGATTGGCGTCTACTTCATATATACGATTCCCGAACCTCGCATGATAATTGAAGCTCTTAATCAGAGCTTCACTGATACACTTCGAAGTCCATTTCATAACGAAGATTTCCGTAGATTGATGGTTTTCTCAGCCTCTTGGAGTTTCGCTGTGACATTAGCTGGACCATTCTTTACAGTATATCTTCTTGAGGTACTAGGATATAATCTCTCAGTTGTTACAGGATTGTCAGTACTGACACAAGTGACAAGTATGCTGTTCTACCAATGGTGGGGTCGACTTTCTGATAAATATAGCAATAAGACGGTCCTCAGTGTGACAACACCGGTCTATGTAATAGGAATCCTCCTTTGGATCTTTACAACTGTACCTGGGACACACATTTTCACCTTACCTCTTCTACTTCTGATACATGTGATACTTGGTTTATCAGTTGCAGCAGTCAATCTATCTCATGGCAACCTTGCTCTGAAGCTCGCACCACGGAACGAGAGTACATCATATCTTGCAGGGTGGAGTATTGTCAACTCCATTGCAGCTGTGTTAGCTCCCCTTTTCGGAGGCGTCATTGCAGATACTTTGTCTGATAGCTTCTTATCGTTTCATCTTGCTTGGCAAGGACTTGGACTTTCATTCGACCTGGGTCTAATTGATATCCGAGGGCTGGATTTTGTCTTTCTCATATCATTCCTTGTAGGTCTTTATGCAATTCATCGATTAGCCATGGTCAAAGAGGCAGGCGAGGCAGACCAAAAAACAATCATTGATGCAATGGTAGCCCAAGCAGGGAGAGGACTGAGGAATCTATCCACCGTTGATGGATTGAGACACTCAATTGTCGCACCTTTGGCAAACGCTTTACGATCAGCGCGCAACCAGTCTGCATCTGCAGAAGCACATCAGGATGAAGAGTAGCATCAATTAAGTTTGAAGCCAATTCGTTCTCGTTTGAGTCTCAATTCATATGATTCAGCCTAGACATCATAATCTAAGAGATTACTTTAGGACTTCAGGATTGAATAGTATCGCCAAATATGATGTTTGAGTATATTAGATTCTAAGGGTAATCAGAGATTCATAGTCTTTATGTATTAGTTTGCAAGTAAAAACGTAATAGGATAGGAGAATCATGACGGTGCTACTTTCGCTAAAACAGGTCCCTAACATTCCTATCGAAGCAGATTCGATAACCCCTACTGCTTTTGCTGGAAAGACCCTAGCACAGATTGGGAAGCTTGTTGTGATGCAGGGAAGAAACTCTTGTGAGTTACGAGAATTCTTTGAAATAACAGGAGAGTCCGCTGATAGTGTAGAAGAAACCGAGATTGTTATCCGTGGAGATCTCCGAAAGGTGAAACAAATCGGTAAAGGCATGAACGGTGGCAGAATCAGGATTGAAGGAGATGTAGGAATGCATCTTGGTGCTGAGATGATTGCAGGCAGGATTACAGTTACTGGTTCTGTAGATGCTTATGCTGGTGCTGAGATGAGCGGTGGCAATATCCAGATAGAAGGTAATGCTGGCGATTATCTATGCGCTGGTTACCGAGGCAGTCCTGATGGTATGAAGGGCGGCAGAGTGTTTATTGCAGGAAACGTCGGAAACGAGATGGCTTTGCATATGCGCAAAGGTTTCATTGCAGTCAAAGGAAATGTAGGTGCAATGGCAGCTACTCGAATGAAAGGGGGATCTATCATCGTGTGTGGTGAGTTAGGCCCTAGGGCTTGTATTGAAGCAACTAAGGGTATGCTCTTTGCGCTTGGCAAAGTTAGTTCATTGCCACCCACATTCAAATACAGTGGAAGCTCAGAGCGAGAGTTTACGGGATATTACATCCGATATCTGAAGTCTCGGAGACCTGATTTCCTCCAATCAGATATTTCACCCTCCGAAAAGTGGGCTAAATTTATTGGAGACTTTGCTGAGGCTGAGTCAAAAATGGAAATCTACACCAGATTGGTTCTAAATTCACATCTAGCGAGTTGATGATTATGAGTTTGAATAAGGGAGCACTCAAGATTTTTGATGAAATGGTTGAACGGAGCAAGGAATTAGAATGCGTGGTTTCGAAGCAATCCAACGGAACAACTATACTCGATACAGGTATTGAAGTGTCGGGTTCAAATGAAGCAGGGAGATTGGTTAGTGAGATTTGTTTAGGTGGAGCTGGAAAAGTTACACTGACTAAAGTAACGATAGGGGACATTACCTTACCAGGTGTTTCAATAGAAACCAAGAAGGTCACTGAAGCGTGTCTCTGTTCACAGTATGCAGGATGGACCGTTCAAGTTGACAAATACTTTGCAATGGCTTCGGGTCCAGCAAGAGCATTGTCAAGAGTTGAGAAGCTCTACAAAGAATTAGGTTACAAAGAGGATTCAGATGTTGCAGTTGTTGTCTTGGAAACTCGTGAATTCCCTCCTGAGAATGTCACCAAGTTCATTGCAGATAAGTGTGGAATTCCCACTTCAGGACTGCATGTCGTTGTAGCGCCCACTGCTTGTCTGGTTGGTTCGGTTCAAATTTCAGCCAGAATTGTTGAAGTGGGTGTGCATAAGATGCACGAACTCAAATTCGATCCGTGGAAAATCAAGAAAGGCAAAGGTGTCGCTCCGATAGCCCCTATTGCCAAGAATGATAGCAAGGCAATGGGAGTCACTAATGACTGTATTCTGTTTACTGGAGACACATACTATGAGATCGAACCAGCTAAAGGAGATAACCTTGCAGAATTAGTCAAAAATGTTCCATCATCGACTTCGGAGCAGTATGGAACACCATTCTATAAGTTGTTCAAAAGCGTGGGATTCGATTTCTATAAGGTTGATCCGCTTTTGTTCAGTCCAGCTAAAATAGCGATCAAGGACCTCAAGAGCGGAAAGGAGTATAGTGCGGGTAAGTTAGATCCCGATGTTCTGAAACTATCTCTAGAGTCTTAGGAAAGGCTAGAATAGGAGTTGAAAAAATGGAGATCAATGGAGTACCTATCGATGACACATTTGCTGAAGCATTTAGTATGCATATGAACAGGACCATCATTACAGCATACGATGAAGACTGGGCAAGAACTACTGCGCTTGAAACAACAGGATTTGCTACATCGGTCATTATGACCCCTTCTGAGGCAGGTATTGAATATATTCTCAAACCCGATGAAACTCCAGATGGTAGACCAGGAGTGAGAGTTATCTTTGCTACAGGTAGTAAGGATGGCATTCGGGAGCAACTTCTTGCTCGCTTAGGTCAATGTGTATTGACAAGTCCGACTGCCTGTGCATATGATGATACACCAGATGTAGCGGAAACATATCCTGTTGGTAAAATGATAGCTATGTTTGGAGATGGTCATCAAGTAAAGAAAGGGCCCATTGATGGACGCACCCTTTGGTTATTGCCCCGAATGAGTGGTACCTTTGTCATTCAGGAAAGCTTTGGCAGAACTAAGGGTGTCGCTGGTGGAAATATCATCTACTTCTGCAAAGATGTAGAGAGTGGAATGGCAAGTGGAAAAGCAGGAGTGAAAGCAATAGAGAAAGTAGAAGGAGCATATACACCATTCCCCGGAGGTCTTGTCGGGTCAGGTTCGAAACCATCTTCACGATACAAAGTACTTCATGCATCTACAAACGAGAGATATTGCCCAACCATGAAAGGAATTGTCCCAGATACGTTTGTGCCAAAAGATTGTGATTTTGTTGTCGAGATTGTCATTAATGGTCTCACAGAGAAGGCAGTTGCTGAAGCGACAAAGGCGGCAATTCTAGAGGTATGTAAACACCCAGGTGTCATCAGAATATCTGCTGGTAATTTTGGAGGAGCACTTGGAAAATATAAGATACATCTTCACGAACTTGGATTATAGGAGGAACACGGAGAGAGACAACAATGAGTAGTGGATCTGTTAAAGTCCGATTAGTATCTGGCAGGACATTAAGTCAAGGAAGAGCTATGGAGAAAGGTAAAATAACTCAAGAGTACGAGGATGCAGTAGCCATATGTGAACTGGGTTCCAAAACAATGGAAGCCCTCGGTATTGAGAATGGTGATATCATCGTTGTGAAAGCAGCCCTAGGAAAGATCAATGTTAAGGCTAAACTTGACAAAAACCTCCAGGAAGGAATGGCATTCATTCCGTGTGGACCATATTTCAATTACCTCCTAGATGCATATACACAATTAACTGGTATGCCAGGATTCAAGTCGTTAGAAGCAACAATCAATGCGGCACCTGGAGCTAAAATTCCGACTGTCAAAGAGATCACTCAAATGATGAAGGAGGGGGTCAAATGACTGAAGCAGGTAACACCTTCAAAGATGTTGTTTGTACCTTCTGTGGCTGTCTATGTGATGATATCATCATCGAAACGGAAGGAGAGAAGATAACTAAGAACACGAATGGGTGCGCTATCTCAAAAGAACGATTTGTAGGACACATGGAGAACAGGTGCCTTCAACCAACTGTGAAAGGAAGCGCTGTCACTCTTGAAAAAGCCATAGAGAGAGCAGTAGAGATTATCGCTTCCTCCAAACGTTTTCTCATCTATGGATTAAGTTCTACAGAGAATGATGCTCAACGAGAAGCATACCGATTGGCAGAACTTGCTGGTGGTGTAGTGGACAATACGACTTCAGTCTGTCATGGTCCAACCATCCTTGGAGCTCAGGAGTCTGGAGAAACAACAGCCTCACTAGCAGAGACTCGTCATCGTGCAGACATTGTCATTTACTGGGGAGCAAATCCTGCAGCTGCACATCCGAGACATATACCTCACTATATTCGACAACCTGGTGAATATATCAAAGACCCAAAGAAAGACCGTCAGATTTGGCTTATAGACGTACGGGAAACAACAACAGCCAGAATGGTCGATAGATTCATCAAAATCAATCCCGCAACAGATCTTGAAGTCATCGAGACATTGAGAGCGCTGATTCGCGGGACAAAACTTGATGTTGTTGAAGTTGGTGGAATTAGCATCAAAGATCTTGAACAGATTGCAACTACAATGAAGACTGCAAAGTATGGTGTTCTCTTCTTTGGTCTAGGACTTACTCAAAGCTTTGGAAGGCACCGGAATATCGATGCTGCAATCAGATTGATACAGGACCTCAATGCATATACAAAATGGGGATTGATGCCGATGAGAGGACACTACAATGTGTCTGGTGCAAACAAGACCTCCACATGGGTCACTGGTTATCCCTATGCAATTGATTTTGCTAGAGGATATCCAAGATTCTCGCCTGGCGAGTATACTGCAGTAGATATGCTTGCGCGTGGTGAACCAGATGTTTTGCTTAACATAGCTGCAGATCCTGTAGCACATTTTCCACGAGCAGCTGTAGCTTATCTGGCTAAAATACCAGTAATTAACATTGACCCGAAATTCAATATGACGTCTCAATTAGCTGAGGTCAATATACCTGCAGCAATTGCTGGAATTGAATGTGACGGGGCAGCGACACGGATGGACGGATTGCCCCTGTACCTGAAGAAAGTGATTGAACCTCCAGAAGGAGTCATTCCAGACCGAGACATTCTGAGAATGATAATTAAATCGTTGGAGAAGGTGATGAAATAATGGCAGAAGACCTCATTCTAAAAAACGGAGTAGTATTCGACCCAATGAATGGCATAGCAGGAGAAGTCAAGGACATCTGCATTTCAGATGGAAAAATAGTCGAGAAGGCTTCTGCGAAGGCAAAAGTAATTGATCTCAAAGGGAATACAGTAATGGCTGGAGGGGTTGATCCCCACTCACATATCATCGGCTCTAAACTGAATGTCGCGAGAGTGACTGCTCCTGAAGTTAATAGACATCACCCATATCCTGCAACAAGAAAGACTCGTTCTGGTGTCGCAGGAATCATTCCTTCTTCGTTTGCAACGGGATTCCTATACTCAGCAATGGGTTACACGACAGTTGTTGAACCTGCACTGCCTGCAACAAAGGCACTCGGTTCATGGGAGGAGATTGAAGATATTCCTGGATTGGATATTGGATTACTCCCACTATTTTGTAACAGCATGATTACCTTCAAGTATGTTCAAGATAAAGACATCAGTGGACTTGCAGCATACATCGCTTGGACACTGAAGAAAGTAGGAGGACTTGGTGTCAAAGTAGTCAATCCTGGTGGAACCTACGCTTGGGCCTATGGAAAGAATGTCTGTGGTTTAGATGACGAAGTCCCTGAGTGGGATGTCACACCTAGAACAATTATGACAGGCCTTGCTCAAGCAGTCCAAGATTTAGGCCTCCCTCATCAGATGCATTTTCATCCAACCAATCTTGGTAGGCCAGGGAATGTTCACACGACAATGCAACAGCTCGATGCAATCAAGAGTGTCAAACCATCAGGTAAGAAGAAGGAAGTCGTTCATCTGACACATATGGCATTTGATAGTCTTGG
>JAOUFI010000086.1 GCA_029858305.1 Candidatus Thorarchaeota archaeon
CAAACAATTCTCTTAAGCAAGATGTATATATCAGAAGCATACCCCAAAGATACTGTTGAGCCGGGAGAAAACCAATCGCAACTGATGGGTCGTATTTGTGATTTGAGGAGAGAAGAATCACAAACCCTGAGGATTCAGACTTGGTAAAGGTTAACTCACGTGAGCGCTTTATAGCGCTCACACTCTATTCTTCAGATATCTCGCCCCAACGATGGCATCGTATATGGTGGTCGGGTTCCACCTCTCTGTCCTCTGGGATTTTTTCTTTGCATAGATCTATAACATAGCGGCATCTCGGATGGAATGGACAGCCTGAAGGAATGTTTGCAAGGTCCGGCGGGTCGCCAGGTATACCGCGAAGTCTTGGTTTCTTTCCAGCTTTGATCTGCATCATGGCAATTGTTGGGAATGATGACATTAAGCCCATTGTATAGGGATGTTGAGGATTATGGAACATTTGAACAGCTGCTCCTGATTCGAGAATCTTCCCAGCATACATCACTGCAACTCTGTCTGCTAATTCTGCAATTACTCCTGCATCATGGCTGATTAAAAGTAGGGAAACATCGAACTCCTCCTTGATCATTCGAAGTACATTCAGAATCTCTCTCTGCATGGTCACATCCAAGGCGGAGGTTGGTTCATCTGCTATCACCAAGTATGGCCCAGCAATTAGAGCCATAGCTATGAGGATACGCTGACTCTCACCTCCAGAAAAGCAACCTGGATCCAAAACAAATCGCAATCCTGCATCTGCAAGCTGAACAACACCTAGATACTCTAGAACTTTCTTCTTGAGTTCAAGGAGACGGACCTCTTCTTCATGCACTTCGATAGGTTCAGCTGTCTGATGACCAATACTGTGTTGTGGATTAAGGGCATGTCCAAGACCCTGAGGAATAAGACTGATTTCCTTTCCTCGGATCTTAATGAGCTCCTCCTGTGGCATTTTCGTGAGTTCCTTCCCTCTGAAACTAACTTTTCCACTAAGACCTGGTTTGTCAACTTCCCCCTGAAGCCCTTTATCGAAAGCCTTTCGAAGTTCAGGATCGCTAGATGCGCCGGCGGCGAATCTTGCTACTCTCTCAAAGAGACCCATTATGGAAAGTGCCATGCTGCTCTTTCCAGAACCACTCTCACCAAGTAAACCAACACACTCACCTTCTCGTATGATGAAAGATACATCATCTACTGCGCGAATGAGCCCTTTTTTCGATGGATAATACGCTTTGAGGTTCTCAACAATGAGTAGAGGATCGCCCTTGGTCATTCTTACACCAAGGCCCGCCATGAAAATGACGCTAATAAACAGTTTCAAAGGAGCACGAAATATGGTCTATGACAGCTAAAATCAGAATGTTTCCGTTTCCAAATTAACTTATGACGATGAATCTATCAAAAAAAAACGCCTCTCTTTTGGAACATCTCGCAATGATACACCTTTTTTTTGGTCTAAAAGTCATCTAAGCACCAAAACAAACGTGGATACATTATTTAATAAATAACCATATTTTGGTTACAAAATAATCATCTTCATGATTTTCAAGTTGCACGAACGTTATCCTACATTTCAGATTGAAGTATGTATGAATTGAATCATGGAAAGTTGTTTGGGTAACGTTAGCATACTCGGCAAGTATATTGTCCATAAAATTCTAGAAAATTACAAATCAGGTCCCGATTTGATGCACTTGAACGAGAAAAATTCGTACGCCAAATATGTGGAGTCGCTAAATACGGGAGACCATATTCTATCTTTCAAGTTGCAAAAGGACCATCTCTATAATTTGCTTAGCTTCTTTTCGTACCTGGTTATGGAGGTCGGCTTATGACTACTGAGAGACAACACAAATCAAAGGTCGGTGGAGGCACCACCGAGATCATGTCCAATGAAGCTCTGATTGTCGGTGGCGGCGTTGCAGGTATGCAAGCTGCCATAGACATTGCCAATCAGGGCTTTAAAGTGACTCTTCTCGAGAAGTCTTCTTCCATCGGCGGAGTAATGGCCCAGATTGATAAGACATTCCCAACATTGGACTGTAGTGCTTGTATTCTAACTCCGCGGCTTAGCGAGGTTTCTCGCCATCCGAATATTGATCTTCTCACATATTCTGAAATCAAATCAGTGACAGGTGAAACTGGAGATTTCCGAGTCAGAGTTCATAGACATTCACGTTATGTTGATGAGAGCAAGTGCAGTGGTTGTGGAGATTGTATCCCAGTTTGTCCAGTTGAAGTACCAAATAGATTCGATGGCAATCTTGGATTCAGAAAAGCTATCTATACGCCTTTTCCGCAAGCAACCCCCAATGTTGTCACTGTTGATAAGAAAGGCGAGCCAGCATGTAGAGCTACATGCCCTGCAGAGGTGAATGCCCAAGGTTTCGTAACCATGATGCGTCATGGAAAATTCGATGAAGCCTTGGAGATAGTAAGAAGATCAACTCCCTTCCCCGGAGTTCTTGGAAGAGTATGCATTAGCTTTTGCGAGGCTGAGTGCGAACGGGGTATGCTGGACGAGAGTATAAGCATCAGAAATCTTCACAGATTCCTTGCTGACTATGAACGTGCTCATGAGGTCGCCCCTGTTGAGGCAAATATCGATAAGAAAGAGCGTATTGCTGTTGTAGGTGCTGGTCCTGGAGGCATCAGCTGTGCGTATCAACTAGCTCGTATGGGCTATCCAGTAACAGTCTTTGAAAAACGTGAGAAGGCTGGTGGCATGTTGCGCTATTCCATTCCAGAATACAGATTGCCTCGCGAAATTCTTGATGAAGAGATTCAACGTGTTGTTGATATGGGTGTGAAGATTAAGACAGGTACAACTGTCAAGTCTCTTCACGATCTCCTTGAGAAAGGTTTCAAGGCAGTCTTCGTTGCCACAGGTGCTTGGGAAAGTAACAGACTTGGTATTGCGGGCGAAGAAGTTGATGGAGTAGTTCATGCTATCAAATTCTTAGAGGATGTTAATAATGGAGAGAAAGTGACAGTTGGAGACCGTGTGGTTGTAGTCGGTGGTGGAGATGCTGCTATCGACTCAGCACGAGTTGCTCGAAGACTCGGTGCAAAGGAAGTCACTCTCGTCTATAGACGGTCCCATGTTGAAATTCCTGCTATCCCTAGTGAGGTAGAGGATGCAAAAGCTGAAGGTGTCAAGTTTATGCTTCTTACAAATCCCGTTGAAATTCTCTCATCAAAAGGTCATATTACAGGCATTCGTTGTGTACGGATGAGACTTGGTGAACCAGATCACTCAGGACGACGCCGACCTGTCCCGATTCCAAACTCAGAGTTCACCATGGCTGTTGATGAGATGATTATAGCAGTTGGCCAATCTACTGACCCGAGAGGTCTCCAGACTGAGCTTGAATGCACAGAATGGGGTACAGTTAAGGCAGATCCAGTCACGCTTGCAACAAATGTACCAGGCATCTTCGTAGGAGGCGATGTATTCACCGGACCTAACACGGTTGTCAAGGCAGTTGGCCACGGTAAGCATGCCGCTACCTCGATAGACAGATACATACGCGGTCTTGATCTTATGGAGGGTCGAGCCAAGGATCGCCACCGAGTACAATCGTATGAAGTAGATAAAAGCAATATACCCGTTGAGGCTCGTGCGTCAATGCCCAAACAAGGTCTCGAGAGCCGAAAACGTGACTTCTCTGAGGTGGAGCTTGGATTCAATGAAGCACGTGCTGCTGCAGAAGCAGAAAGATGTCTTGGTTGTGCAGTCTGTTGTGAGTGTGAGCGTTGTGTTGATGCCTGCACTCGAGATGCCATCGACCACCATATGCCTGATGAAGTTGTGGACTTACATGTAGGTGCCATTGTGCTGGCAACTGGATACAAACTCTTTGATGTTGCTAAGTATCCCCAGTACGGATATGGCAAGATTCCAAATGTCATCACAGCTATGGAGTTCGAACGACTGATCAATGCAGCTGGACCAACACATGGACACCTTATTCGCTTAACAGATGGGAAAATTCCTAACAGCATTGGATTCGTTCAATGTGTTGGTGCAAGAGATGTTCAGAAAGGTGTTCCATTCTGTTCCAGAGTCTGTTGTATGTATGGAATCAAAAATGCTGTGATGGCAAAAGAGCACCATCCAGATGCTGATGTGACTGTGTACTATGCTGATATCAGGGCGTTCGGAAAGGGATTTGAAGAATTCTATGAAATGGCTCGAACACGTTTCGGTGTCAACTTCGTACGTGGCCGTGTTGCTGAGGTCATGGAGGGCAAAAAGAAAAACAAGCTAATTGTTAGAGTTGAAGATACTGAAACTGGCGACCTCCATGATGTTGCGCATGATCTTGTAATTATCAGTCCTGGAATTCAACCTCCTGAGGGTCTTGAGGACCTTGCTGTGGAGCTCAATATGGACCTCAGTGAAGAAGGTTATGTGCAAGTTCATGATGCAGTTTTAACACCTGTTGATACTGACGTACCCGGCGTGTTTGTTGCAGGATGTGCAGATGGACCCAAAGATATCCCTGATTCTGTAAGTGCGGGAAGTGCTGCTGCGATGAGAGCCACTATAATCCTGTCGAAAGTGGATAGGGAGGAATAATCACCATGTCACACGATGAAGTCAAACAACAACCACCAATCAACCACGCTCCTAGCTCGAACTTTGCCAAAGAAGTTGAGCAGGAGTTTTATGGAGATGGGATAATGAAATGCATTCAATGTGGGATGTGTACAGCTTCGTGCATGGTCGCAAGCATGACTGAACGATATCGTCCTCGAATGCTTATCCAGAAAATCCTTCTAGGCAAACGTGAGGAAGTCCTGTCTAGTGAGCTACCGTGGCTCTGCATGACCTGCAGGCTTTGTGAAGAACGATGTCAAGAGGACGTCAACCTATCTGAGATCTTCCACGCGGTACGTGAGATTGCTGCACGTGAAGGCTATATTCCTCAAGTCTTTAGGAACACGATTAACAAGGTCCTAGAAGATGGTTGGTTGCTCAATGATGCCTATACTGATTTTGTTGAGGACGACAGATCCGACCTTGGATTAGATCCCAAACTTTCCTGGAACAATGATTTTGTGAAGAAGATCAAGAAACGTTACTTTGAGGGAGTCACCAAAAAATGAAAGAGTTTGTTCTCTACACAGGATGCACAACTCCTGTTCGATTACCAGCATATGAAGCAGCAGTCACAGTAGTTCTTGAGAAGCTTGGTGTTCGTCTGATTCCAATGAAGGACGTCAACTGCTGTGGTGCGCAATATATTGAGTCTTTAAGTCATACTGCCTTTGCAGCAATGAGTGGGAGAATCCTTGCCATAGCTGAAAGCATGGACCGTGATATACTTGCAATCTGTGGCGCTTGTTCTGGTTCCCTCAAAGCTGTGAAGCACGACCTTGATAGTAATAAAGTGCTTCGTGCAGAGGTCAACGAGCTTCTGGCAGATGAAGGTCTAAAGTATACTGGTACTGTTGAAGTCAAGCATCTCCTCCAAATCTTCAATGAGGATATTGGTTATGATGCAATCAAGGCCGCAATTGTAAAACCATACCATGGCGTACGTTTAGCGGCGCACTATGGGTGCCATGTTACACGACCTCCAGAGATTGTGCATGTTGATGATCCAGAGAATCCTGTCATTATCGATACCATCATCGAGGCTGCTGGTGCAACACCTGTTGATTATGTTGGAAAGACCCGTTGTTGCGGGGGTCCGATGCTGGCAATGGATGAAGAGGTAGCAAACAAGATTGGTCTTGATAAGATTAAAAATATTCGAGATGAGAAGGCTGATGGAATCGTTACTGCCTGCGTGTTTTGCGATATACAATTGACACAGGTTCAGTTTGGAGACATGGCTGGAGATGAGCCAAAAATACCTGTTTTGACACTTCCGCAATTCCTGGGTCCGGCAATGGGCATTAATTTTGATTCACTAGGTATTCAACTCAATAAGATTGACCCACAGGCAATTTTACAGGAAATGTAGAGGAATAGACAATGACCGAAAAGAAACAAGCAGCATTGATCGTCGGGGGTGGTGTTGCTGGTATGCAGGCCGCGCTCGATATTGCAAGCCAAGGATTCAAGGTCTATCTAGTTGAGAGAACTCCCTCGATTGGTGGGAGAATGGCTCAGATTGACAAGACCTTTCCAACACTCGATTGTAGCGCATGTATCTTAACACCAAAACTTAGTGAGGTAGCACACCATAAGAACATCACTCTACTCACTTATTCAGAGGTTGGCACAGTCACTGGGAAGTCTGGAGACTTTCGTGTTCGAGTTAGGCGAAAAGCACGCTTTGTGAAGGAGGATCTCTGTGCTGGATGCGGCGACTGCGCAGCTGAGTGTCCAGTGGAGATTCCCAACGAGTTCGATATGAACTTAGGCTTTAGGAAAGCCATCTATGTCGGATTTCCGCAGGCTACCCCCAATGTATACACTGTGGACAAGGAGAACTGCATAGATTGTGGAAGATGTCTAAAGGTTTGCCAGCGTAATGCTATCGATCTGGAAATGAAAGATAAGACAATGGATCTCCATGTAGGAGCCATTATCGTTGCAACTGGCTTTGAGCTTTTCGACGTAAGTCAATATCCACGTCTAGGATACGGACATTATGCGAATGTAATACATGCAATGGAATTCGAACGGATCATTAACGCTGCGGGACCAACCCATGGACACCTCGTAAGATTAAGCGATGGCAAGAAGCCCCATAGTATAGGTTTTATCCAGTGCGTTGGGGCAAGAGATGTTCAGAAAGGTGTTCCTTACTGTAGTCGTGTATGTTGCATGTACTCGATTAAAAACGCCGTAATGGCACTCGAACATTATCCTGATGCTGAGGTGTGGGTTTATTACGCTGATATTAGAGCATTCGGGAAGGGCTTCGAGGAATTTTATGAGATGGCTAAGAAACGTTTTGGCGTGAAGTTTGTTAGAGGTCGTGTTGCTGAGGTGATGGAGGGTAAGAATACTGGAAACCTTGTTGTCAAGGTTGAGGATACTGAGAGTTCAAAGGTTCGCCTCATCGAACATGACATGGTAGTGATTAGCCCTGGTGTTATCCCTTCTGAGGGGATGCATACCATGGCCACAAAGATGGGAATTGAACAGACTGATGATGGTTATGTCCAGATTGACCACTCATTCTTTGGGCCTATTTTAACAAAAGTTCCGGGGGTGTTTGTTTGTGGATGTGCAGATGGACCTAAAGATATCCCTGATTCTGTAAGTGCGGGAAGTGCTGCTGCGATGAAAGCCACCATTATCCTCAGCAAAGGAGGAGTATAGATTGTCAGATGCGAAAGAAGAACCACGAATCGGTGTATTTGTCTGCCATTGCGGCCATAACATAGCTGGTACTGTCAATGTTGCTGCCGTAGCGGAGATGGCAAGACACCTACCACATGTAGCTTTTGCAACCGATGAGATGTTCATGTGCTCTGATGCAGGACAGACTCTAATCAAGGAAAAGATCAAGGAGCTCAATCTCAATAGAGTTGTTGTGGCAAGTTGTTCACCGAGGATGCATGAACCAACATTCCGTCGCGTAGTTGAGGAGGCTGATGTTAATAGGTACTTATTCGACCAAGTTAACCTCCGAGAACATGTGAGCTGGTGCCACTCAAGGGAACCCGAGAAAGCAACGGAAAAGGCAAAAGATCTCGTACGCATGTCAGTCGCCAGGGCCGCAAAACTGGAGTACCTACCAATTAAGTCAGTGGATGTCATTCCAAAGACTCTTGTCGTGGGAGGCGGCATTGCTGGCTTACGGGCATCTCTAGATATTGCAGAACGCGGCTTCGATGTAATCCTCGTTGAGAAAGATAGTCAGCTTGGAGGGAATGTAGCAAAGTGGACTCACCTCTTCCCCTCTGATGAGTCTGGTGCACAGGTTATTGGACCACTTATTCATGACGTGAAGAAGCACAAACGTATTAAAATCCTGGTAAATAGTAAGGTTTCAGAATTTGATGGTTATATTGGGAACTTCGGCGTTACGATTAAGAATCAAAGCACAGGGAAGGCGCATCGCTACGAAGTGGGTACTGTCATAGTATCTACTGGATTTGAACCTTTCAAGCCTGTTGGATACTACGGCTATGGAACCTCTCCCGATATTGTCACTCTTGCTGAACTCCAGGAGATGGAGCCAGGCAAGCAACTTCTCAAATCGAGTGATGGAAAGCCAGTGAAGAAGATCGTCTTTATTGGTTGTGTTGGTTCTCGAGAGCCAGGTAAGAAAGGTCATGAGCATTGCTCTCGACATTGCTGTTCTGCTACAGCAAAAGCTGCGGGAGACCTCAGAGACCGTGTTGATGAGGCTCTTGTTCTCTATCAGGATATCAGAACATATGGGAAGGGTCATGAAGAGTTCCACAGGCTTGCTAGGCAGAAGCATGTGATTTACAGTAAATTCCCTCAGGATGGGCACCCAGAAGTCGAAGTCAAGAATGGGAAGATCAAACTGAGGTGGTTCGATGTGCTCGGAGGAGTTGAGCTTCAATTTGAGCCTGACCTACTTGTGCTGGCATCTGCGATGATTCCACCGGTTGATATGGATGAAACTGCAAAAATGTTCAGCCTTACTAGAAGTGGAGACGGATTCTTTAATCCTGAACACATCAAGCTTGCACCTCTAACAACCCACACCGCTGGAGTAATGATTGCTGGTGCTGCTCAGGCTGCGAAGAACGCATCAGAGTCTGTGATAGATGCCAGTGGAGCCGCTGCAAAGGCAGTAGGCTTAATGGCTCAAGGCAAGGTGGAGATTGAATCGACGGTCTCGCACGTGCTACCAGATATATGCTCATCTTGCCACACATGTGTCACAGCTTGTCCCTATGGTGCAATTGCCATGGATGAGGAACATGACCCACCTGTTGCCATAGTTACAGAGGCTAAATGCAAAGGGTGCGGCACATGTGCAGCCGCTTGTCCAAGTAGTGCAATTGTCATGTATCATTCAACAGATGAGCAGATTCTTACCATGGTTGAGGCGTACTTATGCGCAACACCAGGACTACAAGGAGGTGGTTCAGTATGAACACCGAAGTATCCACATCAATGAAGACAGAAAAAGAATGGGAACCCCGCATAATAGCCTATTGCTGCAACTGGTGTTCATATGCTGGGGCAGACTTGGCTGGAACAAGTCGAATACAATATCCAACAAACGCAAGAATCGTCAGAGTGAACTGCACAGGCAGGCTCAGTCCTGAGTTCGTACTTGCGGCGTTAAACATGGGTGCTGATGGCGTTCTTGTTTCTGGATGTCATCCCGGTGATTGTCACTATACGAGCGGCAATCTCAAGGCACGTGCCCGATGGGCACTAATGGAAACAGCGATTGAACAAGCAGGAGTAGATCCAAGAAGGGTACGCTTGCAATGGGCTTCAGCTTCTGAGGCACAGATTTTCGCTGATGGTGTCAAGGCAATTGTAGAACAAGTAAGAGAACTAGGTCCAATCAGGAGTGAATGGAAATGAGTAAGATGTTTGTAAACTTCTTTAGTCAGAAACGCAGTGAAGTTAGAAAACAACGTAAGACGATTGAAGAGGTTCTGCAGGGCGGGCCCTCTACAGTATCCAAGATCGCAGAAGCAACTGGTTTCGAGAAGAACCTGGTTGTTTGGAATCTAATGGGCATGCTACGCTGGGGTGTTGTAGAGGTTGCTAGTGAGGAGGGTGATGAGCTAACCTACATTCTAAAGGAGGCTTAATACTGTCCAATCCCGTTTCTATCGCTATGGCTCAGGGCAGCTCTTGCTGGGGATGTTTCCAGAGCCTAGTAGATATTCATCTCAATCTAGCAACTGTTCTACCAGCTCTTGAGATAAAGTATTGGCAGGCGGTAGCTGATTTTAAACTCCATCACTTAGAGAGTTATAATGACAAGTCCATTGTAGTAGGACTCTTTGAAGGGATGGCGAGAACTGAAGAGGATATTCATCTTCTGAAGCTCATGCGTAACAAGTGTCAGATTCTGATTGCTTTCGGCTCCTGTTCATGCTTTGGCGGAATTCCAGGTCTGGCAAG
>JAOUFI010000193.1 GCA_029858305.1 Candidatus Thorarchaeota archaeon
GATTAATGAAGTTACAGTAGAACGAGGGAGTGATCCACGGCAATTTGTGTTGGTACCTTTTGGAGGCGCTGGCCCGACACAAAGCGTGGATATTGCTGAAGCACTTGATATCGACCTCATTCTCGTGCCCCCACATCCAGGGATTACATCAGCTTTGGGTCTTGTATGTACAGATCTCCGTGTTGATCTGATGAAGACAGTTCTCATGACAGCGGACGTATCAAATACTGCCAAATTGCAAAATGTTCTGGAGAAACTCTCTGAGGAGGCAAGAAATCGATTAATTGGACAGGGAGCCAAACGCAGTGATATTGAGCTCATTTGGAGTGTAGATACCAGATATGTAGGACAGTCTCACGAATTGCCTGTACAACTTCCTCAAGATGTTCCGGAATTGATGGAAGAATCTATCACGAAATTCGAGTTACTCCATGAAGAGTCCTTTGGATATATGATGAAAGAACGACTGATAGAATGGGTAACAGCCCGAGTTTCTGCAACCACTCGTTCTAGATTATACAAACCCTATCATCATCATGTGGATCCTGAGACCTCTCAACAAAGTTCTCGGACTATTATTCTGAACGATGGCGAACAGTCGTCTGCTGCGGTCTTCAGAAGAAATGATCTGAATACGGGTCAGAAAATTCTGGGACCTGCTATTATTGAGCAGCTCGATACTACAATATACATAGGACCAAAGTGGCTCGGTGAACAGCAATCGGATGGAACACTGTGGATGCGGAGGAGTGTGAGATGATAAAAGATCCAATCTCCTTTGAAGTGACTAAAAATGCTCTCATCTCTTGTTCTAGAGAGATGAGCCAAGCCCTTCGCAGAACTGCATTCAGTCCAAATATCAAAGAGAGACGAGATTGTAGCTGCGCTATCTTTGACCGTGATGGAAACCTGATAGCTCAGTCAAGAGATATTCCAGTTCATCTAGGGGCTATGCCACTTTCCGTGAAGTCGTGCATTGAGCGACTAGGAAGAAATATTGCTGAAGGCACAATGGCCTTGATAAACGATCCATACTCCGGTGGATCACACTTACCTGACCTCACACTTGTCGCTCCAATTTTCCATAATAGAGAACGTGTTGCCTTCGTCGCGAACCGAGCACATCATGCTGATATCGGGGGGGAGAGCCCTGGCTCAATGCCCGGACTGTCACTATCAATACATGATGAAGGAATAGTCATCGTTCCAAGAATTGTCGTAATCGATGACGTTCTGCAGAGAGATTTAGTTTGCGATATCCTCGAAGCTACTAGAACTCCTGATGAGAGGCTTGGAGACCTCTCTGCACAAGTTGCAGCAAACAATGTGGGCAAAAAAAGACTTTCACAGATTGCGCTCCAATATGGATGGGCGTCTCTGAGTAGAACGTTTTCAGATCTTCGGCAATATTCTGCAAAGATGATGACCGGTGCTCTGATGAGGTATAATGGAATGAGTGGGGAATTTACAGATTATATGGAGAGTGACGGAGCAGGGGCATGGGACATACCAATCGCAGTTGCAGTAAATATTAGAGATGGTCGTCTGCATGTTGACTTCACGGGAACATCAAATCAAGTCAATGGAAACGTGAATTGTCCGATTGCATCGACACTCTCGGCAGTGTATTATGTCCTTATAGCGCTGTTCGGAAGAAACACACCTACAAATGAAGGCTGCTGGAGTGTAGTTGACATTGTGGTTCCAGAGGGGTCACTCCTCAATCCAAAATATCCTGCACCTGTGTCAGCTGGCAACGTGGAAACATCTCAGAGGGTTGTGGATGTGACGTTGGGGGCACTTGCGAAAATCGTACCTGATCTTGTACCAGCAGCGAGCCAAGGAACAATGAACAATCTGACAATAGGCGGTATAGATCCTCGTACCGAAAGAGCATTCTCTTTTTATGAAACAATAGGTGGTGGATCTGGCGCCGCTTTCGGAAATAATGGTGAGAGCGGAATTCATTCTCATATGACAAACACTTTGAATACACCAATTGAATCCCTCGAAACAGAGTACCCTCTTAGAGTATGCAAGTACTCAATATTAAGAGGAACTGGAGGTTCGGGCAAGTGGCGAGGGGGTGATGGAATTATCCGAGAGATTGAGATATTGTCTAACATTTGTACAATATCGATTCAGTCTGAACGGCGTGCAGTTGGACCTTGGGGGCTTGCTGGTGGACAATCTGGTAAAGGTGGGAAAAACACCATAACTTACGAGGGGCAGATTCACTCTTTTCAGGCAAAGTCCACTATTGTAGCTCCAAAGGGATCAATTGTCAAGATAGAGACTCCTGGTGGAGGAGGTTGGGGTACTCCACCAGAGTCAGAATTGATTTTAGACTTGAACAGAAACTGATCCATCAAGGGCATTGATTTTCATCGTCTTTGATTGTGACCCTGCTGAAACTT
>JAOUFI010000002.1 GCA_029858305.1 Candidatus Thorarchaeota archaeon
ATAGCTACATCAAAGTCCTCTGCCAACTGAATCGCGACTCGCAATCCTGCAAGACCAGCTCCGATGACAAGAACATCATGCTTATGCAGAGTAATCTGAGCCACCTCAATTATCTAAATACGTTAAATCGTTATATTCTGTTCCCTAGACCATCTTTGAGGGATCAAGTAGATCATCTAAATCAGCAATCTCAATCCCCTCTTCAATGATGACCTCTCTGATGGTCTTCCCTTCGCTGTATGCTTTCTTAGCAATCTCAGATGCACGGTCATATCCAATCGTTGGTGAGAGTCTAGTTACTAGCATCAGACTGCGCTCAAGTTGGTATTCGATTTGCTGTCGATTCGCGCTCAGACCTTTGAGACAGTGTTCCGTGAATGATTTGATTCCTGCCCCAAGTAGTTTTATCGAGTCTAAAAGGTTGACAATCATAACGGGCTTACAGACATTAAGATCAAGGATACTCCCAAAACCTTCAGCAGCAGCTATTGTTGCATCATTACCAATTACTTGAAGACAGACCTGAATGAGTGCTTCAGACTGAGTGGGATTGACCTTGCCAGGCATAATCGAAGATCCAGGTTCATTCTGGGGAAGAAGCAACTCGCCGAGACCAGCTCGAGGACCACTTCCCATCCAACGAATGTCATTAGCCATTTTCATGCAGGAGAGAGCCAGGTTACGCATAGCAGCACTTGCACGTACGATAGGTATATGCGACGCTATGCCCTCGGCTTTTATTGGATTTACTGTGAAGTTCATTCCAACTATTTTGCTGAGCTCTTTTACTGCCTTTTCCGCAAAACCATCCGGTGCGTTGAGTCCGGTACCAAGTGCAGTACCACCTATAGGGAGAATTGATAGGGTCTCAATAACTGAACTGAGATCCTTTGCGATGAATGTTTCCACTTGTTTCTTGTAGACAGCGAATTCTGTTGATAGACCAATAGGCACAGCATCCTGCAGATGGGTTCGCCCAACTTTTACAATACCTTCGAATTCATTGATCTTTTCCTCTAGGGCTCTTCTGAGATGCTTCAAGGGGCTAAGTAGAGAGTCTCGAATGGTATTGAGTACGGCAATATACATGGCTGTGGGGATCACATCGTTTGAGGACTGCGATGCATTCACGGTATCATTTGGATGGACTGGTGACTTGTAGCCTTTAGGCTGACCCAGAATTTCGTTCGCTCTATTGCTCAACACCTCATTCATATTGGAATTGGTTTGAGTTCCAGAACCTGTCTGAAAGATGTCAATTGGAAACTGGTCCAGTAACTTGCCTTCCTTTAGTATCTCATCAATTGCTTTTCCGATAGCAACTCCGATCTTCTTGTCAATTTTCTTTGATGCGATATTAGCAGTCAAGCAAGCACGTTTGACCTGAGCAAGAGCAATAATGAATTCATGTGGGAATTGTCGACCACTTATCTTGAAGTTTAGAATGGCCCGCTGAGTGTTGATACCCCAGTACACATCCAAAGGAACATCAAGTTCTCCAATTGAGTCCTTCTCTCTTCTCGTCTTCTCCATCCAGTTTATACCTCCAATATCTAATACTGCAAACTAAATTCAAAGCATCAGGTCATCAATTATCTTCTGCACATCTTTTAGCTCATTTGTGTGATCCCTTAACTTACTTTTTTCTGGAAGAGCAAGTCCTGCTGCGAGATCTGCATGTTTACTATGATAAAAGATGCCTACAGGATACCTATCTTCATTTTTCATAGCTATTTCTAATGCCCGTTGCCGATCTGTCACATCATGTCCATTTTCTTGAAGTGAATAAGTATGCTCATTGTAGTACTTCCAGGTGAGTAGCCGATTCCATGTCACGCATGGCTGAAGTATATCAACAACTGCAAAGCCGGTGTGATTAATAGCTTCCTTCATGAGTGTAACGAGACTCTTTTGATCTCCTGAAAAACCACGGGCTACAAACGTCGCTCCAGCTACTATCGCAAGAGCAGTAGGACTGACAGGATCCATTGGAGCACCCGGAGGCGGCGGGGAAGTATTCGAAACATATCCTCTTGGGGCTGATGGCGAGTATTGTCCTTTTGTCAGTCCATTGACACCATTGTTGTGAATGAACACAGCAAGGTTGACATTTCGTCGGGCTGCATGAATGAAATGGCCAAGTCCCTCGGCAAGACAGTCACCATCTCCGGTATGTACGAGTACCTTCAAATCGGTGTTTGCCAAGTGTACACCAGTTGCATAGGGAATCGGTCGGCCATGCAGTGTGTGAAAGCTATTCATACCCCCAATATAATGAGGAATCTTACTGGAACATCCTATTCCTGAGGTCAGAACCATATTATGTAAAGGTTGGTCGATTTCAATGATGGCCTTTTTTAGTGCCGCTAATATCCCAAAATTCCCACATCCAGTACACCATGTGATCTTCTGAGGACCTTCGAGCATTTCAGGTGTTATCATACAACCCCGCCCTCCTTTAGTTTACCAATAATCCATCCCGGGGTCATAGCTCTTCCATCATATTTGTTGATATGTTGATTAACACCTAGACCGGTCTCCATTCTGATCAATGCTGCAAACTGTGATGTTGCATTCTGTTCAACTGCAATGACACGCTTTGACTTCTTGAAAGTTTCACGTAACTTTTCTGTTCGCAGCGGAAAGACATCACAGAAGTGTAATTGATTGATAGAAACGCCTTTCTCAGCAAGAAGCTCCATTGCCTCATTCGCTGCACCCCACGTTGATCCCCAAGTCATGAGCGTTGTTTCTGCCTTTTTGTCACCGTAAAGCTGAGGAGGATTGAGGTCTGCAAGTATCCTTGGTATCTTATTCATGAATTTCTGGACCATGAGGTTTCTTATGGTTGCATCTTCAGTGATATGACCATCCTCTCTGTGAACATTTCCCGCTGAGACAATGGTCTTGCCCTCATCACCGGGAAAGGCTCTTGGCGAAACACCATCATCAGTGAAGAGATATCGCTTAAATTCAGGGCTTGGTCCTGTTTTAGCAAGCTTGCCCCTGTCAACAGTAACTGTAGAAACATCGATTCTCGGCACATTCATAACAGAGTCAGCAAAATACTGATCTCCAAGTATCATTACAGGAACTTGATACTTTTCTGCTAGGTTGAAGGCTCGTGTTGCTACATCAAAAGCCTCGAGGGGGTCTTTTGGCGCAAGCATGATCCGAGGAAACTCGCCCTGACTAGCAAAGCCCATGAAGAGAAGATCAGATTGTTCTGTCCTTGTTGGCAGACCGGTACTAGGACCTGGTCGTTGTGCATTATAGATGACGACTGGAACTTCGACCATTGCAGCAAATCCTAGAGCCTCAACCATCAGAGCGAAACCACCGCCAGATGTCGCTACCATTGATCGTGCTCCGGCATAGGATGCACCAATAGCCATTGCCAATGATGAGATTTCATCCTCAGTCTGAAGAGCGCCTATCTTGAATTGCTGAGAATAAGATATGACATCTTGAAAGAGAGAGGTCGAAGGACTCATCGGGTAAGCGGAAATCCATTTCAGATTAGCAGCAATTGCTCCCAAGGCAAGAGCTCGATTGCCTGTTATGAGGAGTCTATCTTTGCAAGGACCCGATTCCAGTGTTTCAAGGTTATACTTGCAAGTACCTGCGAAATTCTCCTTTGTCATGTCATAGAGGGTCTTAGCAACATTCACATTGCTAGCTACAACCTTCTCACCTTTCCTTCCAAAGATTCCCATCAAAGCTTCCTGAGCGAGGCGAAAGGGAAAATTAAGTATTGAGAGCACCGCACCAAGAGCGGCGGCATTCATCATCCTGGTGTCCCCACCGATTTCTTTTGCAATCTTCTCAAGAGGGGCAGGATAATGACATGCCTCCAAATCATCAAACTCAACTGCATTATCGAAGATGATGACGCCGCTCTCTGCAAGTCTTTCGCGCTGGTTGACAACCGCATCTCGGGATAATGCAATGATTACATCGACTTGATCAACAGAAGTATGAACTGGCTTATCACTGACTCGAATCTGCGTAAAGTTGTACCCACCTCTGATTCTAGATTCAAAGTCCTTTATTGTGAAGGTGTAAAAGCCCGCCTGAACGAAGACCTGAGTCAGCAGGTCTCCAATAGTATCGATTCCTTGTCCGGCTTCTCCACCGATATTAAAGGAAATATCCATTGTCAATAATCTCTCCCAGAATTAGTGATATGAGTACTATACTCTTCTTATGTGCTTCGTTGTAGCGACAGGACTTGACTCAATATCATTCTGACTCAAAACAGTCAATCTCGTCATGTTTCTCTTCAAGGTGCATCTCGACAACATCGACCGTCTTATTTAACCATCTAGCCTTCAATCGTTTCCACCATGACCAATCGATGAATTGCCCAGGCCATGGAGATATGACCTCAGGGCCATCAAATTTGCGAAGAAGAATCAATCCAGCAATGAATTGAATCGGGATGGGGATAATAAGGCCAACATATGAGATGTCCATTACTGATACGGTTGTTAGCAATCCTAAAATTGAAGGAAAGATGATGCTAAGGATGCCTAACATCAATGCACTATCGCGAGAGCTCTTTCCATAGTAATAGCGAATGATTTGACGTACATAGAGTATTGAAAAGATGCTAAGTGGTACAAAGAACCACATAGAGGGTAGATCTAGAAGTTTAAACCCATGGAAGTCGATGTAGCTATAGTAGCTCCAGTTAAACACCCATAAGAGCCCATAGACAAATGGTCCTTGAAACCACGCGTATAATACGATAACATTTCCATCTGTTAGAACCATTCCGATTGGTGTAATCAAAGCGATGACAATCATGATGAAACCAATCACCCATGGACTCACACCGTAGAGTTCCATCTCCGATTCATCATCATTCACAGCTTACCCTCACGTAACTCTTTCAAATGACAGCAGATAAGCTCTTCGAGAAGAGAATGTTCAATGGGAAAGGTAAAGGTCATTCGTCGGTCCTGCTCGCCTTGTAATACTCCTCCACTTCAGAGAGGCTCATGTTCATGATCATATCTTCCTCCTCAAAATAAGTTTCAATAATATCAGTTCCCCAATTTGACCACTTTGACTTTAGTCGAATCCACCAAGACCAATTGATGAACTGCCCAGACCATGCAGATACATTTTCAGGCTCTCTATACCTGCAAAGAAAGAAAAGTCCCGCAAAAAATTGAACCGGAATCGGGAAAATATAGAGATATGACCTGTATGGAAGCCCGAGGAGAACACTGGCTCCTATCCCCACTAGTGTAGGAAATAGAATACTGAGTAGTCCGCACATTAAAGCAGAGTCCCTTGAACTAATACCATAAAAGAAACGTATGATCTGACGAATGTATAGGATACTAAAAATGTACAATGGAATAATCAACCACAGAAAACCAAACATCATTATATCAAATATAAAGTAGGGAGGCCGAATCACCAATATCCAGAAAACACTGTATGTTATCCAGAACTCCTCTCCTACTGGCATTAAACCAAGAGGAAGCAAAGTTATCATAATCATGAAGATTGCGACTACTCTTGGACCTACACCGAACAACTCCAGTGCTGATTCGGTTTCATCGGAAATCGTAATCCCTCGAGTCGAGGTTGAGTAAATTGCTAGATAAATAGTGCTAATGTTGGAGACTCGTACGATGGGTCAAGAAGTGACAAGTAATAAGTTTTAAAAGCGAAGGGCTAGCACAGTTTTATTAGTAGTACAAGCCGAAGCGCTTGTACAGTTTTAGCAAATGAATTGTGAGCCATTTCCAAATAGGTCTTGAATGGCGCACGAAAACCAAACCATTAGGGGATTAAAAATGGCACAGTTATCTGGAACACCCGTCCTCATTCTTAGGGAGGGTACATCAAGAACACGCGGCAAGTCCGCACAGCAGAACAATATCATGGCAGGTATTGTCATCTCTGACGCTGTTAAGTCCACCCTGGGCCCACGTGGCATGGATAAGATGCTAGTGGATAGTCTCGGAGATGTGACGATTACAAATGACGGCGCCTCAATTTTGAAGGAGATTGACGTACAGCATCCAGCAGCCAAGATGCTTGTAGAGGTTGCGAAGAGCCAAGATCAAGAGACTGGAGACGGTACAACTACCTCAGTCGTCTTAGCTGGTGAACTTCTCAAGAGAGCACAAGACTTGTTGGACAAGAAAATCCATCCCACAATTCTCGTTGCAGGATATCAGAAGGCAGCAGAGATGGCGACATCTATCCTCAACGATATTGCAATAACAATGGAGGGTATGGATAAGAAGATCCTTACAAATATCGCATCCACAGCTATGAACAGCAAGTCTATTGTAGGCGCAAAGGACCATTTCGCAAAGATTGCAGTAGACTCAGTTCTCCAGATTATGGAGAAGACTGATGGCAAAGTCAAAGCTGATATTGATATGATTGAGGTCATAAAGAAACAAGGCAAGAGCCTGACTGAAACCGAGCTTGTCACCGGTATGGTCATTGACAAAGAGATTGTACATGCAGCTATGCCCAAGAAGGTAGAAGGTGCAAAGATTGTTCTGGTCAATGCTGCAATAGAGGTTGAGAAGACCGAGTTTGATGCAGAGATCAAAATCGACAGCCCCGACCAGATTCAAGCCTTTCTCAACGAGGAGGAACGTATGCTCAAGGCTATGGTCACCAAGGTCATCGATTCCGGAGCAAATGTGTTAGTCTGTCAGAAAGGCATTGACGATGTCGCTCAGCATTATTTGGCTAAAGCAGGAATCGTTGCAATTCGCCGAGCAAAGAAGAGCACGCTGGAAAAGCTTGCTAAGGCTACTGGTGCTCAGGTTGCATCAAGCTTGGATGAATTGGATGCAAGTTACATTGGAACCGCGGGTATCGTTGAAGAAGTCAGAATTGGCGATGATAAGCTAGTCTATGTGAAGAATTGCAAAGATCCAAAGGCTGTATCAATCGTCATCAGAGGCGGTACTGAGCATGTCATTGACGAAGCAGAAAGAGCCCTACATGATGCTCTCTGTGTTGTCAGAAATGTTGTTGAGGACGGTACCTATGTGGCAGGTGGAGGTTCAACAGAAGCTGAGATTGCCAAACGCCTTGAAGTGTATGCTAACAAGGTTGGTGGTCGTGAGCAATTAGCCATAGAGGCCTTTGCTGAGTCACTCCGTGTCATTCCCAAGACTCTTGCAGAGAATGGTGGCCATGACCCCATCGATATCATTGCTGACCTTAACAAGGAACACTCCCAAGCAACTGGAACTTGGTATGGTGTTGACGTAATTAAGGGTAAGACTACAGATATGATGAAAGGCGGTGTAATCGAGCCATCACGTGTCAAGAGCCAAGCAATTCGTGCTGCAGCTGAAGCTGCCCAGATGATTCTCAGGATCGATGATGTCATCGCAGCTAAGGCAACCTCAGGTCCTCCACCAGGCGCAGGTGGTGGAATGGGTGGCATGGGTGGTATGGGCGGTATGCCGCCTGGAATGATGTAATATCCTACTAAACGATAAGGAGCCGTTAGGCTCCTTTCCTTCTCTTTTTCGTGAGGTTATTGATTGTGTCAAGAGTCCTGATTGTTGGTGCGAATAGCTTTGACTCTGGTAAGACACATCTAGCTCTCCAGCTTGGAAAAGCTCTCCTCGATGCAGATTGCTCAGTGGATTATTTCAAACCGATTAGTGGTCACAACTATTGGTATAATTATAATCATACCAAGAAATGCCTAGAGAGCGGACAGCTTGTTTCCAAGGATGCAACACTAATCAAAGAAAGATTAGATCTCAAGACAAATCTATTGTTGATGAATCCTGTACATAGTTTGTTTGTACCTGCGAGAATTGAAAAACCACTCCAGCAAATCACTAACAGTCTAGGACTTTCAGGTTCATCCTCTGTATTAGTAATGCAAAGATTCAGTCGACCTGTGGATGGCAACTTAGATACAACTATGTTGATTGCAGATCAACTTGTGGAAGATGACAGACTAATTATCGGACACGAGGAAATCGGCAAACTTTCTCATGACACAAGCATAGTGGATGCGAATAGACTTGAAACCTTCCAGGAATTCGAGAGGATCCATTATGAGGAGTGTGTTTCAAAATCGTTCTCAGAAGTCGAGAAAGTCAAAGATATGGTCATCATCGAGTCATTCAATGACTCTACATGGCCTTGGGATGGTTTGGATAGTGTTGACCATGTCTTGGTGGTCAGTCCTGGGCATGTGTTCATTTATAATCCTGAGAAATTCAAGAAAGCAACATATCTTATGAACAGAGGAAATCTGCCAATCAGAGAGGTTACCTTTGGAAGAATCGCAGATCTACTAAAACCAACCCTCAAATTCGAGATAAAACCAGATAGTAATTTAACCTCTGAACAATTGAAAAGCCTTGACATTGATTGCCTCACAGGAAAGAATGATTAAGTGAAAATACGTCGAAATCAATTGATAATGGGACTAATGTAACGGAGACATCGTATTGACTGAGGACTTGGACTGGGAATTGGTGGTCATAGGTGGTGGACCTGCAGGAATGACTGCGGCCATTTACGCCGCTCGCTACGGATTAAAGACATTACTCCTTGAATCCAAGGTATTAGGAGGAGCTCAAGCCACAAGCCCTGGGATCGAGAATTATCCTGGATATACATTCATTGTTGGAATAGAACTTGCAACTAAGATGAAAGAGCAAGTAAGAAAATCAGGAGCAGTGATTAAGGAAATCACAGACGTTCGAAGCATTCAGCGAGAGAGTAACAATGGAGATTTCCTCCTCGATACACGGAGAGGTGTCTATCGTGCCCAAGCTATTATTATTGCTACAGGCGGAGGTCACAAACACCTAAATGTTCCTGGTGAGGAGATGCTCACGGGTCGGGGTGTTTCGTTCTGTGCGACTTGTGATGGTCCTCTATTCCGAGATAAAACCGTAGCAGTTGTTGGTGGAGGAAATACAGCAGTCACGGAAGCCCTGTACCTGGCAGAGATCACAAAGAAAGTCTACCTTATTCATCGCCGAGATGAACTGCGAGCAGAAAAGATAGTGCAAGATTATCTGTTTAAATCAGATATTGAAATCATGTGGAATTCCGTAGTAAAGGAAATTAAAGGTGAAGACCTAGTAAACGAGATTATCCTTGAGAATACAAAAACTGGGGAAATACACTCATTAAAGATTGATGGCGCTTTTATTGCTCTAGGGTCAAATCCTGAGAGTACTCTTGCAAAGAGCATTGGCGTGGAAACAAATGAAAGAGGAGAGATTCTAGTAAGTGCAAAGCAGGCGACAAATATAGTCGGCGTCTTTGCAGCTGGAGATGTTGTGGAGTCTATGAAACAGATTGCAGTGGCAGTAGGACATGGAGCCATAGCAGCTGATTCTGCATACAGCTACATTAGACATATCCAAAGAGGTCCTATAGGGTATGCATAGTTCTCTCACGCATAACGGTGTAGAATTACATGGATATTTTATCTGTGTCAGGTATCTGCTAGAACATTTCTTAGTACGACTTTTGAGGATGGAAACGTTAATAACACCACCATGAAGCCGATGCTCAACACGCTGAGCCAACCTTCTCAGCGGCATGAAAGCTGACCGGGATGTCTCTATGAAAAGGGTCAAGATAATTACCATTGCATTTGCGTTTGTGCTCGTCTTGATAGCGGCTTCTGCTCAACCCGTAGCTGCAGCCAGCAGAGCGGATACTCTGAATTCCTATATTTCTGGGAGATATGATGCCCAGAGAGGAGGATATAGTCCTCCAAGTGACAATGTTGTTCGTGTCGATGCTACATACGGAGCTGTCTTGGCTCTCAATGAATTGAAAAGCTTGGATGCTCGTCCACCCCCGATTAATTTAACCAAAGCTCTCGATTCCCTTATAGTTCGTCAGTGGTTGACAGATAGTCAAGAAAACGAACTCGATAGAAAGAGATACGGTGGCTTTAGTGAGTATCTTGTCGGTCCAGTTACAATGGAAATGACTTTCATGGGTATGAAACTCCATCAGCTACTGAAAGCTCAATCTGACTACCCAGGTATTAATACAAAAGACATCAATGTAACCGCACTTCTTGTCTATCTTAATAGAACTCAATCTACGAATGGTGGATTTTCAAGTATACCCGACAACGACCCAGATATCATTTCAACCTATCAAGCTTTAGCAATCTTTGAAATGCTTGATGATACCTACACAACTATGAATGTTTGGGACCGGTTGCTAAATGAAACTGCAACTCTAGAATGGATAAATAACTGTCGAAAAGGTGATGCATTCATGCTCAGCCCAGAAGCATTTACACCTAGTGTAACTGCAACTGCAGCTGGAATCATGGCACTTAGTATCTTTCAGCAAGTGCTTACTATACCAGGCATTCAGGATACAAATGAGTGGATTCTTGAGAGACAATTACTCAGTCCAGAAAGCAATGATTTCATCGGTGGTTTTGAAGAAGGAAATGGTACAGAAGACGCAAACTTCGCCACTACATATTACGCTTTGAATGTGCTAGAGCAAACAGGTGCCATCTCATCAGTCAATAAAACTGCAGTGATTGATTTCATACTGAACTGCCAAGCTGTTGATGGTTCATGGGGCAATATTCCTGGCATGGAAGAGGGTACGTTAGTTCATTCAGGACAAGCATGCGAACTTCTCAACATCCTCGACAGCGACGGTGCTGCAGTCATTCTTGCATCATCACAAGATCCAAATACACCAAGTGGTTTCTACATGGATTGGAGATTTTTCGTCGTTGGCGGTATTCTACTGGTGGCGTTAGTACTTGCAATTGTAAGTATTAGGATGGATTGATAGAGACAAACCTTTATCTCTACTCTCTCGCAATCAAGCCTACAGAGTCATTTAGGCCTCTTCAAATGGTGTAATTCATGGCACAGTATGAACCTGATGACGAATCAATTCCAAGATACAAACGTGGGTACGAGTGGTTCTCTCACCTAGCAAATCACAGCCTCTCAAAGAAGGATTGGAGACGCCTGGGCTTGTTCTCCTTCTATGATGAGCCTTATGCGGAGAGTAGTCTCCTCTATTTATCCCCCAAACAAGTCATGTTGACAATGGCAAGATTGGCAAAGAAGAGGGAGTCGGGCGTGATTCTTGTTGTCGATGCCATGGAAAAGGAGGAGATGGGACTAAGTACAAAGCAGGGCTTCGATCAATTTATGGAAATATTTGAGGGATTATTCCCAGAATCTTCTAAGTTCTATTTTGGCCCTGGGGATTCAGAGAGAAAATGGTTACATTGCCACACACCCTTGAAAATACCTCTTCAATGGCTTATTAAAAGACCCAATGTATTTGCAGAGGTCCTATCGGATGCATCTTTTGTTGGTGAAGAAGTGGCACCTGTAGATGCTGCATTTGAGGACTTTACAGGAATGATTGAAGTTCTTGAAGAGAAACTCGGTCCCCCATCCTTAACAGATGAAGTCATGGGACGAATTCGCAGTACCGAGGCAAGTGAGTATGCTGGAGAGGCAGTAGGACTAATGACAGTTTTTGTGAGTCCAACGACTGCTGTTACACGTGGTGTAAAATACCTTGGAAAATTTATGTCTCTTCTCAAAGACAGAAGAAAACAGGAAATGAAAGAAGTCTATCATGAATGGACGGAGAGGATTCAAAAAGGCTATTCTGAGGAAAACTTGAGAAAATTCTTCGACGACTCTCAGGATTATAGCTCTGGAATTGTTGAAGCAATAGCCTCATTCAAAACAGTTCTGTTAATAATCGAAACAAGGGGAACCCTTTACGATCTTTTCCTACCTTTGGCTTTGAAGCACCTTGTCGAGGAGATTGGATACATACCACCTCACCGACGCCCAAAAAGGAAAGATGATGTCAAGAAGAAAGACAAAACACAATCCGATGATATTGATGATCAGCTAACATACGAATCGGTAGAAGAGATTGCTGTCGAAGATCTTCCACCAGTAACAGATCAACTCATTCAGACTGTGATAGATCATGAAGAAGAATTAGCTAGAGTGAATATTGAGATATCGGATGTTGAATATGAGGGGAAACCAGAAACAATCCTTTTCATAGATGCAGCTACCCATTTATCGAAATTCAACAGATCTTTCAAGTTTGCTTTGAACATCCCCGAAAAGTATCCAAATATGTCAGTAGCTGCATCATTCTTTACTGATAGAGAAAAAATAAGTCCAGCGCTTCAAGAGGGTGTTATGGATTATATGAAAGAAAGAGCTCTCATCTTTGACCTGCATCCATTGCTATTTGATCAAGCAACCTCACGGATGCCAGTGTCCAGAAAAGCATGGCTAAATGGCAGACTTCAAGAAATGGAAAGAATCAGATCGCAAGGAGAAGTTGCTTTTTTGGAATATGCGAGTAGCGAGGAGAACAAATGGAATCTGAGGGTAGTAGAAAAACCAGAAAGAGAAGCTCTGACCAAGATACGTAGATGGTTCGGAGGTACTAGCTAAGATTTGACATCTCCCGCAAGAGATATAATCAGTAAAGCAGCATGACATCGTGACTGTCCGGAGGAAGAAATACTTGAGTAAGGGTGACATGACTCAGGCAAGAGTTCTAAAGATTGAGAAAGGTGATAGAATCACGCTCCCAGCAGAATTCGTTGAGAGGATAGGCCAATCCTATGGCTTGACCATTCTTGTGATGAAGGATGGTAACGTGAAAATGTACCCTGTAGATAGCAACAAAGTGATGTATCTCAGACTTGTTATCGACAAACTGAGTAAAAGCTTCCTTGAAGAACTCACCATGGTCTTCATGGAAGTTGGTCTTGAAGACATCCTATTTACAAGTGGAATCTGTCAGGCGGCAGACCAGTGCTTCTATGAATGCTATTTCACACCAAGTCAACTGAATGTCGAGATTGACGCACTTGATAAGCGACTGAAAAAAATAACAGGGGTCAAACAGGTCGAGTTGCTAAGAGTACCAACAGGTTAGAATAAGAAGAGTTGGTTCCTCAAACATCTTCGGACGTTTTAGATTTGGCGAATAACTAGAGGATTCTTGGTCTAGATGACAGGTATTGCGGGGATTATTCTTTTCAAAAAAGTTGCTGATGCCGAAGGAATCGTTGGGTGCATGTCAAATGCAATTAAGCATAGAGGAGTTGAATCACTTCATCAGTTCGGATCAAAAGATTCGATACCTAGAGCACTCATATCAGTAAGAACTTGGGAACGGGATGCAATCGATATAGATTCAGGTCCTGATTACCTTCATATTGTGGACTCTTATCCTCATTCGACCAAGGCCATAAAAACCGAGTCTTTTGGAAACTCAACTACTTTCAAGACAATGACCATAAAAATCGATTCAGATAGAGTTCGATTATTCAGATCAGCTGATGGAATTTGTGGACTGTACTATACTCAAATAGACAGTGCTTTCATCTTTTCTTCTGAAAAGAAGAGCATCTGGGCGATTAGCCGAAATCAAATCCATTCACTAAATCCAGGGCATACATTGTCAATCACTTGGGATGGAAAACAGGAAATGATCCAGTCGAGAGGGTTGACACAACCGACAATTGACAGAAGTATTGACGAGCCAACGGCAATTAGAATTTTAATGGAACCACTTGAAGCAATATTCAACAGACTAGCAGCTGTTCAAAAATGCGCAGTGCTATTCTCAGGAGGCGTAGATAGCGCATTAGCCGCGCTTCTTACAAAAAAGCATTGTAAGGACACTCTTCTGATCACAGCTTCTTTTAATGACAGTTACGACGAAAAGGCTGCAGTCAGAGCTGCTGAATTGATAGATTCAAAAAACATAGTAGTGAAAATAGATCAAGAAGCATTGTGGAACGCCCTTCCCGAGGTGATATACTCAATCGAAACAAGTGAGCGCATGCAGGTCGAAATTGCACTGCCATTCTTCTTCGCGGCAAGAGTGGCAAAAGAGAGAGGAGTTAACCTATTAGTATCCGGGCAAGGTCCAGATGATCTATTTGCAGGATATGCAAGACATGAACGATTGATGAAAGATTTGGGGGTTGCCGCTGTTGAAGATGCACTCTGGAAAGATGTTTCTATGACCCATGAAATGAATATTCAACGAGATGTACGTGCAATTGCGGTTCACAGTCTTGATGTCTTCTTTCCATATATGTATCCCCCATTTATCAAAGCAGCCATGTCACTGCCAGCCACTCTAAAGATAGATCTCCATAGTACCCCTTCACGTAAAATCATCTTCAGAGAGCTGGCAAGGCATCTGGGAGTTCCGAGAGAAATCACAATAGCGCAGAAGAAAGCAACACAGTATAGTTCTGGAAGTACAAAACTTCTCAAAGCAACAATACTCGAGAAACTGGGAGAAGTCGAGAATACAAGTAAGAGGGATACACCATCGCTAGTCCAAGATGTGCTAGACACAATTGCTGCGCATCTTCTAATGCCAGTTGCACGAAAAAGAGGTGTTACACAACTAGATTTGAAACCTACAAAACGGTTGATGAAGAGAGTGGGATTATCAGCCTCCAGCAATTAGCGGGAGAACAATAACACTGTCATTCTCTTGTATCTCAAATGTAAGGGGAACACGCTTTCCATCTACTAATATAACATGGTTTGATGAAAGACCAAGCTCAACTAGGAGTTCAGCAGCAGTCTTTGGTTCAGTAACTGTAATCCGCTGAACAAGATTCTCTCTGACAGTTTCCGACATCGAATGCACCAATCGTGACTAGTCTCTTGACCTTATAGGGTTAATTCACATATTATTCATCGACGATTTTCGAATTCCGTATCTGCATTCATCGTTGCTCATCAGTTAGTGATAAATACTAGTGGCTTGCCTGATAATGTCGTCAACATCCGAAAGTTATGGAGAACAATCGGTGATAGCCGTTTCAGAAGTGTAGGCGAGAACACAACGTTCATAAGAGCGTTGAGAGACGCTCATAAAAATTAATGACGTAGCACAATTCGACGTTTACCGATTTGTTATAATATGGAGAGAATTGCTATGGTTGGCATTGTAGGTTTTGGAGTTTACGTCCCACGATACCGTATAAAGACCTCAGATATTGCTGAACTCTGGGGTGAGGATGGAGAAAAGATAGGACCAGGTCTTGGTGTGTTTGAGAAGTCAGTTCCTGGGCCAGATGAAGATGTGGCAACGATCTCAGTCGAGGCAGCAAGAAATGCAATCAAGATGGCCAAAATTGATCCACTCGATATCGGAGCAGTCTATGTAGGCTCAGAATCACACCCATATGCTGTAAAACCTACAGGAACAATTGTTGCTGAGGCCGTAGGATGCTCATATAATATGACATGTGCAGACTTTGAGTTTGCGTGCAAGGCTGGGACAGCTGCAATGCAGGCAGCAATGGGACTTGTTGCCTCCAAGATGATTAAGATTGGTCTTGCGATTGGTTCTGATACTGCGCAGGGCAGACCTGGTGATGCACTTGAATATTCAGCTGCTGCTGGTGGCGCTGCCTATCTGATTGGTCAAAAGAATCCTCTCGCCACCATAGAAGAAACGGTGTCTTTTACAACAGATACTCCTGACTTCTGGAGACGTGAGGGAGAGGACTTTCCAAGCCATGGTGCCAGATTCACAGGTGAGCCAGCATACTTCCGTCATGTAGGAGAGGGAGCAAAATTACTATTCGCAAAGACAAAGACCACTGTTGATGACTATGATTATTTTGTCTTTCATATGCCAAATGGCAAATTCCCAGTAGCTGTTGGAAAACAGATTGGCGTACCAAAAGAGAAACTGGAAGATAGTCTGGTGGTTCGTCAGATTGGAAATACTTACTCGGGCTCAGCAATGATTGGACTCGCGAGAATATTAGATATTGCTAAACCAGGTTCAAAGATATTCATGGTAGCATATGGTTCAGGAGCAGGAAGTGATGCATTTTCAATAACTGTTGAGGATGCTATTCTAGAAAGTCGTGGGATGGTCCCAACAGTCGATGATTACATTCAACGAAAAACATACGTAAATTATGCAACTTATGCGAAGTATAGACGAAAAATCAAAGCACTTGGGTAAGGAGGTTTGGAAGATGAGAAATAGAGTAGCGATAATAGGCGTTGGTATGTGTAAATTCGGAGAGTTATGGGAACAAAACCTCAAAGATTTTACCCTGGAGGCTGGAATGTATGCAATCTTTGATGCAGGGGTTCCTGGTTCTGATATCGACGGAATGGTCATTGGGAATATGAGTGCAGGTAGGTTTACTGGCCAGGAGCACCTTGGTGCATTTGCTGTTGACATGGGTGGTCTCGGAGATATTCCTGCGTATAGTGTCGAAGCAGCATGTGCAAGTGGAGGAGCTGCTGTTAGACAAGCATACATGGCAATTAAGTCGGGTGAACACAAAGTTATGCTTGTCTTGGGTAGCGAGAAGATGAGCGATGTGAACCAGACGGAGGCTATGAATACAATCTCGGTTGCAAGTGACTGGGAATGGGAAGGAATGTTTGGAGCCACATTCCCTGCACTGTACGCTTTCATGGCACGCAGGCATATGTACGAATACGGCACAACTGAAGAACATCTTGCAATGCCCACCGTCAAGAACCATGCAAATGCGGCACATAATCCATGGGCACAATTTCAGAGTCCTGTGCCAATTGATGTTGTGATGAAATCAGGGTTATTAGCAGATCCACTCAGAGTGCTCCATTCAGCACCAGTGACTGATGGTGCGGCAGGTCTCGTAATGTGCAGTGAAGATCTTGCAAAGAAATACTCTGACACGCCTGTATTCATTGAAGCTTCAGACCAGAGTAGCGATACCTTAGCCTTACATGACAGGAAGTCAATCACAACCATGAACGCCGTAGTTTCTTCTACCAGGTATGCACTCAAGGAGGCAAATCTTGAGCTGAAAGATATTAATGTCTTTGAATTGCATGATAGCTTTTCAATCGGAGAAATTATCCTGACTGAGGATGTTGGAATTGCTAAGAAAGGCGAGGGCGGCAAGGCACTCGAAGAAGGTATTACTGAGATTGGTGGAAAATTCCCGGTAAATCCATCAGGAGGTCTTAAAGCGAGAGGACATCCCGTTGGGGCTACAGGTGTAGCACAGATTGTGGAGTTAGCCTTACAACTTCGAGGAGATGCAGAAAAACGTCAAGTTGATGGAGCGGAGAAGGCACTCGCTGTGAACATAGGCGGAACAGGAGCCACTTCAATAGTTCATATTCTGGGGAGATGATTTAAATGGCAGAACAAGGTGTAGCTTCAGTCTGGCGAAGAATAAAAGCAATCTATACTATTCAGGGCAACATGTGTAAAACGTGTGGTTCATACTATTTTCCACCGCGACCAGTCTGTCCGGAGTGCCGAAGAAAGGGCAAACTTGAACTATATACATTCAAAGGTCTAGGGACTATCTACTCTTATACAGTTGTACGTCAGGCTCCTGAAGACTTCAAGCGTCAGATGCCCTATGTGATAGCTCAGGTCGAACTCGACGAAGGCACACGACTAACGGCACAGATTGTGAATGTTGATATCGAAAATGTAGAGATTGGTATGAGGGTTAGAGCATGTTTCCGTAAAATCAAGGAGTTTGGACAGGGCGGAATCATTGCCTACGGATACAAATTCGAGCCAACAATGAAAGTCACTGGTCACAAAGAAAAATCTAGTCCCAAACAGAAAGAGCCGTGATAGTTCGTACTGCTGGTAGGGCGACATTATGAACCAATGTCGATCCTATCATTGCTTTGTGGTTTACAGAATTGTGAACGTGACCATGAATAACGAGATCTGGGCACTGTTCCATGATGACTTGATAGAATTTTCTACTTCCAAGCCAAGAAAAAGCTCTCATATCTTCACCCTCACAGGTCTCTAGACATGGGCTATAGTGCATTAGTAATATTCGTCTGTCAACCTTGTCATGAAGCTTCTTCAGTAAAGATGCAGCACGTTTGGCGCGTCTCTCAAATACTCCCTTTATACTTGGAATATTTCTTCTCTGCCAGCTTGTTGCTTTATCCAAAGATCCTTGCGTACCAACAATCCCAACTTGGAGTCCATTTGATTCTACTACTACCGATTTTTCATCGAGAAACTGCATCCTGTCGCCAACCAGTCCAATTATCTCTTTTCGCACTTCATTATATTCTTCATTACCAAAACATCCAATTATTGGGAAATCATGACCAAAATGGGTATGTATCGAATCTAGTATTAGGTTATACTCATCAGCTTTCCCACGACTGACCATATCGCCTGCAAAGAGGAATAAATCTGGAGGCTGCAGACTATTCAATGACTGTTTGAATTCAGTCATATATCTTGGACTATGCACATCCGCGACTGCCTGTATCTTCACGATGTTAACATCCTCTGATGTGTGGATTGAGAAGAAAACAAGGATATTAAGTGTTTCAAGTGACAGGATTCATGGCGAAACACGGATGGTGACCTTTGCACTCAACCTCTTTGATCGTTTACATCTCGGTCATGAGGTTATGATAGACAGACTAGTGGAGATGCCAGAGCCGATTGCAGGTGTAACTAGTGGAGAACTTGTCGGAGAAGGCTTGCAGCTTGAAGAGATTATACAGCCGCTTGATGTTCGAGTTGCACGGTTAAAGAATTACTTAGTCAAGACAAAACTGGATGACATAGTTGAAGTAAAACCGCTCTCAAAAAGAGAGGACTTGCTTCAAGTAAAAGAAGAGGTCACCTTCATAATGTACGAAGGGCCTTGCTGTACTGAGATACAATCAGGAGCATTGGCGAAGAGAAAAGAGATTCTTGGATTAACTGATAAAATCGAGTTCCTTAAGCCTGTACGTGCAGATGATGGAGATAAGATTGCATCAGCACGGATTAGATTGGGCCAAATAGATAGATCCGGTCGACGGCTTCGGGGTACTAATGAACCGCCCAGACTACTTCAAATGGATGGGCGATCCCGTCTAAAGTCACCTAAGGGAGATGTCTTTCATATGAAAGAGGGTGCTCCTGAAAAACGAGTAATCGAGAGGATAATGGCAGAATCACCAGCTCAGGTCATTTCAGTAGGAGATGTTACTACGGCCACACTAGTAAAGGAAGGATATACTCCCCACGTGATGATTGTTGATGGAATAACGAAGAGAGGAAGCTATGAGAGTAAATTCTCTGCTGCCATAGAGTTTCTAATATACAATCCAGCTGCTACGATCTATCCGGAAGCCTGGTCAACTATTGCCACAGCAATAGGTAATGAAGAGCCTACACTTGTTAATGTCGACGGCGAAGAAGACTTACTGGGTTTTCCAGCAGTACTCCTTGCGCCAGAAGAATCAGTCATTCTCTATGGTCAACCAGATGTTGGAATTGTATGGGTTCCTGTAAATCAGGAAAATCAGAAACTTGCACGCAGTCTCCTTGAACAGATGTCTATCATCCAATAGATGTAGGATATGTTAACCTAAACCATATGAAATACTTCAGGTATTTTTTCAATGCAATCAGTTGCTACTATGTGTTCTCCCAGTTTACCTGCCGCAAGTTCTCCAGCCATCCCTGAAACGAAAGCGCCTGCAGCGGCAGCTCGGAAGGCATTGGTATGTCGAGAAAGCAGAGATGCAACAATTCCAGTTAAGACATCACCTGTTCCACCGACTGTCATTGCAGGAACCCCTGTTCGATTCAATTTGTAGATGCCAGAGGGATCGGCAATTACATCCACTGGCCCCTTCAGTAAAATTACAGAATTATACTGCTTTGCAGCATCCATTGCTCGGTCTATGCGATTTTCAATATTCTCACTATTTCCCAGATTCACATTCATTATGGTCTTTAGCTCACCCCAATGAGGCGTAAGAACGACCTTACCGGGATTCATCTCAACGTCAGAATGTGCTATTGCTTTGAGACCATCCGCATCAAGAACTAGTGGTTTCTTCAATTCAATAATTTTCTCTACGATTGATTTAACAGCAATCATTGTTTCTGGGTGCAATCCAAGTCCTGGACCAAACGCAATAACATCGTTCTTGCTTATCATCTCAATAGCCGTTCCAACAACATCTGGTTGAAGAATCCGAGCACCTAAACTTGTCACCATGAGGTTTGGGCTATATTCACGGATTGCAGACACAACTGGTTCTGGAACAAGAATGCTAACAAGATCTGAGCCAGTACGAAGTGCTGCCATTCCAGCAAGTGCAGGAGCGCCGGAGTAAACATCACTACCGCCAATGATAAGAATGCGACCTGAGTCTCCTTTCTTTGCAGTCAACTTGCGGGGTCTACTGAAATAAGATAGGTCTCCAGGACCACAGGTGTATGCAGCTTCTCGAGGTATACCTATTGTGACAACACGGTTCGTGCCTGAATAATTTTGGGCAAGCGTCAAACCAGTCTTTGTCGCGTGAAGAGAAACTGTATGGTCAGCGATGACTGCATCTCCATGAATTTCTCCTGTATCTGAATCTATGCCTGTTGGCATATCAATCGAATATTTGATAGCTCTGGACTTGTTGATCGCTTTCACAGCGGTCAAAAGAGGTTCTCTGAGTTTGGAGTGGAGCCCAAATCCCATAAGACCATCAATGATGAAATCGGCATGACCGATAGCTTTGCAGCTCTTTACATCGGTTTCCGTCACAAGGATTGCTTTCTGAATATTGTGGAGATTCTTTAGTATATTCCAGTTTGTAAGTGTGTCCGGATTTGAAATCGTCTTCTCATGACCGAGGAGATAGACATTGACTCTAGCCCCGGCCTCATCCAAGTATCTTGCAGCAACGATGCCATCGCCTCCATTCCCTCCCAGACCACAGAGGATAACAATAGATTTTCCAACGATATCTTCATTCTCAATAATTACACGAGCGACCTCTCGCCCCGCAATTTGCATGAGATAACTATGAGTGACTCCTAGATATGCTGCATTCATCTCAAGAGTTCGCATCTCATCCGTCTTTATTGAATTCTCACTCATCTGCTGCCACACCCATCCAATAGGCACATCAATAGTAATTGACTCGCTATATCAATGCATTTCTTAAAGAGTAAGACTCATTTCAAACATTCTGAGTGAGAATTATAGGACTCTTGCATCATGAGCGATTACTATTCTAAGCGCCTATCATCAAACAAACTAAAACGATGCTACGATCTTGCTCCTCCAAGGGTAAAACAATACTTGCGTGCGGAAGTGGATTATGTCATCGAACACATTCAACAATCGGATGTGGTGATTGAACTTGGATGTGGATATGGACGCGTTTTAAGAGACATCTTGCCTTATTCATCCGTCTCGATTGGAATAGACACTTCATATGAGAGTCTGAGATTTGCTGGTGAGTACATTGGAGGAAGCTCGCGTTGTCATTTATTCCAGTCAGATGCATCCCATCTACCAGTTCATGACAAATCTGTCGACAAAGTAGTCTGTATCCAGAATGGTATCTCAGCTTTCAAGGTGGACGCCCTACGTCTGATTGAGGAGTGTGTTAGAATCACTCGGAAGGGAGGAAGTTGCTTATTCTCTAGCTACTCTGATGAATTTTGGACCCATAGATTAGATTGGTTTAAACTACAGTCAGAAGAGGGACTTGTAGGAGAGATTGATTGGTCTTTGACCTCAGATGGAGTCATCCATTGTAAAGATGGATTCAGGGCAACAACCTTTAGACACGAGGATTTTGAAATGCTTTGTACTCAACTCTGTCTGCAAGCTACCATTTGTGAAGTCGATAGTTCCAGTGTCTTCTGCATCATATCAGTGTAAAACAGATAAGACTATCCCGACAGATAGGCATGAATGCCTCGAGCTGCATTTTTCCCTTGACCCATCGCACTGATTACAGTAGCGGCCCCAGTCACAATATCACCACCCGCAAAGACACCAGGAATAGAAGTCATCCCGGTTTCTTCATTGATGACAATAGTACCCCAGCGAGATACATCGAGTCCAGGAGTGGTGTGTGGTATAATTGGATTGGGTGAATTGCCAATCGCAACAATTACTGTATCAAGATCCATCACGAACTCCGAGTTCTTGATTGGTACAGGTCTCCGTCTTCCCGATTCATCAGGTTCGCCAAGATCCATGCGAATACACTGCATTCCAATAACGTTTCCCGCTTCATCACCAAGTACTTCAGTCGGATTCACTAGGAAATTAAACTGGACACCTTCTTCCTCTGCATGATGCACTTCTTCTGCTCTGGCAGGTAGCTCTTCTCGAGACCGTCTGTATATGATGTTTACTTCACTGGCACCTAGTCGTAGAGAAGTTCGAGCTGCATCCATAGCAACATTTCCGCCACCTATCACGGCTACCTTCTTGCCAATTTTCACAGGAGTGTCATATTCAGGAAACTTGTACCCTTTCATGAGATTAACTCGTGTGAGGAACTCGTTCGCAGAAAAGACTGTGGTCAGGCTCATTCCCTTGATCGGCATGAAATTCGGAGCTCCAGCACCACTTCCGATAAACACTGCTTTGTATCCATCTTCATTCATTAGTTCATGAATGGTTCTAATTTTGCCAATCACGCTATTATATTTGATTTCAACGCCAAGCCGTTTGAGGAAATCAACTTCTGCTGTAACAATCTCTTTTGGCAACCTAAATTCCGGTATTCCATAGATAAGAACACCGCCGGGTTTGTGGAATGCCTCAAATATGGTGACATCATAACCCAAATTGATTAGGTCGCCTGCACATGTTAGCCCAGCAGGTCCAGAACCGATGATTGCAACTTTCTTTCCGATTTTGGGTGGCAATTTAGGAAGTGTTTCTCCCTTTACTCTTGCATAGTCTGCAACAAATCTCTCAAGACGCCCGATTGCTATTGGCTCATTACGAATGCCATAGATACAAGATACTTCGCACTGTGACTCTTGAGGACATACCCGGCCACAAATTGCAGGCAGACTATTTGTTTCCTTGATCTTTGCCGCGGCTTCCATAAACTTGTGCTCTCGAATGAGATTTATGAAATCTTTAATCGGTACTTCCACAGGGCACCCACTGATACATTTTGGATTTCGACATTGCATGCATTTTTCAGCCTCAGCAAGTGCCTGTTCAGCAGAATATCCAAGGGCAACTTCATCAAAATTCCTAATCCTCACGTTTGGAGGCTGTTCAGGAATAGGCACCTTTTTTGTGGGAGGCTTTCGTTCTTTCTTCGGAGCACTTTCTCCCTCATCACTCACTTTGATGCACCTCCAGCTTGACTTGCCCACCTCTTATCAGATTCTGCCTCGTATGTTTTGTAGGCATTGAGTCGTCCCAAAAGCTCATTGAAGTCCACTTGATGGCCATCAAACTCAGGACCATCAACGCACGCAAATTTCATCTGCCCCCCAACAGTCACACGACATGCTCCACACATACCAGTACCGTCTACCATTATACTGTTGAGGCTCACGATTGTTGGAATTTTCTTCGCTTCCGTTGTCTTACTCACGAACTTCATCATAGGAGCAGGTCCTACTGCGAATACTAAATCGATCTGACGATTACTTTGAATCAGTTCAGAAAGGACAGTTGTAACAAAACCATGCACTCCACAAGAACCATCATCTGTGGTCTCATAGAACTCATCACTGATTTTCTCCATCTGCTTTCTATATAGAAGTAGATCCATTGTCCTCGCCCCATTGATTGTTATTAGATAGTTTCCAGCTTCTTTGAACGCTCGAGCGACAGGGTAAACAATTGCGCTTCCACACCCTCCACCGATAGCAACAACAGTTCCGTATTTCTTTTCAGTTTCAGAAGGCCGACCAAGAGGACCAATGAAGTCAAGGATGTAATCACCTTTCTCAAGACTGCCAAGAAGTTTGGTGGTCTTGCCCACCTCTTGGAAGACGATGGTGATTTCGCCCTTCTTTCGATCAAAATCTCCAATCGTAAGCGGAATACGTTCGCCGGTTTCGTTAACACGTATCATCACAAACTGACCAGGTTTGCATACTTTCGCGATATCTGGTGCCCGAACAACCAACATCTTTGTTACAGGATTGAGAACCTGCTTGAAGACAATCTCGTACATCGGAATACACCTCGAGAAGCCCGCTAAAGGACTCCGGGGCATGATTCGCAGCGCTCTTGAGCGCATGAAAAAGGTTTGGGTTGAGGTGCTACGCCAGACTACTGTCTATAGACATTATGTACTTCTTCAATAACTAGCCTTGGAAGATCTTTCACCGTCTTGATTGGATAGACTGACGCTCCAGCCTTTGACATTGCCTGATGAATCTTGGAGGCTCTCGACCCGGTTCCTGCTCCTATATGGAACAGGAAGAGTTTGTGACCTCTTATTGAGAGAGCTTCCACTGTTCCAACCATCTGCTTCCAATTTGAGATTTCTGCATCCGTTATGAGTAAAACCATAACTGCATTATCCGCCTTCTCGCACAATTCAGTAATCTTCCTCACAGGGGCAACAGTACCTCCGCCTTGGTATTCTAATAGAACTCTCTCGATTGATGACCGTTCTTTGGACCAATCTGATGTCTGTACTCCATCAGAGAAGTTTATCGCAGCAACTTTACAACCTCGGCGAAAAGCAAAGTCAATTGCAGCAAAGGACGTTATAAGTGCGGTATGATAATCACCAGATATTGTACGGGTCTTCATTGCCCAGGTCATTGAACCTGAGGAATCTATAACAACCAACATGTCTGGAGGAGAGTCAGGGGACTCGGAACCTATAGTTTCATAACGTTGCCATTTTCTTGTTGAGCGATTTGGAATGAGGATAGGAAAAGCTTGGAGAGACTGTACAATATCAAGCTCTTCCAAGGGATCACCGAGTCTCCAGACTTCGGACGCAAGAGGAATCGAACCCGTTGCCCTGGATGTTTTTACTTCAAATCGAATCGTCTCATACGCCTTAGCACGATACCAAAATCGAATCCAAGCATCTCGCTCAGAGCCAACACCAGCTGTTAGGAAGACACCTTGCAAATCTTCAATATCTCCACCGAGATGTTCAACATCTATAGCAAGGCGCTCCATCTCCTCCTCGCTGTTGGGATTTTTAGCATTATCAAGGCACTTTCTTGCTAAATCGCCATTTCTTGCCTCAATAGGATTTCCCATTATGATATTTACATCGAGAGGTACTGCAACTACTTTCTGGGAACCATCTAGACCTTCTTGTTGAACCTGGATTGAATTTTCTGAAGCAGTACAAAGTAAGTCATCGTCATTTGGTAGCCACTTAGATAATATTTGAGCAATCTTTTCACAAGAAAATGGCCAGCGGTGTTCTTGTCCTATTGTCCCACGTGCAATACGAACTATCTCATTTGAAATATCGAATGTATTCTGGTCAATATCAACAACAGGCGGTATTGGAAACCCCCACATTACTCTATAGCTTGTCACTATCAATTTCCATAAATCGCTATGATTCTGTATCCTTATTGCAGAGTCATAAAGAGAACAGTTGATTCGACTATGAGTTAGAGAAGGAAATCTTCTCAATAGATTTGAGTCTACAACAAGATCCGCAAAGAAATTACACACAAACATTGCATTTGCATCATTGACGTGCTTTCTCGCTGCCGAGTACATTCTCCCATTCATAACGCCATCATATGGACACAAGAGATAATGCTGGATTTCATGGTGACATATGGATGTGAGATATTGAAGAATCTCTTCGTAGCTGAGATAGAGAGGAACTCCAGAAACATTGAGATGAACAGTCCAAGTGTCTGAGTCGATGTAGAAGTAACTAGATACATCCGGGATATTCTCTATTTCAGGTTCTGGAAGTGGAGGATGATAAAAATCTCTGATAGCTTGTGACCAGGCTTGATATGCTACCATGTGAAGTGTATCTTCATCATGAGCCTCACTTCGAATAACATCCATTCTTGCCGCTTCCTAGGACTTTACGTGACCCTCAATTTCATCCTTTAACTTCACTGCTTCACTTCCGCCGGATATCTCTAGAAATACAGATGATTCAGGGGAGTCACCCGTGACGTAGATAACAAGAGTCAATCCATCTACTCTGAGAACCTTTCTTTTGGGCGGAGTCAGTGTTTCTTTTAGTACCGGTGTGAGTTTAGGATACCTGACACCAATAGTTGTCCAAACATCTTGCCATTGTTCAAAAGTTAGTTCAAATTGAGTCAACGTCAATTTATGAAGAGCTTCAGAAACTTGTTTTAACAACATACTCCGATTTGGAAAATCCGTATTGTAAAGAAGCTCTTCATGAATCTTCGCAAGCTGATCAACATCTCGACCCTTTATTCCTTGCTCGATACTTTGAACAGTAGTTACATATCTGGACTTCTTGAGCTCTTTTGCCAACTCAGTATAGTCAAGCTGAACAAGTAAATCACTCTTTGCCATTTCTTTTAGTTGTTCAAGAGAGTCCTTCGATTCATTTCCATGTTTTAATTGTTCTATGATATCAATGGCGGCAGACCTTTGAGCATATCGAGCAGAAGCTAGTTCTACAAGATGCTGTGTGAATGCATAAGCATCACCAAAATAGGGAGCACGTTCAAACTCATCACGCACAAACCTAGTCCTATGCCAGAAGATTAGAGGTGCCAGTGATTTGACGATTTCAATGCTCACTTCATGAGATCCTACGAGCCAAGCTATTGCTTTCGAATATCTATTGAGATCCTTAGCGGCGCGAACACTTAGAGGAATGATTACTTTATTGCATACGCTTTTTGCAGTATTGAAATGACATCCAATACATAATCCAGTTTCCACGGTTAGACCTGATGATTGACTCTTATCGACACGAATACATACACCGAAATCGCGAATTAATGATCTCATGTATTCGGAAGCTTCAGGGGATACTGGTATCTTATCCGCAAGATTCCAGATTGTTAATAGATTCTCCTCTGTCAGCATTGGGGGAACCTGCCATAGTTCATCGAATCCAAACAATCTTTCGTCACGTGAAGCAAGTATCAATTCCAAGTCACTCACAGTTGGCATCGTAATTGGAACAGCTATGCCAAATCTATCAAGGAAGGGGGGACCAATGTCGAAAGTCCCGGAATCCGCAGGATTGAGCGTAGCAAAGAGACAATACTCTTCGCATCTCTTAATCTCATCATAATACTTGACCTCTCCCTCAGCTAGAAGTGATAGTAAAATATTCTGAGAGTGAGGGGTTAGTCGATTCACTTCATCAATGATTTTCCAGAATCCTGTTACAAACGAACGCCACACTACAATCTCAATACCATCCTTAATGAGGGGGCCTGGCTTTAGTGTTGCCACCATCTTCTCTTCAGTTAGCTGTGGATGGCCTCTTAAAATGCTGTTATCAATCTCCTCAAGACTTTTGCCAGTCATCATTCTTCCTAGTATTTTGACGAGAGTTGTCTTTCCTCCTCCGTGTCCGCCAACTAAAAGCATTGCAGACCTTGGCACAAGTGCATTAAGAACACAAGAACCAACTATCAAAGGAATCCGAGTTGTCTTTATTGAATCCTTCTTTCTGCTCGATTCCGTGTATTTGATCTCAAGATCTGTTGAATGAACATAGAGACCTCTACTCTCAACTGTCGTTATTACGCTCTTAACCAATTCTCGAAGTCTATCTGAAGGTGAATTCATTAGTTGCACTGCCTACAGTTCAATTGTCTATAACACTTATGAACCTCTCATTGAAGGGCGCGAAATTATGTCATCTCCGAAGATGTAATATGTCTTCAGGAAAGAGTCGTAAGGGCCAACAAGTGGGGTAGCAAGTTGGGCGAAGAGAGAATCTATGCAGAAGCGGTCACCCTGATTGAACCGGAGAAACAACCTACGAACAGGCTGAGTCAATATTCAGTGGTGACAAAAGCAATCGAATATCATTCACTGATAAATCGTTTTGATAAAGTAAAGAGAAACTTGACTGATACAGGAATGCAATTTGGTGGTAGAGTCCTGCTGATAGGCCCAACAGGAACCGATTTTGAGGCATTTACTCATCATCTTTGTCGAGAGGTGCCACTCAAATTAGTTCGGTTCAGAATGGAGAGAATGCTCTATGAGGTCAAAAGTGGAGCTGATATACTAAGAGTTGGATTTGAGTTTGCGCGGAGAAACTCTCCGACTGCAATGTATATTGAAAAAGTGGAAACAGTTGCCCCTGCGAAAAGTGATCGCTCTGAGGTTCTCCAAGACGAGCTCAAAAGAACGGGATGGGATAGGGAAGAAGTCTTGGTTGTCGCTGCCACGACAAGACCACAGGATATTGATGCAGAACTATTGTCAGCCTTTGATAGGATCTATGTAATCGAGGGCACCTCACTTGAGGATCGTATTCGTATCCTCGAACAGGCATTAAAGGGACGTGAGGACATTGATCCAACGGCTGTAGCAGAGCTTACAGATGGGTGGGGATTCTCAAGTCTTAAACATCTAGCAGTAAGTCTCTTCATGACGGAGAGAAATGAAACAGGACAAATCCCCCGGGATAAAATTGAGGAGTTAATAGCAAATAGTGGTGTAATACCTCTGAACAATCCTCGATACCTTCAGTCTGTTGTAAAATCAACTGGAGGAACATCACGATTAGAAATAGATAGCCTAGATGCAGAATACCCCGATGACTTTCTTGATCAGCTATATCTCATGGCTGTGGGAGAAGACTATTCTGCAACTCAGCGAGTCGTTGAAGTTTTGAATGATGGAATGCCGTTATCGAAGGAAGATAGGGAGATATTGGCAAGGTATCCATTCCTCCTGAGCGGAACTGCTGAAGATAAACTTACGAGGCTATTAAGGGCAAAGAAGAGTAGTGATAGACTACAGAGAATTATGGGTCGTTAACTAGGGGAACATGAGTTGGGTAATATCAGAGCATACATTGAATCAGCAAAATTGGATAATTTCCTGTCATTCTACTCAGGAAGAGTCACCTTCGACAAAGGATTGACCGTCTTGGCAGGTCCAAATGGATCAGGTAAAACTTCCATCTTTCATGCTCTGAAATTTGCATTAGGCTCAAACCAACGAGAAAATCGCTACAATAAATGGAGCGATTTCATCAGACATGGAGCTAGCACTGCAGAAGTCGAAGTGATTGTTAGAATTAACGGTCAAAATAAGAAGTTTCAACGAAAGATAGATAGAGATGGCATACCAAGATCATACGTAGATGGTCGACGAGTCAAAGCCGCTGAGCTTAGGCAAATTGTTCAGACATTCGGTCTTGACACTGATAATCCCTTGGTCTTCATTCCTCAAGAGAGAATTAATGCAGTACGGGATATGGATCCCTATGAGGTGAGAAAGCTTGTTGAAGAGGGAACAGGCCTAGATGTGCTTCGGGATAGAATAATACTCCAAGAAACTGAGGTTGTTCAGAGTCGTCAACGCCTCGCAGCAGCTCTTACCGAATCAAAATCTGTTGAGAGAGAACTCGAGCTTCTTCAGCATGATCTTGATCGACTTGAAAAGAAACGATCACTCCAAGAGCAAGAGAAGTTACTAGAACGAGATTTGAAGTGGGCAACTCTAGTTGATCTGATGGAAAAAATCGATGTCATAAAAACAGAGATTGAAGGAAAAGAAGCTGGGCTTGTATCCATTCTAGAAGAACAAACACAGATACAATCCGAGATTTCTGAGAATGAACGAGAAATAGAGAGTCTTGAAACAAGACTGTCAAATCTTCAAATTGAGCTAGGTCGTGTTGATGCCAAAATCGAAGAGGAAGAACGCAATTTAACTCGTATCGAGGGAGACTCACAAAAACAAGTAGGCGAGTTAAAGCATCTTGAGAAAGAGGTTAATTCGGATACAAGAAATAAAGAGAAACTGCAGGAAGACATCGAGCGTATCAGTTCTACAAAAGAGGAAACCATGGAGAAACAACGTGAACTACGAACATCTCTGCAGAATATAGAGGATGAGCGCACTCAGATTAGAGAGGCATTAGAGGCATTTGCAGAGTGGAATACGAAGAGAGCTGAAACCCATGGAAGATACAAGGCACTCCAAGCAGAGATGGAAGGAAAAGACCTACTCATGCGAAGTGTTAGAGAAAGACTACAGGTTGAGGAAGCAGAATTACAATCAATTGAGAGTAAATGGTCACATGTCTGGTCAGTAATGGAGAAATCTGATGAGAAAGAACTGGTGAAGAAAAAAGGTCAATTAGAGAGGGAGATTGCTACTTTAAATGAAGATAGATTTCGACAGAGTAGTTTGGTTTCACAGCTCCAGAAGGAAATAGATGAGTTAAATGTACGACTTTCTGAAACCTCAAAACGGGTACCTGAAACAGTCAGACAGTTGAAAGAAGCCATTAATGAACATAAATTAGGCTCTGTGACAGGCCCTCTCATTGAACTATTTAGTGCAGACGATTCTATTGCCTCGGCAATTGAAGCTGTTATTCCGGACAACATGACTCTTGCTTTCATAGTAACTGACGAAACAGACTTTCAAATCCTTCAGAAACTCAGGGATAATGTTGAGGCGCCTTCTCCTCTAATTCTATTGAAGGCAAAAGAAAAACAGCTTGAACGTCCAATTATACAAAGTGTGGCTGGTGTAGAAGGTTGGCTCTGGGACAAATTGAACATCGATGACGAAACCCAAAAGCTTCTTCGGCAAGCAATTGGTGATTTTGTGTTAACCAAGAGTGCCAAGTCAGCAACACGTCTTGCATCAAAAGAAAATATCAAAGCGGTTTCGATTGATGGGCATGTAATTATTCCTTATGAAGGTAAGATAGTCAGTAATCCTAAGATAATTCCATCAGGTATGATCTCAACTGCACCTCTCCAGTCACGTCTTTCTAGAGCCATCAAAGATCTCGCTGTGGCTAAAAAACATGTTACAGATATTATGGTAAATCTTGACAATCTAACGAATCAGAGAGAAGAAGTTCTTGACCTACTAAGTCAGATGACTCGATGGAGCGGCACATGGGAAAGACGAGGAAAACTAATTGCAAGTATTCCAGAACAAGAAGAAAGACTCGTCGCTCTCGATGAAGAACTAAAGGTACTGCATGGGGAGTTAGAAAACTCAGAGAAGGAGCTTAGAAAACTCGATAACATCCAGCCGCCTGAACGAAGCAGACTTATCGGACAAGACTCTGCGCTTCGTATTAAACACCGCCAACTTCAAACGGATCTCACTAAAATTGACTCCAGAGCTAATGCAGCTGAGCGAGATGAGGAACTGAAGCGTCGGGAGCTAAAACAACTAATAGAAAATATCACTATGCTTACACATAGCCTAAATGAGTTACGAACAGAAATCATGGAGTCAAAGAATGCGGCTTCAGGTATTCTTGAAAAGATCGAAGCGATGAAAATTAGTCAGGAAGAAATGCAAAACCAAAAGAAAATTCTCCTTGGAGAAATGGGCAATTTAAAAGATGCAAACCGGGAAATGAGCGGGAAGATAGTGGAGTTCAACCTCATCATCAAGGAAAGGAAACTTCAGGTATTGCAGTCCAAGAGACACCTCACGAACATGGAATATGAGCTGGAGAACATAGAACGAGATGTTGAAGGAATCACGCGACCAGAAAAAGTTAGACCCCTCGAACAGGTCAGGAACGAGCTTGTAAAACTTCGATATATCCTTGATGACTACCAGGATGTATCTGAAAGTGTAGCACATACTGAAACGCAACTCAAGGGGAGATTGGCAACTCTCATCGGGAGTGTAAAAGAACTCCAGGAAGAACTTGATGAGGCGGAGTCTGCAGTTGAGAATATTCAGGAACAATATCATAATGGAATGAATGAAACCCTGCGTTATGTCGAAAAGAATGTTAACGAGGTTCTTGGAAGTGTTCAGTTCCCTGGAAGTGTTCGTTTTGAACTCGCATTGAGAGAGGGTAATTATGGTGTTGAGTTCAAATCAAGGATAAAAGCAGAGGGATTTGGAGACATAAGCGCAGGTTCTGGTGGGGAACGCTCTCTCATCGCAATATCATTAATCCTTGCCCTCCAAAGATTCAACCCAGCGCCGGTATATGTCTTAGATGAGGTTGATACATTCCTTGACGCTACGAATACTGAGCTAGTAAGCCGTCTCTTTCACGACGCATCACGTAGAAGCCAGTTTGTTCTCCTCACACCAGCAAAGAGCACTCATCTTCTAAAGCACGCTGACAAAATACTCGGGATCGTTTCGCCAAATGGTGTGGAACCCTCTATAATAATCGAGAGTCCTAAATTCAAAGGAAAAGAGGAGGGACAGAACAATTGAATGAGAAGAACACTCTTGAGGAGCGTGTTTTTAAAATCGTACAGGCGGCTCGTTCAGGAGAGATAGATCCACTTGAACTTCGACTATCTGAATCGTACAGAGAGTTGAAGGAGCTCGTAGCCAAGATAGATAATAGGCTTGATATTGACGAGATGCTGAATGAGGTCTTGGGAGTCAAGGTCAGTCGTGTACAAGAATTGGCACGAGTTATTGCATCACCAGAGGTCTATGTAGCTCTTCTGAAAGAGAAATCAGCCCGGGATCTAGCCAAATTATTGATACAGAGGCAACCTGTCGTCATTGGTCATCTCGAGCGTGATTCACTAAACGGTTCACTAGACAGAATCGTTCAGTTAATTGATGCAATGTCCCGCGAACCACCAGATGATCAAGTACCGAAAATGACCGGTCTTCCAAATGGATATGCATTCGAAACGGAGGATGCTGTCTTTATCGAGGATCTCGAGAAATTTCTTGAGACGATTCCTCTAGAGGGGAAAGTCATCTTTGATGCCATCATAGACACTGATGAACTCGATTTGTTTCTAAAGTACTTTCTATATGTCATCATTCTTGTGTCGAGTGGACGTCTACTCTACAATCCTGCAACCCGCCAACTATGGAAACCTCTTGTACCTGAAGCCACATAATTGGTAAAGTTCTTTGCATCAGATGAGTGTTCAGTCAAAGAAACAAGCTGAAGTGCACTTGGAATTTCAGGCAACAGCCTCAGCTTGAAGTAAACTCGTGATTTCTATTGGTTCTTCATTTTCTTTTGGTAGTTGAGAATGCAACTTGAGTTTAGCTACTGCTAGGAAGCCTAGTAATGAAACCACCACAAGGGCCGTAGCTGCAGCGATGAAAGGAGGACTAGTAGAACCGACAGCTTCAGCCCAAACTCCTCCAATCCCCATCCCAATGACTTGGACAGCTGTAAAGGCAACATTGAGAAGAGCAAACACACGACCACGAAGCTCGTCCTCAACCAGCTCTTGTATTAATACAGTGAGAGGGATGTTCAAGATAACATCTACAGCACCAATCATTGCCCATGAAAGCAAAACAGTTACGAAGTCAAAAGCTAGAGCCATCGCAAAGACACCAATACCAGCTAGAAGTCCTGCAAATGCAATCAGATAGAGTGGCTTCTCGAGCTTCTTCTTCCTACTCAGGTAAATTGCTGCTATTGCTCCTGTTCCTGCTCCTGCACTCAGAAGAAAACCGATTTGAGTTGATCCAAGTCCTAGTTCACCCTCAAAAAATGGCATTAATAGTGCATTAAGGATACCCGATGATACTGCTAGCATCATCGCAAACACAAAGAGAAATGAGAGGATTGCATTTCCTATGACATAACGACCACCCTGAATAATCTGTCCTCGTAATGACTCGTGTTCGATTTGATGTCTCTTGGGTCTAAGATCTGTGGCAATTCCATGAAGTGCAATAGCTGATAAAGCAAACGTCATTGATGTGACTGCAAAGGCTAGAAAATAATTGGGAGCAAGGAGCGCAACAAGAATACCTCCGAGTGGCGGAACAACTAACTGAACAACTTGGAATGTCATCTGAGATAGAGAGTTGGCTGCAACTAATTCATCGCCCTCGACAAGATTAGGAATAGATGCGCTCCTTGCTGGGAAGAACCATGCATTTGCGGTTGCATAGATAAATGTCAATATGTAAACCCAATAAATTGTGGGAATAAAGGATGGGAAGTAAATTGTAAGTGGAATCATGAGGATAGCTATAGCTCTAACAATATCTGATACAATCATGATTTTCTTTCGATTCCAAAGATCAACATATACTCCAACAAAACCAGCGAATACAACGATAGGCAAAACTTCCATCATTGTTAGTATCGCCATTGCCAGAGCTGAACCGGTTAGGTCGTACGCATAGAACAAAAGCGCAAGGGCTGAAATTGCTGTGCCAATATTAGAAACAAATTGACCCGACCATAATCTTGAGAAATCTCGGTGACCAAGTACAGCACGAAATCCTATTGGTCGTTTTTCTCCACTGACATCTTCAATAATTTGTGTTTCCATCACAAATATTATCTCCTGAAATATGCCCAGGCAATCGCTTCAGTTGAGATTGTGGGCTTCGATTTGTTCAAGATGCGAGGAGTTGGATTGATGATTGTCGGGATCATATTTTCAACTCCGAAATTGGATATTATTGAAAATGAAGGAGTCCTTCGATTGAACTTGGACTGACCTGTTTTCCTTCGTGACGGAAAGAATGATTGAATTATTTGTTAGCTTCATCATTGTTCACATCTCGTTATACGGTGGTCACAGGTAATGCGGTTTCTGAGACTAACTGACCATTCTTATGACCACTAGGTGACCATCGACTGACAAGGTCGGGATCAGAAAGGAGCCAGAAGGTCTGTCGCTCAGAGGTTATCAATAGGATCTACCTCTTGAAAGTCAAGTAAGCATAGGTCAGAGCATCTGTTGAGAGAGTCTTGTTTTGCTTGTACTTCTGAAGGATTCGGTAGTTTGTTGCTAGAGCCATAGTTGTTTTACCTCCTGTAGAGATATGCGTATGCTACAGCCTCGGTGGAGAGGGGATTGCGATCGTGCTTGTGCACGCGTTCAGTTCGGTTGTTAGTTGTCAGAGCCATAATAGTTCACAAGAAATACTGCTCAGAATTAGTATATATAGCGAAGCCACTTCTGAGGGACACAAGATGAAGTCACAAGATGTGACTATCTCTAGAGCGCGCTAATATCTTCGGAGGTCATACTTTATACCGGATGATTCTGAGAGGATCTAGAAATGAACGAGTATGCAGTGCTTGTTAAACTTCTAACAAGAACAGGAACACCCATTGGAGCAAGCATTGAGGACATGCTCGATGCCCTTGGGCTCCCCGAAGAGCCAGGGCGGCACATTCTTTTCAAAAAATTAAGCGGCCTTCATACTAGACTCAAACCTATCGGTCTGTACATCAAACATAATCCAGTATCAGGAGTCTTCTACCTTGATACTTTAAATGATGCTGCTATTGCCCATGAAAACACTGCGCTGCCTGATAGACTAGCTGCGACACTTCTCATTGTCATCACACTTGCATACCAAGAGGGAGGATGGGTCAGCATTGACAGAGTACGAGAGTTCAGAAAGAAGGCTTTGCAGGGCGTTATGGTAGACCTTCGCGAACTTCAAAATCAGGGCTATGTCGAGATTGAGCAGGATAAGAAGCGAGTTAGGCTTGGAACTAGAGTGCCTTTTGAGATCGATTATGAGGCATTCTTCAAGGAACTTACAGAGAATTAGAGCTTCATAAAAAAGATGGTGGCTTCGTTAGTTTTATCAGTAGTCAACAGCGACTCATAATTGGTTAGAATTATGTCCCACAGGCGTTCACTTCGATTTTCACAGTCGACCTGCCCAGTATGCGGGGGCAAAGAAGTCGCTCGAGATGACCTAAAAGGAGACCTTCTTTGCACCAACTGCGGACATATTGTTACCCGAACTGAGTCAAGATCTGTTGGTAAGTTCGACATAGCTCAGCATCTTAAAAGAAACGGAAAGATGACTTTCCCAAGACTAAAGGAAGTTACCGGAGCCTCTGATGACAAGCTCTTTGGTGTTCTCTCCGGTATGGAGAGCATGGATCTCGTCACACAGCTAGCTGGACAATATTCCTTGACAAAGAAAGGGCAAAGATGGTACCGTCAGAGACTGGGTCAAGAATGGGGATACTGAAATAAGAGATGCATCCCCTCAACCTTAGTGGTAACTATATTTACATGCAATCCACAATTTTATTGTGCTAATTTTTACCGTTTGAAATAGATTTATTAAACTCTGTTTTGAGTATCTAGTAGGGTTCGATTCGTTGAATTCTTAGTTCTTCAATCTCCCTCCTAACCACGCGATGTGCTGCGAGAGCAGTACCTTTGATTTCGAATCGAATCCTTTCATTCTCTCTTTTCTGATTGTATTTTGTGTATTCGTTCATAAAAACCACAAATGAGTGTTTACTCAAAGTTAATTATTCCAAATGTACCTAACTAAATGTTTAATATACGTTCGGATGGAAACTCTATTAGGGCTTGGAACAGAGAGCTTCAAACTCCCCTCCTAACCACGCGAATATTCCTATATCCAAAACCCAAACCCAAAAAACTGGTGTCTGGATGGTTGTAGGAACCTACTTTCCCTAGATTTTTCTCTGAACCAGGCCCGTATTCCTTCTTAATTTTAAACCGTCTTCTTCGAGATAATCAAGTTTGGACCATCAATTTTGACGGGCATCTCAGGAGGCAAATCTAGAAGCCAATCCTCTAGCTCTTCAGGACTCTTGAACCGAAGTAGAATTCCCAATCTATCGAGTGGCAGGGTCTCATAACGGGTCATGATTTTCTTCATCTGAACCATTCGGAACGCTTCCAGTTCTGCTTTGGCTTCTTCCGCTAACTCCTTTGTTTTATCAAACCACGGACTATCACGTTCGAACTCCCATATTTCAACGAGCCCCTCCATCGAACCTGTAACGACATATCTCTCATCAGGGGAAACAACCAACGCATGAACATTCTCAGTGTGTGTAACATCAGCTATGAGCACACCGCCGCGGAGAACCCAAACTCGGACTGTACCATCTGATGAACCAGTAATAAAATGCTGACCATCATTCGTAATGTGAATCGAGAGAATTGGAGCTCGATGACCTGTCATAGTTTTGAGTAGCGTGCCGGTTTCAAGATCCCACAGGTACACAGTGCCATCCTGATCACCTGTGAGAATATAGCGAGAATCAGCAGTCATAGACAAAGCTGTCACATGACCTTTATGCCCCTTAAGGGTTCTAAGGAGTACACCCAGCTCGAAGTCCCAGATCCAGGCGATACCAGGATCTCTGTTACCTGGCACTCGTTTGCTCCCTGAAATTAAGTACCGTCCATCAGGACTGACAAGCATCGAATATATGCCGCGTTCATGATCTGATGTGCGAAGAAGAATCCCTCGATCAACATCCCAGTATCTTGCTAGTCCATCATCTCCTCCAGTGACAATATACCTCTGATCAGGACTGATAGCTATTGCTGTGACATGAACAGAGTTTGGCGCGAGCGATCTGATTAACTCATGATTCTCCAAATCCCAGATCTTAACAGCGAGGTCCTTGTCAGCAATGGAAACAAGACGTTTTCCATCGGGCATCACAGCAAGGCTGTATACAGGCCCGTTATGGCCTAGGAATTTATGAATCTCTTTTCCTGATGCAAAATCCCAAAGACGAATACTTGTATCCTGACCACCCGATATTATTGTCTGACCATCTGGCGTTATAGCTAAAGACCAAACCGTGAACTCGTGCCCTTCCATTTGACAACTAGGTGTCATCTCATTAACCAAATATATTCTCCCTCAGCGCAGCTTGTGACCTTCTTAATAGAATGAATGAACAAAAGTTTGTCGTTTCCTCGGAGGATATAAGAAAAAGAGAGGGACGGTGGCAGATTGTGCCACCGCATCAATAATGCATTCGGACTAGACGACTTCAGTGTGCACTTTTTGTTCCATGCCGAAGTCAGCTGGCTTCATACTCTTACGAAGTGCCCAGAGTGTTACAGCAAACAGTATGATGAGAGCAAAAACAGCAACGTAGGTCATTGTTGCAGATACTGTTGTTTCTAGCATGACCAGAAGTGGAGCCAAAATCAAAGCCAAGAGATTGACTACTTTGATCATAGGATTAAGAGCTGGCCCTGCAGTGTCCTTGAGAGGATCACCTACGGTATCCCCAACAACACCACACTTGTGACGTTCTGAGCCCTTTCCAGTATTGCCTGCTGGGTTCCTAGGCTCATCCTCGATAGCCTTCTTTGCATTGTCCCAAGCACCACCAGTATTGGACATGTACACTGCTAGGAGCTGACCCGATACGATGATACCTCCGAGGAAACCTCCGAGTGCGGCTACACCAAACAAGATACCAACAATGAGAGGTATCGAAACGGTAATTGCAGCCAAGGAGATAAGTTCCTTCTGAGCCGCAGTAGTCGAGATATCTACAGCTCTATCATAGTCAGGCTTGACAGTGCCTTCAAGAATACCAGGTATTCTGAATTGTCTGCGAACCTCTATGACCATTTGACCAGCGGCTCTTGTAACAGCCTTGATATTGACTGCGGAGAATAACCATGGTAGGGCGGCACCTAGCAGAAGCCCGGAGAATACTCTTGGGTCATCAAGGAATAGGTGTTCCAAACCAAGTGGTTGAAGAGCTACGACGACAAAGCTATCGAAGAGACTAACAGCAGCAATCACTGCTGAAGCAATAGCTACTCCCTTGGTAATCGCTTTGGTAGTATTTCCAACTGCATCAAGTTCAGCCATGACCTTCTGTGACTCCTTATCGAAGTCACCAGGAGAGAGCTCACCAATACCTGCAGCATTATCACTGATAGGACCGTATGAATCCATAGCAACATTATTGCCTGTGTGTGATAACATTCCAATACCAATCAATGCAATACCGTAAAGTGTCCATAGATTGCCCTCAACTCCGACAACGAAGAAGGGAGCAAATATAGCAGCTACTCCTGGGAGGAATAAGACTGTAGCAATACCAAAGGTTGAAACTATTACGACTAGTGCAGCAACTGTTGATTCATAGCCAGCAACAACACCGGAGAGAATGAAAGTTGCTGTACCAGTGTCAGCAGATTTGACAATCTCCTGAACTGGAGGTTTTCTAAGGGATGTGAAGTAACTTGTAATTGGATTGAATGAAACAGCTAGCATTACACCGACCGCAATAAGAATCCCGAACCTGAGGTCTCCAACATAGAACCATGATAATATCAGGGTCAGGCAGATTGTAAAGATGCTGGAAGCTTCATAGGAGAGGAACATTGCTTTTTCAGCATAAACTGCTCGTTTCTTCAACAGTCTTGGCCAGACTGGGACCATTACGGTTCCGATCATTGATGATATCACACCTACAGCTCTGACGAAGAGTGGAAAAACAACAACTGCAAGTGCTCCACCAGGAAGCATTGGAAAGACGCCATCAACTGTTTCAAGATACAATACAATAGCAAGGATGAGGGATGACACAATGGTTACTTCGTATGACTCAAAAATGTCAGCAGCCATACCAGCACAGTCGCCTACATTGTCTCCAACGAGGTCTGCAATAACCGCAGCATTTCTTGGGTCATCTTCAGGAAGCCCCTGCTCAACTTTACCAACAAGATCTGCTCCAACATCGGCGGCCTTTGTGTAAATACCACCACCAACTCTCATGAAGAGAGCAAGAAGCGTACCACCCAGACCAAAGCCGAGAAGCGCATCAGGCGCTGCAATTCCGTAGATGATGAAAATGATAGTACCACCTAACAGACCAAGTCCATCAGTCAGCATTCCTGTAAAAGTACCACCTCGATAGGATATCGTTAGGGCTCTATTGTACCTGTTTTCTCCTTCACGTGTAGCTTGTGCAACTCGAATGTTGGACTCGACAGCAATACGCATGCCAAGTTGACCGACAATCAGTGAGAAGCTTGCACCAAGAATAAAGGCTAACGAACGACCAACGCCGACAATTATGCGGCCGGCCGCTGTATCACCGAATAAGACTTCAGTACCTCTTTCTGGTGTTGTTATGTAAACGGTGAAAAAGAGAAGGATAGATAGCACAATCAATATCGGAACAATGGTCTTCAATTGCCTGTGCAAATATGACAATGCACCTTCTCTTATGCCGTTCCAAACTCTCTGCATCTGCTCAGTACCTTTGTCCTGTGACAGAACACCTTTCCTGAGCCACCAAGCGTACACGAGACTTACGATTGCTGCTGCGATAACTGTCAGTATCATTAACTGCTCAATCAACAGCATTCCTGCGAATGTCTCGAATAACTGCATTTTATCGTTCACCATCCCGTCTATCTGGATGCTAGTGACTTTGAAGCATCATGACGCATGCCTAGATACCGGTATGAATTTAGGGAGTGGCGAAAAAAAGTGACTCTTAAGGGTATCCTTCAAGCACATATTATACAGACACTACACAAAACTTCTAGCCTGCAGTTTTGTTGAATCATTCAACTCCCAGAATCTTGCGATTCTCAGAAATGTCTTCATAGCTTTTTCACTCTGCACCAAGCCGACCTCGAATTAAGGCTGTCTAATCCCACTATTTGTTCATTAATTGCGTGCAGCTGTAGAAGAGGAGATAAGCATCCAATGTGATGTCAATGAATAGTGCATTTGGTGAACAAACATCAAGATGTCATCTGATGCATTGTTCTTGTTAAGAATGTGGGATTTTTATGATACAATGTCGCAGATGTAAAAAGAAGATTAAAGGAGAACCAACCTATGTAGGTTCTTCACGCCGACCCTACTGCAAGGCTTGCGCAGGAAAAGTAACTGAATAGTCCAGCTATTAATAAATTAATAAATGGAAGAAACAGGTGTTCGAGGAATCCTTAACACCTTCTGATTTATTACCAAGTTATGGTTGATTCGAAGGAAAACCAAAGGAATTGAAGACACCTGTCCATATTGATGATGCTTTGAGAAAGAAGTAACAAGGATACAAGAAGGACTGAGTGAAGAGTCCGAGGGAGTTGGATGTCTATTATAGTATCGGTAAAAGCTGAACACATACTTACGCACCTTGCTGGTGATGATTTTGTTACCGCGTATGGCAAAGAGCCTACAATGAGACATCATGTGATTGTGAAGATAGCATCTGAGAGTGGAGAAATCGGATTCGGAGAAGCATGCCCGCTCCCCTTTACAAAAGATGATGACCCCGTTCGAATAAAAAGCGAGATTGATGACCAACTGGCTTTGTATCTCATTGGGAAGGATGCACTTAATCAAGAAGTCTACCGCGACTTGACTGAAATATTTCCAAATGTCAGCGGAACTGCAAGAACAGGAGTCGATCTTGCGCTGTATGATTTGGCAGGAAAAATACAATGTGTACCAGCGTACCAACTCCTTGGAGGATTATATCGGGATCATGTTGAGGTCGCCGAGGCGATTGGAATAGGTTCCCCAGAATCAGTTGCCAATGAAGCCATAAAACAGGTAAGTCTAGGAATAAAAACAGTCAAGGTAAAAGTTGGATTGGATGTTGAACGAGATATCAAAATGTTGAGTCTTTTGAGGGATACTGTGGGAGATACCATGAAGATTCGAGCAGATGCCAACACCGGATATTCATTTCAGCAAGCCGTCAGAGTGCTTAGAGAGGCAGAAAAAATTGGAATTGAGTATATGGAGCAGCCTCTAGCTGTTGATGATTATAATGGACTCCGCCAACTGAGGAAATCGAGCAACGTTCCCATAATGGTTGACGAGTCCTTGTATACATTTGAAGATGCAAATAAACTAGTTCAAAACAAAGCAGCAGACATGTTCGGATTGAAGCTGATGAAGCATGGTGGAATTTACCAGTCGAAACGAATTTCTATGCTTGCTGAAGAGAATGGTATTGAATGCGTTTTCATTAGTCCCTGGGAAACTCAAATTGGAATAGCAGCTGCAGTACATTTGATTTTATCAGGTGCAAATTTTAATCTCGCTCATGAGATTGGTCCAGGAGCCTTAAAGGATGATCCATTCAAAGGGCTTGTGTATAGTAGAGGTAGATATCTTCCTACACACAACCCCGGATTCGGAATAGAATAGCGACAGAAAAGATGGTGGGTGATGCGAGATTTGTTCTGTGAGAATTCCCTATTTGTTTGAACGCGCAATCTCATAGAAAAGCCGGTAGACGGATGAGTTTAGTTAATCATCATGTATACTATTTGTATACAAAAAGCATACAAAAGACCTATATAAAGGCCTCCTGCTCATATTACTTAAAATCCATGGTAGCATAGATAAAATTGACAGAAGGTAATGTGATTTCAGGTTACACCAAACCTGGCTTTGAATCTGTGCAAGAGGCATTTATTGAGAACTTTGAGCTCCGTAATGAACTGGGCGCCGCTTGTTGCATCTACTACCAAGGAGAAAAGGTAGTCGACTTGTGGGGTGGTATCAGGAATGAAGCCACTGGAGAGCCTTGGGAAGAAGATACAATGGTGCTTGTGTGGTCGACAACGAAGGGATTATCAGCTCTTACAATGGCACTTGCTCATTCGCAGGGATTATTTGACTACGATGAGCCTGTTTCTAAGTATTGGCCTGAATTTGCTCAACAGGGCAAGGAGAAAATTACAATCCGGCAGTTGTTTGCACACCAGGCTGGACTTGTTGCATTTGATGAACTCGGCGACAAGGAAGTCATTGCGAATATGGACCGCCTAGCAACGATCCTAGCCAGACAGAAACCAGCATGGAAGCCAGGAACACGACATGGATACCATGCTCTGACTCTAGGTTTCTACCAGAGCGAACTTTTACGCCGTGTTGATCCCAAAGGTCGTAGTCTAGGGAAATTTTTCCAGGATGAAATCGCCACTCCACTAGGCCTTGACTTCTACATTCGACTTCCTGAAGATATTCCAAATACTAGACTTGCTACTCTAAGGGCACCCAAATTCGGTATTTCAGCCATGCGCACTGCGCCAGTCAGGTTTATTCTTGCAGCAATTAATCCACGATCAATGGCCCGTCGTTCGTTAGTGGGAACTGAGTTTTGTCTGGATGAAGATCGTATCTATACCCGAAATTATGAAGTTCCTTCAGGAGGAGGAGTAGGAACAGCTCGTGCAATAGCTCATGCATACGGTGTCTTCGCAGCAGGCGGAAAGGAGCTCGGGCTGCGAGAGGAAACGCTTCAGGAACTAAAGGCCCCACCTGTAGCTCCACTGCATGGATTTCGAGATGTGGCCTTAAAGACAAATACATGCTACTCGCTTGGTTTTTCAAGATCCCTTCCGAAGGATCCATTCCGTCCCGCCAGCGCGTATGGGATGCCAGGGACAGGAGGTTCATTTGGATTTGCAGACCCACAATATGAGATAGGATATGGATATGTCCTCAACGGATTTGGTACATCGTTTCCAACGGATCCAAGAAGCAACGCTCTGTGTGCAGCAATGTATCGCTCAATTGGGGTAACAGATCTGTACTCGGATTTGTGACAGGAACCATGCGCTAGCAACCGGTCGGATTAAGATGGTAGAAACAACGAAGAGATTGCGAAAGCTCTCATTCATCTGTGGGATTCTCTCTTCGCTTCTGTATTTCTGTGCTGATATACTCGGAGGCATGATTTGGGGTAACTATGATTTTACAACTCAATATATTAGTGAGCTAAGTGCCATCGATGCTTCTTCAAGATCATTCGTTGTTTCGTTGTATATCTTGTATAATATTATTGTAATCCCATTTGCATTAGGAGTATTGAGATTTGCTGGCAGAAAACGAGTTCTGCGCATAACTGGAGGTATGCTTATTGGATACATAGCCACTGGCTTGGCAGGATTATTCTTCCCAATGGATCCCAGTGGGACCGCAACAACCTTTACCAACATTATGCACCAGATTTTCGCTGGTGTGATTGTTTTCTTCATTTTGCTATCACTAGGGTTTGGAGCTGCTGCATTCGCAACGTGGTTCCGCTACTATTCGATTGGAATTATTCTAGTATACCTCGTACTGGGGGCTTTGCCCTTCTTGAGTGTTGTCCAATTTGAAGCTGGTCAGCCAATACCCTGGGTCGGGCTTGTGGAACGCATGATGGTCTATGGCTATGTGCTATGGGTGTCAGTACTATCCCTTGTCCTCATGCGTATGGTAAGGGACGAAACTCAATTGACAGCAGCAATATCCAATTAATCGGTCAATGCAATCTGTAGCAGAAGGGAATTATCGCAGCGTAGATGTGCATCTTTATTTAGATGCAAAATTCGAATCGGTTGGAAGACAATCGACATTCGCGTGTGTGTCGATTGAGGAGAAAACTTTCTAGCCGGTGAAAAAGTATGAAGAATTTTAGAGTTGTCTTCTTGACTTCGCTATTAGTCACACTCCTTTTGAATGGAATTATTGGAAGTGTTGCGAGTACTACATTAAATCAAAGCGTAGAACTCAAAGAAATAGGACAATTGGATACCAATGGGTGGGCTGCTAATGTACAGGTGCAAGATAATATTGCATATGTTTCTGATACAATAACTGGCCTGCACATCATCAATATTTCTAATCCTCAAAATCCAACTGAGTTAGGGCAGTATAATGAGGATGTCGCCGAGCTTCATGAAATGCTAGTTGATGGAAACCTAGTGTATCTCGCAGATTACACTTATGGTTTCAAAATCCTCAATATTTCTGATCCCAAGAATCCTACACTTGAGAGTTATTTCCACGATGGGGGAGAAGTTGGTAGATTCGAGATTGCTGGAAACCTCGTCTTCATAGTTGATTTTGTTTCGGGACTGGAAATTATCAACATCAGTGATCTTACGAATCTTACAGAACTTGTTCAGTACAATACAGACATCAATTACATGTACAATATTGAAATAAACAATGATTTGGCTTATGTTTCAAATTTCATTTCTAGCACTGAATCAAAAATTAAAATCCTAAATATTTCGGATATATACTCTATTGATGAAATAGCAGAGTACACAATTGCTGGCGAACCTTTTACAATCGAATTCACTGGAGATATTGCCTATTCAGTGTGTTCGTTTGGTGGTGTAAAAATTTTCAACATTAGCAATCCACTTTCTTTGCACGAATTGGGTAGTTATGATGATGGTGGAAATGCTGTTGCAATAGATTTCTATGAAGGATATGCGATTATCGCTGATCGTGATGATGGGGTGGAAGTTCTTGATGTTTCTACTCCTACCGCACCAATTGAAATTGCTGGTTATCTCGATGGAGGAAGTGCGGCAGGAGTTCATGTCGTTGGCAACCTGATATATGTGGCTGATGGAGAAAATGGTCTTGAAATCCTTCAAATCGAAATCAACACAACAGGTACAACTACACCAGACATAACAAGCATCCTCTTAATTGTGAGTGCAGCGGGAATCATTGTGATTATTGTAGTAGTAGTGAAAAGGAGAGAGAGTTGAAATCAAAGAAGGGTGAATAATAAGGTCTGAAGAGCTGATGCCACAAGTCACCTCCGAAGATACATAAGATGTGGAATTTCCCGCAGGAATGAATCGACATCAGCCAGATACTCGATATTCACATGCAAATAAGCAATTGTAATGGCTTTTTTTGTGTGTCTGATTTCTAGTCATAAAACAAGAATGATGATAATTTGGTGGACCGGGCGAGATTTGAACTCGAGATATTCTCTACGCAATTTGATTGAACCAAAACCAAAAAAGACTATTTTCACAATATATCAATTGGAGAGTTCATTAGTTGAAGAGGTGCATATATCGAGAATATGGAAATCTACTGATAACCATTGGTTTGGCACTATTTCTAACCTACATTATCATCGTTTCCTATTGGCTCAGAGATCCAATTACATTTTCAAGACCCTCGTATACTAATGATCCTCGTACATTTGTCATTCGTAGTTTCTTTCCACTTGGTCTCACCTTTACTTGCGGTGGAGTAGTCATTCGGACAATGTACAGAGAGGGAATTCTATTTCTGACCAGAGCTGATGAACCCATACATTCTGGTAAACCTTGGTACAAAGGATCTGAATCAGGATTGTTCATAACCTCTTGCGGGCTTGTCGTTTCTACAAATGAAATGTCAAATGCTACAGCTCATGCAGGATATAGGATTGTTTCGGTGAAATGTGCTACCCATGGGGATTGTGTTGTCAAAGAGGGAAAAGATGTATTGGATAGTGCTTCCACTCACAGATCCTGGTAAAATGAAGAAAATGGTGGACCGGGCGAGATTTGAACTCGCGGCCTCATGGATGCAAACCATGCGATCTGCCGGGCTAATCTACCGGCCCACTGATAATGAGGAGTCAATTATTGAGTGTTTTAACCCTTACGCTCTGATATGTCCTCACGCAGGGTGTCGAGCCATAAGGGGGCTCCCTTCAGCAGAGATGCTTGTTCAGGGGTGAGCTCCTCATACTTGACCAGAGTCATGTCATCGGGCAGGATTCCACTGACTCCAGCAGGATCCTCCATCACTAGTGTGAAGGGTAGCTCACCGCGAAGTGCAGCTTTCATCTCTTCGAGTATCTCGGATGCGCGCATTCGCTCTTCTTCAAGTTCAGCGAATCCGCCCGCAGTTTCAACCACAGCACGCACTCTGAATAAAAGACCTTCAACATTGGAAATAAAAGCATCAGCCGCAGGACCAGGTTCTACATCGATTCCCCACTCAAGAAAACGATAGGTACAGGAGCTAGAGCGAACTACTCTTACATTTAGAAGTGATACATCGTCGACATATAATGTGAATCGCGAAGGGTTTCTCTGCTCAGCTGAAAACACATCATTATGACTAAATCCGCAAGCAGGACAATGGACCATAAACATAGCAAGCTCATTGAAGAAGGGAACGCTATAGAGCATAGAACGCACTTCAAGCTCACCCATATCACATACTGGACATTTGGATGTATTCTCATTTTCCGATGACATCATGACCCGAAAAACCTGAAACTGGTTGTCCTATAAGCCTGACCATCTAGCAGTATAAACCTAAGATAGATACTTTGGGATATATCACTATAATACTCAAAAGCAAGCAGGAACTAGTTATGGCAGTGCACGCCCGCACAACGTGATAGTCTATAAGAGATGTCAGACTAGAAGAGAATAGGCAAAGAGAGAGGAATCACCCAATGGAAATAAACAGTATCTACATCATCAAACGCGATACTGGGGTGTGTATGTATCATAAGGATTTCACAGGTTCAGGATTTGACCCCCAACTCCTCTCTTCGTTCCTTGTAGCAATGACATCATTCTTTGACGAGGCTACGCGTTCGCTCAAGTCCCAAGCACGTGCATTCGAGGGCATAGATTATACGATTGTCGTTGAGTTTGGAGACTGGACGCTAGGTGCGGTTTCAACTACAATTGATAATCAGCATGTTAGGAATAAACTCAAACGAACTGTAAGAAAATTTGAAGAACAATTTGCTGTTTTGAAGTGGGTTGAGCTTGACCTTGCTGTCCATACCCGATTCGAACAGACCGTCATGAATGAGTTTGTTCGGGAAAATATCTTGCCAGAAACACTGATTGCCGTGCGACCTGAGTGGGAGCATCTCACAAGGCGACCGGATGTTATTTCATTTCTCAGACTTATTCCCGATATCTGTTCTATCCAAGATGCCTCATCCTTTTTGGAAGTCCCCGTTGAAATAGCAATGAATCTTGCAGCAGAAGCCCTCTGGGAAGGCGTCATAATAGTCACAAATCCTGTAAAGCCAGATGATATCTATCAGAGTACATCACTTACTCCTACTGAAGGAGCATTAGATCATCTCTCACCAGAGGCAGCAAGAACTCTCTCAGAACTAGATGGGGAAACCCCGTTATCAATTGCAGCCGAGAGAATGAGAACTGAAGATTTGAAACGCTTTCTTGAGGACGTGGCATGGCTTAAGGAACGTAAAATGGTTGAGCTTGTTTCGCCATCACAGGCAGTAGTTGTGCGTTATTCTTCTGCGCTTCAAATTCTATTAAAAAGACTTGCAGATATTGTGGGATTCGTTCCAATTAGGAAAATTTTCTTAAAAGCTCGTGAAGAGTTGGTAGTTCATTATCCTTGGCTTAAATTTGTGACACTTGAGGAAGGTGTGGACATTGATATGAGAAGTTCGCTTCTTTCTGCAACCTTAAGAGGATCAATTTCTCCTGATGCAATAGATGATGGTTTTCGAGTTTTCATTCAATTCATCACGAGGATGGTAAAGGATCTTCTAGGTGCAAAACCAGTAAACAAGATTCTCTTTAATACCAAAAATGAAATTGAACAAAAATTTCCAAGTACAGTTTTCCACATTGAGTGGGAATCCTTCCTTGTCAGAGGTTGATTTTAGGTAAATATCCATTCCTCATACCATCAGCACAATATACAAATCCCATGAAATACGGATGTCGTAGTAGCTATGTGAGGAGTAGGAAACACGTGCAACAAACAAGATGGTCTGACACAGTTCCAATCTTTATCTTGGGACTAGGCATACTTCTTGTCTTTTTGTTCCTTCCATTAGCAGGCTTTGATAATGCTCTATCTATCGTTTCTTTGATATTGACGCCCTTGATTGCCTTCATGCTAGGTATTTTTGGTCTACGGATATTTGGTCGAGGTTCAGAGGAGAGAGAAGATCAGATTCAAACTCTATACCTCTGGCTATCAATCGGTCTACTAATGTTATCTCTCTCAGAGCTAGCAACAAGTATAGTCAAGACTATTCAAAGTCCACTACCAATTGAAGTAACTGTTGGGCTTGTTCAGATGCCTGGATTACTTCTGTGGGGATTTGGAATATTGCAGTATCTTCGCTCAGTAAATTCAGCTCTCGAATTATTAAATAGTGATAGACTCTGGAGTGTCCTGCTAATTGGAACTACACTTGCTACGCTATTTCTCGTTGTGATAAACGCAGTCTACAATCCATTGATTGGAAGTATTGAGAGCATAGTGATGTCGCCACTCGTTATCGGATTGGTGCTTTTTACATCTGTTACTCTCGGACTTGTCTGGATTTTTAGGCAAGGTGAATTTGCCAAATCTTTGGTTCTAATCTTCATTGGTTTCTTCATATACCTCATTCGCACAGCTCAATGGGCGTTGGCAACGTCAATATTGGGCAATCCATCGAATAGTTTGTTTGCTCTTGAAGCGTTCATGTTCTTTGGAGCTGCATTTATTCTAGCACGAAATCTTGGTAATCCCAGCCAGTGAGTATGAATGTACATCTTATTTTCCAGCACCTGATTCAGATCCTTTAGTACTCTTGGTGTTTCCAAGCACCTTTTGGAGCATTTCTCGCATTTGTGGGGGAATGGAATCAGGATCATTCTCCAATCGTACTCTTAGTTTTTCTAGCATCTCAGGTGGAATATTCTCATGTGATCCCATCATCTCACTCATCGCGCTCATAGCCATACTACCCATTCCCATCACCATGCTAGGAACTAGAGGTTCAGGCTTTTCTCCACCATGCTCAGTGACAACTGCCTTTGCTACTTCTGCTACCTCCTCTGTGATTTCTTCAAGACCCTGATGTGCATAATATGTTTCGTACAAAGACTTGAATACTCCATCCTTTGCGAGTAGTTCTTCATGCGTACCTTGTTCTACCAAGACACCATGATCAAATACCAACACTCTAGATGCATTTGCAATTGTCGTCAATCGATGCGCAATCACAATCGTTGTACGATTATTGAAAAGCAACTCCTGAGCATCCTGAACAAGAGATTCGCTATATGCATCTAATCGGCTTGTTGCTTCATCCAAAATCAGAATCTTTGGATTCGCAAGCATAGTACGAGCGATAGTGACCATCTGGCGTTGGCCAGCACTAAGATTCTTCCCACTCTGAATAATCTGGGTGTGATATCCATTTGCTAGTACTTCGATGAACTCATTCGCACCAATTATCTTACAAAGCTCAATTATCTCATCATCAGTTGCGTCAACGTTTCCATATCTAATGTTCTCCATGATAGTGTCATCAAACAAGTATGGCTCTTGAGGGATGAGCGACATAGCATGACGGAGGGAGTGCAGCTGGACATCGCGTATATTTTGATCACCAATGAAAATGCCACCTTGCAGAGGATCATAGAATCTGTTTACTAGAGCTGCAATAGTCGTCTTTCCAGCTCCCGTGTGGCCAACAATAGCCACCGTTTCACCAGGATTGATTGAGAAGGTGACATTCTTGAGAACAGGTGTGTCCTTGATGTACTCGAATACGACATTCTTAAAGTAGATACCATCACTCTCTTCACGTAGGGGAACTGCACCCGATGCGTCTACAATAGCTGCTTTTGATTCTAGAACATCAGTCACTCGATCCATTGCAGCTAATGAAGATTGGACTTGAGTAGCCATCATGCTAAGTCCAAGAAGCGGAAACATGATTCCGCGCACCAATGATACAGCGAGAAATATGTCTCCGAGTGAGAGCACTGGAAGTACACCAACCGCCAAAGATCCTGCTACAAACAGCATTGCAGCAACAGCGAACTGACCTATAGACATCATCAAAGGTTGCATCGAAGTCATCAAGATCATAAATCTGAAACCATATTTGTACGCTTTCTGGTTTAGTGACATCATATGTTCTGCAAGCTCAGTTTCACGATTGAATGCTTTAGCAACATGTATTCCACCTAGGTTTTCTGCGATTTGACCTGAAACCTCTCCAGAGGCACGTTGGGAGGCGAGCATGATTCTCTGTCCTACTGTACCAAAGAGACCTGCAATAAACAAGATACCTGGTACGACAACAAGAGATGTCAAGGCAAGATATGGTGACATCAACCAGAGAAGAATAAAAGATGCTCCAAGCGTCAAGGCTTGGCTGGCAAAGTTAATCAAAACTTGGATTCCTGTACTAAGATTCGTCGCATCACTTGTAACTCTTGATGTGACATTCCCAGCTTGCTCAGCTTTGTGGTAGGATAGATCAGCTGCGACTAAATGTTTGTACACATCCTCTTGGACACTCTGAACAAGCCCAGCCTGTGCAATCGACATGATCCAGGTATTCACTCCACCCATAACCCAGGACACGACAGAGAGGGCCAAGAAGAGAATAGTTAGAGAAAGTAGGATATTAAAAGAGCCCACAAGATTAACTGAGTTAATCCCGTCTCTCAAGACAAGGGGAATTATCACACCAACAATTGTTGCTACGAGAGAGAGTATTGCACCTATAATGACAATACGTTTGAAATTACCCAGATAATGTACCATTCTACCAAGAAGAACTCTTATTGGACGACTCCTCTTCTCCTTCTTTCCCATGAGACCTCGAGGACCTCCACGTGGCCCCATTGGTCCGTGCATGCCCATCAAGCAACACCTCCTCTCTTGGAAATAGTTGCAAGCAATTCTTGAGCGCCAGGCAGTCTCTCAAAGACACGGCGATAATGCTCTGATTCGCGTAGCAGGTCTTCATGTCTTCCAGAAGCCACTAAATGACCTTTGTCGAGGATAATCACCATATCTGATTCCATAAGTGTACGCAATCTCTGAGTGACAGTAATGCTTGTTCGATCTTTCATTACCTCATCTAGAGCTTTCCTCATCAAGTACTCAGTCTGAGCATCAACAGCGCTTACCGAATCGTCAAGAAGAAGTATTTTGGGATTCTGAACCATAGCACGTGCAATGGCTAGTCTTTGTCGCTGACCTCCACTGAGTGTCATGCCTCGTTCACCAATCATCGAATCATAGCCTTCAGGCATCTCTACAATGAACTCATCAGCTTGAGCTCTTTTTGCAGCAGAGATAATCTCTTCATCAGATGCACCAGATCGACCAAAAGCAATGTTCTCGCGAATAGTCATTCTGAAGAGAAATATGTCCTGTTCAACTAGACCCACAACATCTCGAACTGACTTCGTTGATACATTGCGAAGATTAACTCCGCCAACTCTTATTTCTCCCTCAGTAGGATCATATAGCCGAAGTAGGAGTTTCAGAAGAGAACTCTTTCCTGCACCAGGTCCGCCTATGAGCGCAACACGAGAGCCACCTGGTATTGTAATTGAAAGATTCCGTATTGCATAATGCGGATTGTTGTTTTCTTCTCGACCATATCTGAAGCTGACATTATCAAAGACAACATCACCGGTCCAATCAACATCAAGAACCTCTTCCTCAGGTTCAGTCATTGGATCCTCCCAGTTAAGGAAATCTACAATGCGTTGAGCATTCACGAAACCACCTCTCAGTATGAGAAGCATCATTGGAAATTGGAAATTAAGTCCCTGAAGCGCAGTGAGGAGCCCAAGAATTATAATCAACTGACTAACGTCCATAATGCCATTAATCACCGCATAGCCAGCATAAGCAAAAGCCACGGTCGTCATTCCTGCTAGAATCAATGCTGGTAGATAGAACGCTGAGAGCTTCCCCTCTTTCGCAGTTAATGATTCTTGGGATTTACTAATATCGTGGAATTTCTTAATCTCAAACTCCTCTGCATCGAAGGCTCTGACGACCTCGATACCTTGAAACACGCCTTGTGTTATTGAGGTCAAGGCTTCCATGTTTTCAGAGCGATTCCTTCTCACAGGTTCTATAGCATTAGCATAGCGATATGAGAAGATCAGATAGATTGGAAACCCTAACAGCATGATGATAGTGAATCCATATATGGGGATAGCATAGCTTCCAATCTGAATGGTCAGCATGGTGCTTAATCCTGGAAGCCAGTCCATCTGTATTAAGAGAAGAGCTGTGATAAAGAAGGAAGCAAGTCCAGTCGCTATATTCCGTAATGCTGGATTGAGTGAGAATCTGACCCATTGGATGTCTTGCATGGCAACTGCGAGAAGACGCTTACTATCGAATTCATCGTGAAATGTCATACTATTGACTTGTAGGGCTTCAAAGAAGTCCTGGCGAGCATCACGTTCCCATCGTAAAGTTAAGGTCGCCCAAACCCAACCACCCACAAAGAAGAGACCCATATAGAGAAGACCAAATATGATGATAAGCCATACATAATTAACAAATTGAGCAGTCATTGCAGCTGTGTTCTGAATCTCTCTTGCTGCAAGTCCGATGAATACTGCAGGAAAGACTGTAAGTAAAGTAGAAACCATAGTTAGTGTTAAACCTACAGTTGCTACTGCTTTATTTCGAGTCATTCCACTGAGCATGTATCTCCAGGGTGTTTTTCTAATGGTTTCGCCGCCGTTGTTTCTAGACATTCTGTGTGGCTCCAGTTTTTAATTGATTAATGAGAGAAGATATTTTTGTAGCCATCTCCTCAAGATGGCGGAGCAATTGTTGCTGTTGCTTTTTATCGAGCGAATTTAATATAGAATCAAACGATTCTATCGAGTGTTTCATCCCATGCATATGGAATTTAACGCGTTCTTCTGGGTCCAAGAGCTTTTCCCAAAGGCGTGGTCCAAGCCGAGTTTTCTCTCCCACGGCGCCCTTCATGTGTTTGATTATTAGAACCATCTGCTTCTTGCCTTCCTCTGTAAGTCGATATGTCTTGCTTCGGCCTTCAGTTGAAGCAGCTTCAATAATACTGTCTTCCTCCAAGGATGAAAGCAAAGGATATATGGTTCCAGGGCTTGGGTTCCACTCACCTTCAGATAACTCCCCTAGTCGTTGCATAATATCGGTTCCAGTCATTTCTTGGGACCGTAACAGACGAGGGATAATATGACGAAGAAGGCCTCTAGGTACTGATTGGGGCATACCGAGATGTTCACAATCTTTATCCTGAGACTCATCGTTCATTATTTTAGCTCCTGAATTATCGCATCCGATATCGGATACGATATAAAGATTGTTGTATCTACATCCGGTTTCTTTAGAGGATTGACTCAGAGCAAGTTTGATAAGAATCTCCATGTTCAACACTAAGAAAGCTATTGAGGATACTCCATTGGGTGAGAAGGCTAAGGTCAAGGAAACTGTACGTCTGTTTGAAAAGATCTGGCAGTTACCATCATTTCGAGGAATTTTGGGGATAATGGCTTTAGAAGTGCTAATTGTATCCCTCATTGCTACAGGTCTAAAGATAATTTATGACAAGACTGCCGTACCTCTATTGACCCTAATCCTGTATGTGATTATTCTTGGTATACCAACATTCTTCGGCTCAGGTATTCTCTATCTAATAGTAACAGATGAGGGCTCTCCTCTCGATGCTCGGAGAACAGCAGGGTCGGTCATGTTTGGAAATCTCATCTGGTACTCCATGGGGCTCATTGGAGTTCATATCGACAGTGTAATTCCCGTTCAAGCTTATGAAATTAGATTCTTTACTGTCGGAGCTAGCTTAGGATATCTGATATTCGCATTTCTTGTCAATGCACTTAGTGATCATAGAGAGGCTCGCAACTTTGTAGGAGCTGCTGCACCTCTCGTTCTATGGGTGATTCTAGAACTGCTGCTGGCGCCTTTGGATGATGCAGTGCCAGTGATGTCAGAATTTTGGTACATAACCCTCCCAATCATCCTCGCCGTCTCAACCTTCGTTGTTCATTATATCTATAGATCTGTGAGTGTTCCCTTCGAGAGAGACCTAGGTATCAATGGTCCTGCATTGTTACGCGCCTTTGGGCACGATTATCTATCGGGAAATCCAATACCTATCGATAGGTTGTTGACAGAGATATCTACCCCGCAGGATGTTCCTATGGAAGTCATACTCTTTCGTGATTCACAAAACACCTCTGAGCTACTTGCTTGTGGAGTCATTCAGTATGTGCATCCAGGCCCATTCAGAGATGTTGGGAGTAGTGAATTGCCATCAGTAATTATGGAACATGTTAAGAGGAAATATGACATTCCAACCTTTGTCATGCACGGAACATGCACCCACCAGCAGAATCTGACAAGCAAGGACGATTACCAGAAGGTACTTGATGAGATTGATAGATTGATTGAGAACACACCAATGCATGGCGAAATCTCTGGGCCTCATTGGACAGATGGCGAGAAATTCAAAGTATGGACACTTTTTGTAGGAGAAAATGTTCTGGCAATCACGACTAGTGCACCTGATTTCACAGATGACATTTCTCTTGAGGTAGGATATGACGCTGCAAATATGGTGAGACAACGACTTCCTGAAATCAAGGGAGTAGCAATCGCAGATGCCCACAATTGTATCAATGACCACGCAATTTCAGTTGTACCAGGAGATCCAGAAGCCACCGAGTATGTAGGAGCTGTATCGGGAGCTGTCTTCTCATACTTGAATGAACCAAGGTCTAAGGTGAAGATGGGTATCTATCAGGTATTTCCCAAGGACATCAGTCCTCAAGAAGGTATAGGTCCTGGGGGCATCAGTGCGCTATCACTAATATATGAAGACTACCGATTTGCACTGATTTCAGTTGACGGTAATAATATGGAACCAGGTTTTCGTGAAAGAGTGATCAGTAACTTGAAGGCGCAGGGATATGACGATGCAGAAGTAGTCACCACAGATACTCACGTGGTCAATGCAATATCTCTCTCAAGTAAAGGCTACCCACCCGTCGGTAGGAACAAACCAGACGAAACAATCGAGCACATCCTAGTAGCCTCGTTGAAAGCTAGAGAAAAGACTCAAGCTGTTCAAATTGGCCTAGGTTTTGGAATAGTTAAGGGAATAAGGACCTTAGGCGAGAAGGGCTTCGACATCCTGACACAGGATATCGCAGAAGCTGCAGGAATTGCAAAGCATGTAGGTACTCGTGTTGGCATTGGATCAGTTCTTGTGGCAATTCTGTTAGCCTTTCTTCTATAGCTATTGACAAAACGCAGGTTTCGATAGAAGTATATGTGATGAGAGAGATTGTCGAAGAACAAGGGGCGATGTCTGTGAACAAGAAACGTGTCTTCGTAGGGATTACTGGTGCTAGTGGAGCAATTTACGGAGTCAGATTAGTTAGAGCATTAAAATCAGAAGGACATGAAGTTCATCTAGTTGTAAGTAAATGGGGAGCTGAAACCCTAAAGTATGAGCTTGATATTGATGCTGATACATTAGGGCACGAAGTAGATAAATTCTATAATGAACAAGATCTAGCAGCAGGACCAGCTAGCGGCAGCTACCCTCTCGATGCAGTTGTTGTAATTCCATGTTCAATGAAGACACTAGCAGGAATCGCTCATGGGTATGCAGATAATTTGATTGCTCGTGCCGCTGATTGCGCTCTAAAGGAACGTCGAAAACTGATACTCGTTCCCAGAGAAACTCCCTTGAACCTAGTTCACATTCAGAATATGAAATCAGTGACGGAAGCAGGAGCAATACTAATTCCTGCAAGTCCTGCATTTTGGCATAAACCAAAGAGTATCGAAGAACTAGTTGATTCGGTTGTCGACAGAGTTCTATCTCATTTGACTGCTCGCAGGGATTCTGCTGCAACATGGACAGGAGAATGAGCTCTTCAGTTATCCCCAATGCAGCGGTACTCCACAGTGCTCACAGACAATTGTTTCACCAGGTAAAGCTCGCTTGATAAGCCCAGCTCCACAATGTGGGCAAGCAATTTTCTTTGGTGCAGTATCGTCGGTTTTTGTTTGAATCCTTAGGAGAACCTCACGTAGATTCTCGCGCATCTCTGCCAGCATGAGCTCCAATTTTGTTTCATTATTGCTAGCAACCGTGATTCTGATTACAAGATTCTCCTTTGATACTGAGCCGACAACAACAAACTCATCACCGACAAGTGCCTTTCCGTAGTACCATACCTCAAAACCGGTTTTAGAATCTGCTAGCTCATCGATAAAGAGGACATTGTGTTGCTCAATGATATTCTTTACAATTTCCAGCATCTCAGCGGGGTCAGCATTTGCATCCATCTGATATTCACATGCATGTTTGGTTTGAAGCGTCGAATCCATTAGAGCTTGAATATCTGAGAGCGTTTTTGTTAGAAGATAGGCATCACGTGCAGCAGAGGCATGTGCCAATGGAACAGATACAACTGATTCACCATGTTTGTTACATGAAAGCTGTACATCTGCACTTTCAGCCATTTCTTTGATTTGAATTAGATCGATGGGATTATGGCATTTATGGCATTCAAAGAGTTGCATATAGGTTCTTGAGAGTGTTTCTGGATGAGCAGTAGTAGAGAGATAGCGGGTGCTCCCATGACCGTTACGACATTCAATTTTTAATTCAATGGTGTTTTCTTTGACTTTTGAATCCCTAATTAGAATCGGTGCAGAGCATTTAGTGCACTTGAGACTCTCTTCAATGGTTGACTCTCGATCAATTTCAGATTCTCTAGTTTCAAGATGTTTATAGATATCAGGTTTGATTCCTTTGCGCATTTTATTATGCAGTGGGCAGACAAGCTCAAGTTCAACATTGGTACCGTTTACTTTCTTTCCCACGATTTCCGTAAGGAGGTCGCAATCATTGCACTTCATGATTCCACCCACAATCGCGTCAATTGCTTCCTCGTCAAGGTCCGTCGGTTGATTCATCTCGATGGAATGACCGTTTGGACAAATACATTTCAATTTGTACTTGTTCTTATCCAAATCGATGGCCCGAATTGAAAGCTCGTTATTACATTGAGTGCATTTGAGCATCGACCTCACAATAGTGCCCTCAGATAGAGCCTCAGTAATTTTCTCAATCATCCACGCGTGTTTTGCGGGCATCTCTTTCTTTGTCCTACCATGTGCAGGACACGACATCTCTACACGAGCCTTGTCACCCTTTACGGAAACATCAAGAACTTGACACGGTAAACCGCATTGCTCACAATGAATGAGCCGTTTGAAGACAGTTTTAAGAATTGAAGGATCAGCCTCAGTAGGCGCATAACGAATCTCTTTATGCCCATTTGGACAGCGATACTTGAACTCCATAATCCCCTTTTTATCGTCTATTGATTGCGTTGAGAGGATTTGTTTACAACGAGGACAAGTGAGCGAATCGAGAATTGATTTTGCACTATTTACAGTACCTTGGATATCTGTTATGGCGCTGTGATAGAATGATGGATTCTTTTTCTTCAACGGTCCATGAATTGGACACAGAAACATGTACTCAACTTCGTGTCTACCCAAATCTGTGTGCACTAGAGACATTGTAGAACCACACACAACGCATGTGAATAGACCCTTGTAAATTTCGGGAGCCATGCTATCTACTTGATACCGTGCAACGTCTCTCTTGCCTTTGTGACCGTTGAAACATTGACAATACAGCCGCACCGTGCTACCACGCATCTCGCTTCCGAGAATAGAGAAAGGTTCCTTACATTTCTTGCAAACGAACACATCTATCAACTACCTTGGCGCAGCACGTAGTCAATCTCATAAATTCCTCGAGCTTCCTAATATGTACTCCGCATACGAGACTAATCATTGTAGATATAATGCAATGGTAAGAGAATGAGTGCAATACTTACAACGAATTGGCAGACGTTTTCCCAGATCTTCCACTTGATCTGTTTCTAGGGGTGCTCCACATCGTAGACACACCCATGAATCCATTGTGTCAGCAAGCTCATCAATGGTTGTAGGTAGCATTGATACATCCTCACCAAGGGCTTCTACTTTTACAACTGAGTGACGACCATTTTCTGGACCAGATATTAGGAGAACAACCGCTATCTTTCGCTTTGTATACTTGCCTTCAGCATAGCCACGGATGGTTCCTATGAATTCACCCGAAATTACATGCTCCTCAGTATCCACAACATGGAAATTCTTCGTAGGCAATATTTTCTCAGCCTTCGTGAATAAGACCTTAGCATTCCAATCAAGAGTCTGCTCTTGCTGAGTCTTTTCAAGACTGGATAGAACAAGGTTAAACTCTGCAGATGTTTTCTTAGAAGGGGTCAAAAGATCGCAGACTGAACGAATCAGATATGGCTCTACACTCATTGTGTGTAACTGATCGAGAAAATCAATGTATGAAACTGTTGCAACAACTTTTCCCTGTACACAATCCTTTGTTGGGTAGAACGTGAACTGAGGGCTTCTAAAGCCGCCTACTTCGATTCTAGATATTGTTTTCACACTCTCTCCAGCCAGCTCCATACAGTCTACCGGATATGCAACAATACTCACTGTTACATTTGTGATAACATATCCACTATTATTGGCTACTTTGACCTTGTAATCAAATTTACCTCCAACAATCTCACAACCACGCATAGCCTTAACTCCGCCATCTGGAGAATCAATGGATTCACCCTCCGCTTCTAGAGTTTCAGGTGGTTTGGGTTCACTCACTTCAACTGGAGGTTTTGCCTTGTCAGCCAGCATTTCTGCATATGCATTCTGCATAGCTTTGGCATGGTCAGGAGGAATATCAAATACGTACTTTCCGTGAATTGAGCACAATTGAACAACCCGGTCCTCACGACCACCAGGTTCCACATATACTAAATCTAATGGCTCATAACACTCAGGACATTGGAAGAAACGCTTGTAAAGATCGACAAGAGTCTCTAGCTCCAATTCAGGTTTAAACAGTCTCTTACTTCTATGACTGTTTCTACACTCTACATCAAACTCTACGAGTCCTCGACGTTCTTCAACATCTCTTAGTGTGAGCGGCATACTACATTTTTCGCAGCTTAGACTTCTTACAATAGATGGGAGGCGGTCAATTAAGTGTTCATGGTCAGAAATAATATTGAAGATGGAAGGGGTTGCTTCTCTTTGCATCACACCATGAATTGGACAGACAATCTGGAATGCAACTTTCTTTGCACTCTTCCTCTTACTCAGAATATGTGTTAAGTGTCCACAATCATCGCATGTGAGTATAGCAGCTGTTATCCGGTTAGCAACTGCATCATTCCATGTGAGTGGAAGTATCCTCTCTGTAGTGACCTTATTGCCAGGGCAAATGCACTTCAACTTGTAGCCAGATTTATCATCCTCAATACTTCTTATTGCCAGAGGTTGTCTGCACTCATTTGTAGTGAGAGTGGCTCGAAGTACTGCATCCTCAGGTATCTCAGAAATTGATTCTCTAAGTGGACCTACAAATTGTGTAGGAATGTCCTTCTTAGTAACACCATGAACTGGGCATGCGACATATACACGTGCTGAATTACCTCGTTCTTCTAAATCAGCTATATGTCCAGGAAGTCCACATTTATCGCAATGAACTACTCGCTGCAGAATTCTCTTTAGAAGAGATGTTTCCAAGTCACTTGGGAGGTACCTACTTGCCTTGTGATTATTTGCACATCTTACCTCGATCTCTATTATTCCTCGACGTTGCTCTACCTCGCTGATAGCATATACAAACCCACACTGTGGACATCTGAAAGAATCAATGATGGCTCTTGGACTATCAACCTCTGCAGCCGCAAGCTGTACAGTTGAAAGAAACTCTCTTGGAAATTCACGTTTCTCCATCCCATGACGCGGGCAGAGAAAGATTCCCTCAGTCTTTGATCCTTGGATAATAGTATCAACAAGTGTCATGTTCGAGCCACACTCTGTGCATACAAACATCTTCTTGAAAATCTCTGAACCAACATCGCTTATCTGATGCTCGGCGAGTCGCCTTGCACTTTTATGACCATTCAGACATTGTGTTTCAAGAGTCAGGATGTGGTCTTGCATCTCAGCGTTTCGTACGTACAGGGGTTCTTGGCATTTCTTGCATGAGAACACAGCTTAACACCCGAGTGGAAAAATGATATCGATTAATACAACTGATGCAGAACTTTGGTTCTTAAGCAAATCTTAGACAAGCATCTCGGGCTACTTATATCGACGCTCTATTCTTGCTTGTCTTTATCAGGGGCATTTGCTTCTTGCTTTTCAGGTTCTTTTGCAGTCTTTTCCTCTTTTGCCCTTTCGTGCATCTTGGAGTCTATAAGTTTCTGCAATCGTGTCATAACAGGAAGCTCACCACGCTGGAGAGCTAGAGGTATGGCAAAATACACGATTATGACACCACCAATCACTATCAGTGGAGGAGAAAGCACCGAAATCACTGGAACATAAATTATGTAATATCCTATAATCTGCATCAATCCACCGAAAAGCAGTCCTGGCCAAGCAAGTGTCGCGGGTCTTTTCAGCGAAGTGATTGCAGCATAAAAACAGACAAGGACAAATCCAGTGGAGCGGAATAGTCCATTTAGAAATTCCAAATAGTAGCCTAGCAACCAAATGAGTGCTCCGACCAGCATCATCAAGAAATTCATATCTAGTACGATTGACTTTGAGCCATTCTCACGTGCTTCAATCATAGTAATCACCAAGAACCTATTCGTTCATTCAAGATAAGGTTAGCACTATGAATGATATAAGTAATTCTTCTCATTTACTTCCTGTAGCATCTACGCTTTCCAGCACTTTATCCGCTGATTTCTTTAATTTTGAACGATAACCTCGTGTCGTGTAGACACGCACAGGTTTCAAAATTCTGGAGAAACTCCTTGCCATCGGGCTTAGGTCACTCAGTTTCCAAAACTCGTATCCACTTGATCCACGTTCGAATAAAGCAATCCCATCAAGATCGAACTTTCCAGGATAGAAAGTGACAGATGCGCGATCTGGAAAATCGATGTAAACATTATGAGAATCAATATCCGCATCCTCAGCAATCTCTTGTTCGATAGAAAAGAGACCATCAGGAGTTGACAACTTATTCAGAAATGCAGGATCGGAGATAGCACGTGTGCTGACCAATTTTATCAGATAACGTTTGTTGAAATCAGAAAAGATTCGATTTGCAGTTTTGAGTTCTTCACTTTCCTCAGAGTCGACACGAAGAAGTCTGGTTAGAAAAGTGAGGTCATCATTTTTGAAGAATTCAAGAGTGTTGTCCAGAGGTGAAGGGAAAAGCTGTGAACCAGCTTCATCAAGAACTCGCAATAACATCAATTCAGCTGCACGAACAGTCTTATGGAAGTATACAGCATCAAACATGTTGACAGCTGCAGACAAGTATGATTCTAGGGTGAATAGAGAACCACGTTCTACAGCAATCTTGTTCTTTGTAATGCGTGTTGCATCAAATAGTCTGTGAAATTCAAGCTGTGCATAATCCACCCCTGCAAAATATGAGTCTCGTTCGAGGTCGTCAATGAGTTCTGGATTGATAGGACAGTTCTTGATGTCAAGCCTAACACTTTTAATAGGCACACCACGTTCAATCACATCTTGTATCTCTGATTTTGAAAATCCGTGATTTTCTATTATTGTTCCTATTTCCGTTTTACCAAGAATAGCCTTAGTAATCTTGAGGGGATTGGAACCTCGCATAGTCAAATATTCTTCCATAACATTTGACCATGGACCATTTGCGAGCATTAGTAAATAGGACGCCAACCGACCTTTCTGTATCTCCTCGATAGTAGCTCCAAGATATTCTAAGAAAATCCTGGTCATATGTAGAAAACCAAGAGTTCTACCGAGGAGTGCAATGTCCGCCCCGGGATAGACTAATGAAAGACCAGCGGGACCCTTGATATACCTAAGTCTCTGAGATATCCGATGATCAATAAGCTGTTTCTCTACGTCTGAGAGACTTATGTAACCATGAATGGGATCCTTGATTTGGAGGACAGAGGGAAAATCTGTAATAGGCATCTGAATTCAACCCAATATTTACTCAACTGAATGGTATAAAAGTGTCTGAAATACATAACCCTGCTTGCTGCTAGGAGAACCTTCATCAATGAGTAGGTTTAGTGCCCTATCTATGAACCAGCTGTGGTTTGCGATAATGGTTTGCCTGATGCTGTTTACGCCATCAGATTGCCAAGCTATTGTAAACACAGCAGAGGTAAGTATCACGTCAGAAGCCTCACAAATACCAGACCGCCGGATCTATGGAGAGAATATTGCATCAGAGGTATATGCAATTCCAACCTACACTGGATTTCAAGACCTGGTACATAAATTCACTGAGAATCATTCCAGATGGGTCATGGACCAGGCAATGGTCGATAGAGGAGCTAATATGTATGCTAGAAATTATATCGTTGAGCAGCTCAAAGATAGATCTTCGGGGCGTATTGAGGTGGAGATAATTGGTAATCACAAGAATGTAGTAGGTCGACTTCCAGGATATTTGCCAGGAGATGATAATCCAGTACTTGTAGTATCTGCCCATTATGATTCTGTAAAGGATTCAGACGGGGCTAATGCCGATGGAAGTGGTATCGCGGTTGTCCTTGAGCTTGCATATGCAATGTCGCAATACATGTGGCCGCTGGATATCTACTTCATTGCGTTTAATGCACTCTATTCATTTCAATTCATGAGTGGTAGTCCGGAAGTAGCAAATGTGCTCCAACAAAGAGGAATTGATATTCTCGCCATGTACAATGTCGATACCATTCTAGTTACAGATTCAGCACTTCCCTCGGATGAACGAATCCAGATAGGCTATCTTTCAGGATCCGTTGAAACCTATCACCAAAGCAAATACTGGGGAGATCTAGCACGGATGATTAGCAATAACTATGGAATGAATTCATTCGTTCCGATTCCATCTGGTATATTCTACTTATGGGAAACCTCAGATCAGGAGGCATTCTATCAGCGCGGTTATAATAATATACTATGTGTCTTCGAATCAGGACTCGCAATAGATGGTAGCTATCACAATGTGAATGATCGATGGGACTATCGACAGCTAAACTATAATCTAGGTAAGGAAACCGCAGCTGTCATTGGAGCCAGTATGGCTTTCACAATGGGTAGGAAATATGGAGAACCTGTCCAACTCAAATACAATTTTATTATAGGTGGGGGCCGCATCGAGAAATTCTACATGGCAGTCACCACATCCACAATATTGAACATTACAGTTCGTTGGTTCGGTGGCTCAACCTCATACAACGTGTACAATCCAAGTAATACTCTTGTAGCTAGCGCAATCTGTGATTATACTTCAGCCTGGGTTCCAACTAACATCCTGAATATACCTGTAACCGCTAAGGGTCTGTATGCTCTTGAAATTGAAAATACAAACTTTGTCAGTGTTGGTTATGAGTTGACTATTACGTATGATTCAGATATCGACGGTAACGGGATTCTGGATAGCCAGGAATACTGGCTTGATGAGAGTCTGTTTGTGACAGACCAGGACAATGATGGTATCAGTGATGCAGAAGAGATATTCCTAGGGACAGATGGCAATCAGGTTGATTCTGACGGCGATACGATGGATGACAAATACGAAGTTGACATGGGATTCGACCCCAATGATGCATCAGATGGAAATCTCGACGCTGACTCGGATGGACTAACAAATGCACAAGAGTACTCTGGGGGATTGAATCCGTTTTCATCTGATTCGGATGGTGACTCAATAGATGACCTATGGGAATTAGAGAATGGTCTTAATCCATTGATAGATGACGCAGCACTTGATCCTGATGGGGACGGGAGGACGAATCTTGAGGAGTATCTAGCCGGCACGAATCCGCAGATTGCAGAATTCAGTTCACCTCCAATTCTTTTCATAGTCTCGCCAATTGCCATCGTTGCAACTATCGCAGGATTTGTTTACTTTCGAAATAGAAAATTTGTGTAGATAAAGAGGCGAGATGATGAATAAGATTCTGTTAGGAGTGTTCATTTGTGTCTCACTTTTCTCAGCCTCATTTGGAGTTACAAGTTTTCCTCATTCTCAAAAGACCATTGACACAGTATATACCGTTTCTGAGAACCTAGAGAGAGTCTATGGTGTTGACTACTCGAGAACCATTTTCCAAACAATTTCAGCGAATTCATTCAAAGATTATGTCATCAAGTTGACCGAGAACGGTTCTAGGTGGATTCAATCACCCACATTGATGAGCGAGGCTAATTCTGCTGCTAGGAATTGGATTGCCAATGAGCTCATCGCAGTTTCTAACAGCAGAATAGAGGTCGAGGTTCTAGGAGAATATCATTCGGTTCTTGGGCGCCTACCTGGATACCTTCCAAACAATGCACCCGCAATACTTGTCGGAGGTCATTATGATGGTCTCGCTGTTGGAGCTGGTGCAAATGATGATGGGAGTGGAGTAGCTGCCATCCTCGAGCTTGCTCGAGTCCTATCACAATACAACTGGCCACTTGACATTTATTTTGGAGCGTGGAATGCAGAAGAAATCGGATTATTGGGATCTGGTGAAGTAGCTCATATATTGAGCTTGAGAGGTGTTGAACTACTTGTTCACTATAATATCGATATGCTCTTGGTTCCCCATCCAGAGAGGCTATCTGTTTTAATGGCATATCCTGTTGGGTCATATCATGATGGGAAGTATTGGGCGGATCTTCCCAGAGCATTGAGTAGCAATTATGGTCGTAATGGGATTGAACCGATAATCTCAAGTGATTTTTCTGGTTGGCAATCGTCCGACCATTGGCCATTCATCCAAAGGGGCTATCTGAGGTCTCTGTTTGCCCATGAGAGTGGATTTGCCTACGATTATGCATATCATACAAGCGGAGATGTGTGGAATAATCCACTCTATAATTATGGAGTAGCAATCGAGGGTGTAAAGGCAATCGGTGCAAGTATTGCTTTCACCATGGGAAGAGCATACCAACAATTAATCCTTGAGAACCACAAGATAACTCTGAATCCGGGATCTCAGAAGAATTATTCAATAACTATCACAGGACAGACAATAATCAATGTTACAAGTCGATGGTGGGGTGGATCAATTTCATTCAAACTGTACAATCCGGAGAATCAACTTCTAAAAGAAGTAATACGAGATCAGACATCACCGTGGGAGATGTCAGTTGTCATTCAGCAGACTGTTAATACAGAAGGCGTTTACAAGTTGTTCGTTCTCAATCAGGGGAGTACTAGTACCGGATGTGATTTGACCTATGAATATGACTCAGATATTGATGGAAATGATGTACCAGATAGCGAAGAGTTTTGGTTTGATGCAAGCTACTTCATGCTCGACAGTGATTTAGATACTCTCAGTGATGGGCAAGAAATGATACTCGGAACATCTTGGGTCAATGCGGATTCAGATTTTGATTCTATACCTGATAATTGGGAAATCAATTTTGGACTAAATCCACTGGATCCCAGCGATGCATTAGGAGATGAGGATGGAGACACACTCACTAATTTGGAGGAGTATCAACATAACAGTAATCCACTTCTAGTTGATTCTGACTTCGATCAAATGCCAGATGATTTTGAGGTTGCACACAATCTTAATCCAGCTGTCGATGATTCCCAAGAAGATCCTGATCAAGATTTAGTCTCGAATCTTGATGAATATCTTGAGGGGACAGATCCGCAGTATGCTGAGCTGCGCCTGGAGAGATTTGCCATACCCATCACAGGTCTTTTGATTGTGATTATCATTATAGCAGCTGGAATCGTTCTATGGAACAAGAAACGCTAGGTAAAAAGGGTACACTCGATAAACATTCAAAACTAGGATATCCTTAACGAAAGATGGGACTGGTGCACGTTTTTGTCAGAACATGGGAAGAAACCTCTTAGATTAATTGAGATACAAGAGAGTGTGCTTCCTGAAGATGAGTGGATTATTGGCATTTCCATTCTCGACTATTTCAATGGCGTGGGGTACTCAATGCCAAGCAGCATGAGATTGGACCGAAATCTTTTGCAGGATACAGGTTTACTTACTGGGGGTATACTAACATCAGATCTCACAGCAAGCTCAAACATCGATGATCAATTAAAAACCGAATCCGTAGAAAACGAAGAGGAGGATAGCCTCCTTTCAGGAATCTACAAACATGAAACCGACCCAGTTAAAGCTTCAAGTAGAATAGAAAACAAGGGGCTTCATATTGATTTTCCTCAAAGTTCAATGATTATTGAGAGTTTATTAAATAGTAATGAAACTGCCAACCTGTATGCATTCCTGCCTGGTATCTTCTATTGTTCAGGACAACAGACATCAGTTGATGCGGTCTTGATAGAAGTGACTCAAACTCAACGATTCGGGATGACCTTATCGAGTTTCCGCCCAGAAGATGTTCGAGCTCTTGATGTCAGCGAGGGATTTGTGTTCAATGAGGATGGCGGTAAAAGATCTGTCAAGGTTACCTTGGACACATTAGGAAGCTTTCATTTTGAAGATTTTCTCAAAGACTCTGGCTTATCAACCGAGATTATGAGCTACTCCAAAGAAGTAGAATTGGCAAAACGTCTAGCAGGTCTAATCTCCTTTGCGGAGCTTATGAGAGCTTATGCTTCTAGTTCGTTTCTTCGGTCTAGACTTGTGAAACTCTTAGATGATATAGACTTCTTTGGGCTAGCACCACGTCGACGAATCTATGTGAGAAATGAGAAACACCCGTATGGTAGAGTAGTCGAAGTCAATTATCGAGGATTTGATTCTGTTCTCAATCTTGGAGTTGAATCGGGAATCTCATGTGCTGATGAAATCGATCTTGAACATCAATTGAACAATCTTGTTTTCACGAAACTCATGGGCACCGGGATTGAAACAGACGTAGAAGTTGCAATAATGGAAATGTTCCAACTAATCGAAGCTGGATTCAAGGGCAAGGTATCACATAGAGAAGTGTTGAACACGCTCTCAAGGGAGGACTAGAGATGAAAGAACTGACTGAAGTAGCCAAAATGATTGTCAACAATCTTCATCTAAGCCTAGTCTTCAAGACCATTTCAGAGTATCAAAAAAAGGACGCATTTGAGATTCGGGATGAATTAGGATTAGCTAGTTATTCTGAAATATCAACTAATCCATTTGACCTACTTGAAACAGTAAAGCGACACATCCTTACAAGAGCCTTCCAAGATAAGGAAAAGGTAGAATTTCTCATGACAGTACAGTCATGGGCAGGCTTCAAACCAAACCGCGCATATCTTGAAACTGGAGACCAAGCAATTCTTGCAGGAAAACGTAGTGCACTAGCTATTCTATGGGTTATGATATTACCCAAGGTAGCTGTGAGTCCCACGATACTCCCAAGTGATATCGAAAATCAGGGTTTGGTAACTCTGGTGGAGAGTATATTATTATCAGACGAGTCTCGAGCTGAACTCAATCAGGTCGTTTCGCTCGAAATGATCAATAGGGGTTTTATTGAGGAGTATTTTGACATTAATGGAATTGAGAGTGGTTTTGCGATCGATGATTCTATGAGAAGAAGCAGGTTGCGAACGATGCTTGCACTCATGTTGATGAAAGGTTCGGATTTCCCGTTTAATCTTGATGAAGTATTCAATCTTCCAGAACACAGACTCATTGAAGAAACCGCCCTGTATATAATGACTAAGCAGGCAATGGCATCTCTATCATACCAAATTTCCGGAAGCGGATCAAGTAGACCTTTTGACTGGCCACTTGTAGGCACAGCAAGGGTATTTTCAAGATTGATGCTGACTCTTGATGTACTTAGGAAATTTGCGTCTAAGATGACGACATGTTCACTCTTCAAATCGGTAGCACAAGGATCGCAACGGGTATGGACAGAGTGGGAGTTCACATCATACCTCATCAAAGAGATTACGGATTATTATGCCAGCCTCCTCAGAGAGCGTCCGAGTAAGGGAAAGAACGAAGAACTTGATGCCTTTGTAGATATTTTGAAGGGAGAAAATATCGAGATTACGACTTCTATCATGGAGTCGGATGATAAAGCTTTAACAATTTATGAAGAATTATCAGATTGTAAGAGAAGAGCACAAATTGGTGAAAAGCCACAAATCTCTCCAGAACGTCGTTTTCGGGTTGTTCTCTCCAATCTAAAGCAACAACTTACGGAAGCTCGCACTTATGCATTGGCTGCTGACGAACTTGTTGAGGAAATAGTAGATGCGTTTGATGCCATTGCAGAGTTGATTGAGAAACATATAGACTCACTAGGCTCGGAAGTGGACAAATTTACTGAGGAAATCTGCTTCGAAACCTCATTTCGTATCCTTGAAATTCTAAACCTTGGAGCATCGCTCAATAATCTTCCTTGGGTTTCAAGATTCATCGCAGAGGAAGCAACAAGAACAAGCATAGCCCGAGGTGATATTGAAAGCCTTGAAGAACAACATAGGATGAAACGTATTGTTTCTGCCTTTGCAGGTGGCGTAGCATACTTAGTCCTCCAAGCCCAGAGAAAAGACTTGGAGTGAGCTAAGTAAAGGCGCGCATAATGACATCCCATCGGTGTTGGATGAAGTCTTCAAACTCATTGATCTTCTTTTCGTCACGCTTTGGCTTGAATAGATGTGAAAATCGACCTTGCATCTTGAGAAACTCATCAACGGGTTTTCTCTTCTCAGGATCTTGGAATCGCTTACTCTCTCTCCCTAGGATGAATTCCTCACCAATACGTTCCCATTGTATCCAATATCCAGTTTCAACTGCCAACTTGCCAATCTCAACGCCTTGTTCGACAGGGTAATTCCAAGCCTGAGGACAGGGAAGAAAAATATGGCCAAATTTTGGACCTGGATACTCAAGTGCTTTCTTGAATTTATCATACAGGTCTCTGGGATAGGCAGTATTAGCAGTAAACTGATAGACGGGTTCATGAGCTGAAACAATAAGATCAATCATCTTCTCCGGCTCAGTCTTCCCACGCCAAGTTGTTGTCGTCTGAGCGTGCAATGGAGTGGCTCCAGAGCGTTGTGTTCCTGTATTGCTGTATACTTGGTTATTATAGCAGATATAGAGGAAATCAGTCCTTCGTTCGAGCGCGCCGCTAAGGGCCTGAATGCCTATATCGAAAGTCCCGCCATCTCCAGCCCATACCATGACCATTGTAGTATCATTCCCCTTTGCCTTAAGAGCTGCTTTCACTCCAGAGGCAGTAGCGGCTGCGGCCATGAAAGCGGTATTCAGAACTGGTATCGCAAGTCCACTCTTTGGCCATAGTGACTGCACAACGCTAGTACAGCATGCTGGGACGACCTGAATAACATCACCTTCAAGCGCCTTATGAGCGTGTCTTAATGCAACCATATCCTGACAACCTGCACATGCAGCATTTCCTTTCAGTACATATTCCTTGAGTGGCATTTCTCGTGTTGCTACCATTGTTATCACTCCATTAAATCATGCCAGGTCTCCTCAGGACCCAAATCACCGCTTTCTACAGCTTTGTAAGTATCCTTAATTACTTCCTTAATATCGGTGACAGTCATATCGCGACCACCGAGACCGCCAATGTAACTCTTAATCATCGGACGATACTTCGTATGATACATTGATGCACGAATATCATTAGCTACGGGGCCTCCGAATCCATAAGAAACTCCTCTGTCAAAGCTGGCAAAGCCCTTCACATGGCTACCAAGTTCTCGTATCTTATCAACAGGGAATGGACGAATCATACGTACTCTTGCATTTCCAACCCTGTAGCCCTCATCACGGAGTTCATCTACTGCATCCTTAGCCTCAGCCGCAATGGATCCCTGTGAGGTGAATACAACTTCTGCATCATCGCACTTGTAGCAGTCAATAGGACCTCCGAAGTACTTCCCGAAGAGATTCTTGTAATCCTTTTCAACCTCCTCATAGACTTTCAGAGCATTCTGTGTACCTTCATGCATCATATACCGGAATTCTTGATAGTACTCGGGAAATACTATGTTTCCGTGAGATACAGGATTAGCTGGATCCATGATCCAGTGGGGGGGTGAATATGGAGGTAAGAACTTGTCAACTTCTTCTGGTTCTAGGTAATCGAACGATGACAATGTATGGCTCAATACGAATCCATCAGAGTTGATCATTACTGGCATGAGTACTCGCTCATCTTCAGCAAGTTTGAATGATTGGATAATTGTATGGTAGAGCTCGTCAACACTTGATACATAGAACTGAATCCAGCCCGTATCACGCTTTGAATAAGAATCGTCATGGGTCACGTGAATATTCCAGCTTGGAGATACCGATCGATTGATGTTGTTTATCACAATGGGTAGTCTCGCTGCTGCAGCCCAATGAAGTCCCTCATCCATTAGAAGAAGTCCATTGGATGAAGTAGCAGTGAATGCACGGGCACCTGTGGAGCTTGCTCCGATACATGCAAAAATCGCAGAATGTTCGGATTCTACACGGATGAATTGACCGGTATAGAAACCATCTTCATTGAGAAGTGCAATCTGCTCCGGCACTGTCGTAGCCGGTGTAATTGGATACGCTGCTACAACCTCAACACGTGCAGAGATAACTGAACGCGCTGCAGCATAGTTCGCACTCATAAGTTCTGTCTTCAAACCTCACCAGTCCTCCTCTTACGCTCATCCGTGCGCACCATCTCGATACACTGTTTTGGACAGACTTGTGCGCAAATTCCGCACCCCTTGCAGTAATCGTAATCCGTATGAGGAGTTCCATCCTCATCTAAGCTTATCACAGCCTCAGGGCAGTGTAGCCAGCATGTCCGGCATCTGTTGCACTCGTCATAATCTACCACTGGGTCGAAAGTCCGCCAGCTACCGGTCTCACCCGTAGCTCCAACCATGGGTTTGGAGTAGGATGTCTTTGGCATCTCTTTCCTGCTCTTAGGCTCAGTATTAACTTCATTTACCAACCAGAAACACGTCCGCTGTGAGCCGTCTAGCTCGCAAGCCCGAGACGTGCAATTAAGCGTTATGATGTAGGTTATTAATTATACCCAGCTACTTCTGCCACTTTGCTTATTTAGAAAAAGATATTCAGATAGCTAAACGCGACGGAGGCGTGATATCTATGGAATTCACAATGACCCTTGTTCAGTTGATGTGCGAGGAGGGAAACAGGAAGTTCAACTTTGAACAAGCAGAAGGACTCTTGAGAGAATACAAGAACCTAGGAGGTGTGCAATTCATTGTGTTTCCCGAGCTCTTTGCTATTGGATTCAGGCATGAAGACTACGAACAGCAAGGACCTGGAATACCAGGACCAACGAGCAAATTCATTTGCAAAATCGCAAAGAAATTTGGAGCTTATGTCTTTGGAACTGATATTGAGAGAGGTGAACAAAGATACTACAATACTCTGGTGGGTGCTGGACCATCAGGTGATGTGATAGGGACATATAGGAAGATACACCCTTTCCAAGAGGAGCGTGATGTCTTTAATGGAGGAGAGTCAATCGTATTAATGGAGTGTGGTGGTATCAAGGTCGGAGTGCAAATCTGCTATGACATCAGATTTCCTGAATTATCTCGAAAACTAGCAATTGAGGGAGCAGAGATACTAATCATTCCAGCAGCATTTCCAGATCCTAGAAGTACTCATTGGAATACATTGATTCAAGCAAGAGCCATTGAAAACCAGCTCTATGTCGCAGCAGCAAACCGGATTGGATTCGGATTCGATAAGAAGATATACTTTGGTCATAGTCAAGTTGTGGATCCATGGGGTGTCATATTGACACGACGTAGCTCAGAATATCGCATTATTCAAGTTACTGGAGACACTCAGATGATTAATTCTGTTCGGGAACAGATAACTTGCTATGCTGATAGATCTCCGATTGGCTATAACAAAGTTGAATGGTTTCGGGAATAGCACAACCGTTAAGTGAGAAGCCATCCCTGCGGTAGACAATGGAGGAGCAATATGTGGATGAAACTGAACTGCTGAAAAACACAATTCGGGAATGGTTCTCGCGAGAGGGCACTAAAGTTGAGAGCATCTCAGATCCAAGAGCTGCGTTTCTGTACAAAGTAAAGTTCATGCGGTTCTTCTTCACAGTTGTGCGTCCAAATGACCAGAGGTATGTTCAGGTCGAGTCCCAAATCATGATTTCTCCGCAGCATCAAAAGCTCCTGACAGCTGAGAAGCTACGAGAGTTCCAGATGCAGGCTCTAAAGTTCAGCTTCACACAGAGTGTAAATCTAGGTTTTATTCAACCAAAGCCAGGGCAACCAGGTCCGCAGCCTCCGGGACCGGGCTTTGTTATATCAGATAGACTCTATGATGATGCATTCTCTGAACAGAATCTTTGGAAGACCATGCGGAGGCTTCATAGTGCGATAGACATGGTCATTGCGATCCTCAATGATATAACTGGACAACCAGGACAGAAAACAGCAGACGCCACGGATGCAGGACCATCATATTATACTTAGAATACATTCTCGATTTATCGACCGGATACAATCCACAGCATGTTGATATATGTAATTTACATAGAAAATTGTATAGGATGCTACAATGAAGGATAGCTCTTTTACTTGAGTTGTTTGTAGTTGACGAAAAGTAAGAGATTTTCAAAAATGGGGCTTAGACGGATATTCATCATTGGTATTTTGATTCTAAGCATAGGCTTTGCTTCACACAGTACAACAACTGATTTTTTAACATCTAATTTTGAACCTCAAGTAGCACATCCCTCTGATACTCATACATCTTCATCTGTTGAAGGAATAGGAAATAGTCTTCTTTCAGCTGCGGGATATTCCCGTAATATCAATAATTTACAATTTTCACTAGCGAACAGCTACTCAGACAGTGAGTCACATAATCAAATCATAGATTTATCATCCTACCATATTGATGGTTGGTCATTGTATGAGGTTGAAATTTCTACTACAAGAATTGTAGCATTAGCAGAACGAGAGATAATTGGATCCAGAACTAGTCCAGGTCACATCTTATTCAACATATCAAAATATGATACTGGATATTATGACCAGTTGACACAGGGATTCTATGGTATGAGTCATGATGGTAAACTAGAAAATATCTCACTCTTGTATACTTCATCATCATATGATCCCCTGTATCATCATTATGCATATTTCGACCTTAGATCAGATTATTCAGATGGGGCTACAAATATGGTGTCCTCTGTCCCATTAGGAAATGTAGGACTTACTCCGACCTGGGCAAGTGTAACAGAATCCACAACTCTAGATGCAGACACAATATATTATGCAGTAATGAACGGGACCAGACTTATAGAGGTCTTCGGTACATTCCCAATAATTCAATGGTATTATGAGGATTCAGAAGGTACCTATGAAACGCGACGCCATACTACAGAATATATCCCCTGGAGTTCTAGTAGACCATATGAGGCTCTGCTTAACTATACTTATATTCCGTGGAATACAACAAGTAATTCTGCTCTTGAATTCTCGGATCCATCTATCATAGATTTGCGAGGAAATTCATCATTATTGGCAGGTTCTCAATGGAAATTCGATTCTCTTACTAATGTTTCACAAATACAATTCTCATCGAATCAATCTATATCAGTAGAATACGATCTTACACTTAGATACAAGCAGTCTGTCACATCCTCCACATCTTGGTATGCAGATTCTTCTAATTCGGTCATTTTATGGAATATAACAACATCTATCGATTATCCAGAACTAGCTGGTTCTCAAGATAGAAATCTAACTGTGTTGGTTCCAAGTGACTGGACTGCAAGTCATTTATTTAACATCACTTACCCAACTCAATATTTCGACCATTTCACACAAATAGAATCCAGCGTAAATTGCTTTGGTCTGGCGGATGAAACTTGGATATTGGAATGTACATCTCCAAATTATATGAAATCGTTATCGATGTTTGATACGAGTGATGATAGTATTATCACTGATAAAGTAAGTATATCTGTCACAATGGATATCAATGCAACAATTGAAGACCAATCATCAAATCCCGCAGCAAATGGTAATGCGCATCTTGTAGTGTACTATCAAGCCGCAGAAGAATATTCTGATGATTACTCAGTAACATCAGGAACATCGCATTACCAATGGGACATCTCAACAGATTCATCATCTAATGGTCTACACACGATAGATGTGTATTGGTCAAATGGAACAGAAGTAGGATATCAATCAAATGATGTTGTAGTATTCTATGAAACAACACTCGTAGCAGATGAATATACCATCAATGACTACACTGATGACTCCTTTTACATTGGAATTGACTACAACCAAGTATTTCCAGCAGCAGGGATTGACTCATCAAGTGCAGATGTCACCTATTCATTCGGATCTGTGGTGAACCAGTCTCTCACTGACCAGAGTAATGGAAGATGGGATGCAACTGTTTCAACAGCTAGTATGTCACCAGGACTACACACATTGACTATCTATGCTGAAGGATATGCACTCGAAAATCGGAGTATAACCATAGATGTAGATCTTATTCATGATACCTTACCCCTGACAATTATTTATTCCAACATTTCTTATGTTGAAACTACAGAGCTTTCTGTTGCATACGAAAGAGTCGGAAACATACCAATTCCTGATGCACATGTCGAAGTGACAATTGGAACAACTACATGGCAGCTAAATTTTGATGAGGGCAGCGGTACCTACAAGATGATTTTCAATGGAACCGATATTGATCCAGGTTTTGGGATCCATACCCTCACTATTAATGCATCTCTAGCAGGGTATAAATCGCAAAGCTATACTAAGACACTCATTATTCATGAAGAGAGTACCATACTCAATATAGAATGGTCAGGGAGTACTGACATCACCTATGTTGAGAGCGTGACCCTCTATGTCGACTACCAGATGTCCAATACAACTCCAATCTATCCCGCTACTGTTGAGGTCACCATTGATACTGACATCTATGTGATGAACTGGAATGGTGGAACCGGGAGATACTGGTATCAATTCAATGGCAGTGATTTACTTCCAGGATTTGGATTTCATAATTTGATAATTAAAGCCTCTAAATTTGGATATGCCTATCGGAGTGACCTCACACAAACACTGAATATAACTGAAGAGCCAACAACACTGGTTCTGTCTTGGTCCAATGGGAATGAAATATCATATGTGACCTCTACAATGTTGATTGCAAAATACAATCAATCAAACGGATCTCCATTAATTAATGCAACAGTTAGCGTTACAATAGATACAGAATCATGGCTAATGGTGTGGAATACTGATACATTTGCCTACGAGTTGACCTTCAATGGAACCGATTCAATACCGGGTTTTGGGACATTCGATGTATCAGTTCTTGCATCACTTTATGGTTTTGAATCAAAACCCGATGATAACGAAACACTCTATATACACGAGGAGAGCACCTTATTCAACATAGAATGGTCAGGGAGTACTAATATCACCTATGTTGAGAGTGTGACCCTCTATATCGATTACCAAATGTCCAATGCAACTCCAATCTATCCCGCTATAGTTGAAGTCATCATTGATACCGACATCTATGTGATGAACTGGAATGGTGGAACCGGGAGATACTGGTACCAATTCAATGGCAGTGATTTACTTCCAGGATTTGGATTTCATAATTTGATAATTGAAGCCTCCAAATTTGGATATCAAAATTATTCCAATATTTTCCAGACATTGAATATTACTGAAGAACCCACAACACTTGTTTTGTCTTGGTCAAATACCAATAGCATTACCTATGTCACCTCTACAACGCTAATTGCAAAATACAATCAATCAAACGGATCTCCAGTAATTAATGCAACAGTTAGTGTTACAATAGATACAGAATCATGGCTAATGGTGTGGAATACTGATACATTTGTGTACGAGTTGACCTTCAATGGAACTGATTCAATACCGGGTTTTGGGTCATTTAACATATCAGTAATTGCGTCATTATATGGCTTTGAATTAAAGCCCGATGACAACGAAACACTCTTTGTTGATTTAGAACCAACCTCAATCACAATCGCTTGGTCAAATACTGGAAGCATTACCTACATAGATCAAACTACTCTCATTGTATCCTACAGAATGAACAATAATTCAGTAATTCCAATTGATGCTGTGGTTAATGTAACAATTGATGGATTTCCAACGTGGGATCTTGATTGGGATTGGGATTATGGAACTGAAACATATCGTCTTGTCTTTAATGGTACAGACATACCCCCAGGTTTCGGCACGCACAATCTAACCATTAGAATTGGTAAGTATGGCTACGTGAACCACGTGAATACCACCCTAACTCTCACTATAGATTTAGTACCAACAATCCATGAAGTATATTGGTCAAACACTAATTCCATTACATACATAGAATCAACAACTCTTACAGTCAATTATACAATGACCAATGGAACACCCGTTACTGATGCAATAGTGAATGTCTCAACAGTTGCGGGATTCTGGCTGATGAAGTGGAATAATGATACATTTATGTATGAGTTGGCTTTCAATGGAACCGATTCAATACCAGGATTTGGAACTCATATTCTGACCATACAAATAAGAAAGGTTGGTTATTCGGATCCTGGAAATCTCACAGAAACCTTGATTCTGGATTTGGAACCAACAAGTATGAATATGGCTTGGCTGGATTCACCAACCATCTCATTCCTCGAATCGACAACTCTTGTTGTGTACTATAGAATGAGTAATACTTCTCCGATTTTAGATGCTACAGTTATAGCTACAATCGACGGTATCCAGTACGAACTCGTATTGCATCCAAGTGGCTCATATAGATACACCTTCAGTGGAACAGATAATCTTCCGGGAATTGGAACACATTTACTGAAAATTGATGCGAACAGAACTGGATTTGACTCTAAATCTGATGAAGGCGAGGTCTTGATAATTAATGAAGAATCAACATTCATTGATATCATATGGTTAGATAACAATACCATAACTTTTGTTGAAACATCAATTCTAGTCATAAATTATACAATGACTAATGGTTCTCCGATTGCAGGAGCGACAGTTAATGCCACAATAGATGGATTTCCAGCTTGGGACCTTGTATGGGATATTGATACACAAACATATCGCTTAACATTCAATGGAACAGATGTCCCGCCTGGATTGGGATTCCACAATATCACAATCAGAGCTGACAAATTCGGATACGAAAGTCGGAATGGTTTGACCAACATTACTTTAGATAGAGAACAATCATACCTCGTTGTAAGTTGGATTCCTGATAATGATATTTCATACATGACTAGTTCTATTCTCGTGGTTAGTTATAGGATGACGAACTCTTCGCCAATTTCTGAAGCTACTGTGAATGTTTCAATTGGAGAGGGTTCATGGCTGATGAAATGGAGTGTTGCTAATCAAGATTACAGACTTCAGATCAATGGAACCGATATACCACCTGATTTAGGAAACTATACTATGACTATTGAGGCTACAATGTTTGGATTCTATGCAGCATACAATCTAACAGCTCAGGTTATACTTCGAGAAGAACCAACAAGTCTAGATGTGCATTGGGCAAATGGAATAAACAATCCAAGTTTCCTTTCTTACACATATCTCATAGCAGATTACCTTTATGGAGATTCAACACCTATTGTGGATGCCATTCTGAATGTCTCAATAAATTCATTCATTTTTCGAATGGGATGGAATGCTAGTGGTTTCTATCAATTGAAAATCAATGGTTCGGACACCTATCTAGGTGTTGGGAATAATTCAATCACAATAAGTGCTGAGAAATATGGGTATGTCACTAAGATGAATACTACTAAAGTTGTGATTCCTGTGGTCCCAACCAAACTTACTCTTGAATGGGAATTCTCTGATACGATAACCTATGTAGAATATACTACACTTCATGCATACTACGTAATGTACAATGATTCTTTGATTTCTGAAGCATCTGTCAATGTGACGATAAATGGAATGACACTGCCTATGATTTGGAGTTCTTCTAGTAACTCATATGAACGAACATTTTACGGGTCTGACAGTTCGTTAGGTATCACATCATTTCCAATTCTAGTCGAAGCAGCCATGATTGATTTCCAGAGTCTATCAAATTCTGATGAGATATTAACTATTCAAACTGAACCTACTACACTTGCGATATCTTGGATTGGTGGAGACAATATCACTTACTTTCAACAGACCACACTATCAGTACAATTCGTCATGTCTAATGGATCACCAATTTCAATTGGAGTTCTTAATGCGACTATAGGAGGAGTCCTTTTCGACCTTAATTGGAATATCATTAGTGAGGCATACGAAGTGGTAATCTATGGAGATGATGCCCGATTGGATTACTTGGACTATGATGTCTTGATTAACGCATCAGCATACGGGTTTGTCGCTTCAGTAGATACTTACCAATACTTCACTATCAGACTAGAAGATACATATCTTGTCATTGATTGGGTTCCGAGTAACACGATATCTTACTTGGACTCAACAGTATTCAGAATCTTTTACCGATATGCATCCAATCATTCTCCTGTTTTAGGAGCAGTTGTTAGTGCTTCAACATGGGTAGCGAATTATAACAGCAGTTCTGGAGCTTATGAGATAATATTCACAGGCTCTGATTTTCCAACTCCAATACCGGGTACACACTCTCTTGATGTTGTTGCCTCAAAATCAAACCATCAATCTCACACTAATGATCTTGAAGAAATCACCATCACTAAGGAAAGCACATACATCGAGTCTTGGTGGCTCAATGATAATAATACAATAACTTTCGTTGAGAATACGACTATCTATATCAACTACTCAATTGCTGCTTCAGGCGTTTCAATTGTGGATGCTAACGTTACTGTCAGAATTGGCACAACCATATGGGATACACTCTATAATCCAATTCTGGAACTTTACTATTTCACATTTATAGGAGATATGGATCCACCAGGACTTGGTGTCCACGGGTTGTTTATTTCAGCATCTTATAGTTTTCATGAAGGATATCAATCTGCAGTAGATAACTCGCAAATCTTAGAAATTGAATCAGCATCTGTATCAATTGATAGCTATTGGATTGTTAGTGGTACTATAACATATCTACAACAGACAACACTTGTAGTAAACTATACTTTATTGGATGGAGAAGCCATTCCACTAGCACTAGTCAATGTAACAATTGGTCAAACATTCTGGTATGCACAATGGGATGAATTGAGTGAAACCTATCGGTTGACTTTCAATGGGTCAGATTCTCTACCAGGTTTGGGATTCCACGAACTCAGTATCCGGGCAAATCGAACTGGATTTGACTCACTTACTGATAGCTCTATGACTTTGAATATCATTGAAGAATCAACCACTACGAGTGTTCTTTGGAGTAATTCTGATAGCATAACATACTTTGAGCATACGTATCTATTTGTCAGGTACAGGATGAGCAATGGTTCAGACATTCTTGGTGCTAGCGTCAATGCCACAATAGGTTCTACAAAATGGATCTTAATTTGGAATAGCACGCAAGGAGCTTATGGAGTCTTATTCAAAGGATGGGATAGCCCTCCGGGACTAGGTAGTCATTCAATCCTGATTAACGCAACAAAACATGGTTTCGCATACATTGAGAATTCAGTTGAGGTTCTGACATTACTAAAGGACCCAACTACAATACAAGTTTCATGGTCAAATGGAAATAACATCACATATGTTGAAACTACAACGATAATTGTACAATATAAAATGAGTAACGGTACCCCAATATCCACAGGAACTGTTATTGCAACAATTGGACTAGATAGTTGGGAACTTCTGTGGAATGTATCATCACAGGTATATTACTTCACATTTTATGGGAATATGAGTCCACCAGGTCTTGATACCTTCTCAGTTCAGATTGATGCATCTAGTGCCATTTTTGCATCCCAATCGACTTCGGAATTTCTTACATTGAGAGAGGAAGGAACAGTTACTATTGTATCATGGACGACTGCAACATTCGATTGGACCCAGAATGTTGTAATTGGAATTGAATACCGAGATAGCTATGGTAGATTGGTCAGTGACGCAACTCAGAAGACGATATCTGTAGATGGTTCAGAATTTACCCTATCAGGGACAAATGGAACCTATTGGTATTCATTCAACAATTCATTCGGTTTAGGGCATCACAATGTTGTCATGAATATCAGTAAGTTTGGATATGAATTTGCTGTGAATGCAACAGTTAGCTTTGATATTATTGAAGCCTCAACGAGTCTTGAACTAGTCTGGAGTATGACTACAATTGACTACTTGGGGCAGATCACTCTGACAGTAGATTACACATATACGGGTACAGGTGATTCGATTCCAGTAGGTCTAGTCAATGTGAATATCACAATTGATGGAATCACGACTCTCAATTTGACACCAATTGGAGACTATTGGACCATTACATTGAATGGAGATTTCTTAGATTTAGGAACGCATAGTGTCGTTATACTTGCACAAGCCTATGGCTACAACTTCGCTGAGGATAGTGACAGTCTTACAGTTAATGAGGTCTCTACAGGTACATCTGGAATTTCGTGGTCACCTTCAGACCTTACAATAGAATTCACTGGTTTCTTACAACTTGTTGTGGATTATACATACGCTAGCGGAGATGTTCCAGATACAGCAACAGTGAATGTCACGATTGATGGTCATTTCTATGAACTTGATTATCTAGTCGGTGCTTGGCGAGTGACAATTCCTGGTAGCATCCTAGGTGTTGATGTCTTTGATGCTCATATCAGTGCATGGCTCCACGGATATGAGTTACAGACCTTTACTACTTCAGGAATTAATGTCACACTTGCAGCTAATTCATTCTATGTGACTTGGGATCCATCAGATCTAACACCAACCTACATTGATACGGTAACACTTACTGTTGCCTATATACAGGACTTTGAACCAATAGAAGACGCCACTGTTCAACTATTCATCAATGGAACTCGCTATGAGCTAATCTATAGCTCTATTGATGAGAGATGGTTCCTCAGTATTGATGCATCAGATATTGATTTGGGAGTATGGAATGTTACTGTCACAGCAAACAAAACAGGATATGCAGAAGGGTTCCAAATGGATCTCCTCACAGTAGTTGAAGCTCCAACAATTCTTGATATTCAAGATACTGGAGATACTCTCTATTTCGATGAAACAACTACAATAGACATCTACTACCAATTAACAAATACAAGTGCAGTTCCCGGGGCAATAATATCATTCACTCTTGATGGTATTGAACAGACAATAACTTGGAATGGTTACCATTGGACAACTACTCTCGATGGGACAGAGCTAGGAGTTGGTGTCTATACTTACAATATCATAACGTCAGTATATGGATATGAGACTCAGATGGACACATTTGTGATTACTATACTAAGCGTCCCAACTTCAATGATATCAGATTCGAGTATTGTGATGTATGCTCGTGACTTTGTTTCATTCAGGTTTACATACATTGATGAAAGGACTAGCACCTCAATTGATGCAAGTGAATTTAACATCACATGGATCGAATACTACAACATAGTGACTCTACCGAATTACACCTATATTATCACAATAGGTGGAAATGATTTCCATACAGGGAATTATACATTCGAACTCACATTAGGAAGAGTCGGATTTGATAATAGTACAGGAGCCATATCCATCGAAGCACGACCAATACCTGTTGAATTCATAATGGAATCCACATATACTCAATATGAAAATGAAACATTAAACATAGAGTTTCAATTGATTGATACTGTGCATTCAAGTCTAATCGATTGGGGATACTTAATTGTTGAACTCGAAGGAGCTGGGTATTTAGCAATTTTTGAAAGTGTAAGTAGCTCATACATAGTGAATTTTAGATTACCAATGAATATGGATCCGGGTTCATACATACTCTATTTCTACTCGTGGACAGAAGATTGTGTTGAAATCACCGAACCTGCGTCGCTTGAGGTCCTAGCCAAGCATACATATATTCTTTCCATTGATGCGATTGATCAAATTCAATCAGGAAACGATCTAACAATTACAATCACAGCGATGGAAGGCACAGAATTTGCTTCTGGAATCGCGCTAGATATAACAATCGTTGTCACACTAAGTCAAGGTGGTCAACAGTTCATTGTAGAACAAACTGTAACGGATTCTAACGGACTTGCCATAATCATTTTTGAAGTGCCTGATAATGCTGTAGAATTAGAGGTTAGCGCAAGTTTTGATGGTTCTATATCAGAATGGCCAGCATTATCATCAATTAAGAGTGTAGAAGTGACTCCTGCAGGAACAGGTGGTACCGGATTGATTATCCCAGACCCACTTGTACTTTCAATCATATTTGGCGGGATTTCAGTTTCAATCTTAGCTTTAGCTTTCAGAAGGAAGAGAAGGGGTAGCGGAAGTGCTGTGTCAGTTTCTGTCCATTCTACTGCTCCAATTCTACCTCCATCAAGTCCAGCAACTGGAATTCAACAGCAATTGAGAGAAGAGATTCTAAATAGTGAAGAGGGGATAACACGAGCAGAGTTATCACGGAAACTTGGAGCCTCAGCAAGTAAGGTTGGATCGATGGTCAAAGACCTTCTTGATTCTGATTCCGGCTTTTTTGAAGTCAAAGAAGGTGCTAAGAAACTAATCAAGTTCAAAAAATCAGGTTGATTTTAGTGAATCACATAGAGATACCCACAGTTTATTGATATGGATTTACTTCTCTAGTTAGCTACTATACGACAGATTGTAAGCACATCCCGAAAATATTATGAAGCAGGCAATATGGGTCAGATGATAAATCTCTCATGCGTATAATGAAGGATGTGCTAAGGAACTCTGCGAATCCATGATTCTCGAGGGAAGAATATGAGAAAAGCAATAATATCGGTCATCCTGATAATTACAATCCTGAGTGTACCATCGGTCGGAACTGACTCAAAATTACTAAATTCTTCCCAAACCAATGATATTGATCAAATCGGGTTTCAAGATTCATTACTTTCTGAAATAATTCAATCCGGAAGTACCTTACCAATATTACAAAAGATGAACAGATCATTTTCCGACCAACTTACAGTGCTAGCTAATAGCTATGCATCTCCAGATGCTCACGCCAATACTATTGATCTTGTTTCATATCAGATACCTGGATGGACATTAAATAGAGTAATAATTGACACTCATAACATAACAGCCATTTGTGAAAGAGAATTAGTTGGGACAAGTGCCACACCTTCACAATCATCAAGCTTTGAAATATACGAACCACCATTGACACCTGATGAATATATCCCGGAACTAGCTCAAGGATTTTATAATATCACTCACGATGGACAACTGCAGAACATTTCACTACTCTATAGGTCTCTATATGATCCATCAACTCAAAATTATGCCTATTTTGACATTAGATCAGACTATCAAGATGGCAGTACAAATATGGTTTCTTCGGTTCCGCTGGGAAATGTAGGACTTACTCAGACTTGGGCTAGCATTACAGAAACAGTTGTTCTTGACGCAAATACAGTATACTATGCTGTTATGAATGGAACAAAGTTACTTGATGTCGGTACCTATCCTCAAATCTGGTGGCTCTATGAGAATGGTTATGGTGATTTTCTAACTACTCGATACGCTACTGAATTCAGTGCCTGGAGCTCTAATTTACCCTATGAAGCGATTTTGAATTATACCTATATTCCATGGAATACAACCTCGAATTCTGCCCTTCTATTCTCAGATCCAACTTCAATAGACACTCAGCTGAATGGAAATCCTGTGTCAGGTACTACTTGGACTGTTACTTCAGTCACCAATATCACATCTATCTCAATGACTACCAATCAATCTGCCAATGTTTACTATGATTTGATTTTGTGTTATGAAACAAATAATATTGGATATACTGAATGGAAAGGTCAGTCATCTAGTAATGTAATCATGTGGAATGTCACAGCTGATATCACATTCCCTACTGCATCTAATATTGTTAGTCGAACAATGGACATTACGAATATTCCATTAGACTGGAATGCAACTGGTCTGTACCTAGCCACCACTCCATCAGGTTCATACGTCAAATCAGGAACAACTGTGACTTGCTCGACCTTGAGTGATGGGACTTGGACACTGACTGTAACAGCACCAAACTACGTACTGGGTCTTGCCCTATCAGATTCATCAAACAGTTTGCCAATAATTCACAAAGTGGCTAACAATGTAATTGTGGATATCGATGCTACCATTGCATCGGATGGAGGTACTACCAATCTCTCGGTATTGCAAACCAGTACACTCATCTATTCTCCAACAGAGATTCCAGCATCTTCAGGAGCTGCAGCTTTTTCATGGAATATTAGTGCAACAACAACTGGAAATGGCACCCATTCTGTAGAAGTCTTTTGGTTATCAACTGATGAACTCGAAGCAGGATACCGAACACAGGAAGTCTTTGTCTTTCATTCCACAACACTCCTTGCAGATGATTATTTCATAAATGCATTCACAGATGATAGTTTTAGCATTGGGATCGACTTCAATCAATTTTATCCTGCGAAGAGCTTAGATGCGCCCGTAGCAAATGTTACCTACTCCTTTGAGAGCGTTATAAATCAAACAATGAATAATCCGGGAGGAGGTCGATGGACAGCACTCGTGGACACGACTGGTATGAGTAGTGGTATCCGTACTCTCACCGTTTATGCAACAGGATATGCCTTGGAAAACCGTAGTATTGAGATATCAGTGAATCTTGTTCATGCAACTTCTCCTCTTATTTGTAGCCTCACACCAGATTATAACATCACATATTTGGAGAGTACAAATCTCACCGTATCGTACAAACAACTCAATGGAACGAATATTCCTTGGGCAACAGTCAACGTCACCTTTGATGGTTCTACATATGGTATGGTATGGAATCAAATTGCAGAAGTATATTGGATTCAGCTTAATGGATCTGATTTCGTCACTATTCCAGGCAACACCACACTCACAGTCAATGCCTGGAAATTGGGTTACGAACCGCAATATAACGATTCAACTGAAATCACGATTTCTGCTGAAACAGGAGTCTATTTCGATGTCGTCTGGAATCCAATAGACCGAAACATCACATACATCGAGCAAATCACCATCACTGTGAACTACACATTCAACTCAATTCCGATAGATAACACTTGGGAAGGAGTATGGGTGAGAGTAACATTTGTTGGCTATCCATACGTGAATCTCACCTATAACCCAGTTTTGGAGATTTGGCAAGTCACCCTTGATGGAAGTGATTATCTGGGCACAACCATTGTAACAGTTAGAGCGAGTGCTACAGGCTATAGTCCTGTTCAGAATGTATTCGACATGATAGTGATGGAAGATGCTTCATCGCTCAGTGGTTCATGGACTGCAAATTCATATACGACTAACTACGCGACAGGCGCTCCGCTAACTATTATTGTTCAAGACTCGATTGGTTCTGCAATAAATGATGCCAATTTGACCGTCACAGTGAATGGAATTGTTACTAATTATGTACCTGGTGAATACAGTATCATCATAGCACCACCTCAAACGGCGGGAATCTATAGTGTTAATGTGACAATGATCAGGTATGGATACACTACCACTACCATATTTCTATCTTTGACAGTACTTGCTACAACTGAGCTCGACATAATCGTTTATGACAGTGAATATGAACAGTGGAACTTGAATGTCACTGTAACGTATTCAGACCTTCTCTATACAACTCCTATAACTGGAGCAACTGTGATTGTGACCCTAAATGGGGAGGACTACACACTGCAATACTCAGCAGGAGTCTACACAATCGAAATCCTCCTTGATGTTGTTCCAGGGTCGTATACCATGAGCTTTAATGCAAACGCACCACTAGCAGATCCGCAAACTGCTTCTCGAGAACTGACTGTAATAGCAAAACGTGCAGTCCATCTTGAGCTAACATATGAAGGTAATCCAAGCTTAGAGGGGCAACTAGTATCTCTAATAGCTACGCTACTTTACAATGGCACAGATCAAGCTGTCATTGGCGAACTTGTCCATTTTGTTGTTACTATCACTTTTGCGAATGGAACAGTTCAGATAATGGATAGCACCAATCAAAATGATACTACCAATACAGGTGGAGTTGCGCAATGGAGTTTCTATGTACCTGGTGGGAATATTGAGTCTATCGAGGCAGAAGCGCATTATTATGGCAGTCGTGTAATCTGGGATGCGCAGAAGACAATTACAGTTGGAGGAACCAGTCCAATTATAGCTGTCCTGTTCTTCTTCTTTGGAACACCAATGGGACAACTTATCGTCGGTTCCATTGCTCTCGTTGGGATTGTCACTACTGCCTACAATCGCCGCGTCAAACCAAAGAAGAGAGCTGCGATGACATCTCTTGAAAACCAACTACAGATGTTCATCGACTTGGAATCTCTCCGTCACTTTATGGCAGTCTATCTTGACCGAGGAACATGTGTCTTCTATCATCCATTTACGGATGAGAGAATTCAACCAGACCTCATCAGCGGATTCATAGCAGCCATTACCAGTGTGTATGGCGAAATCAAGGGTGATGGTGTGCGTGGCACACTTGAGGAGATTCAATACCACGGTCTCAGACTGAATAGTTATAGCGGCGATAAAATCATCGGCATCCTCATACTTGAAGGAGAGATGACACCACTTCTCAAAGACAGGCTTCAATTCTTCGTTGAACTCTTCGAGAATCAATACGAGAAAGATCTTGATGGCTGGTCAGGACTTGTTGATTGCTTTGACTCAGAGTGGATAGTTTCAACCTTGAACTCTGCATTCAATTATGCTTGGCTTCTCCCACATCGATTTGGGCCCACACAGAAGGTGTCGAAAACAGATGCTAGGATACTCGACTACATTGCAGCAGTTCGCGATGAGCGAGGAGAATTTTACATAAGGAAACTGATTTCACCACTCTCAGAGATGCTAGAATTGACAGAAGCACAGATATTAGATCGCCTTCTCACACTTCAAGAAAGAGGAGCAATTGTACCAGTTGGTGTGCAAACAGTTCTTCAACGCCAAGGAATGGGCTTATCAGATGGGCATGAGGGAGAGGATGTCAAAACAATTGAGTTACTTCCTCCATCAGAGATCAGTAAGGAATTAGAAGAAGAACCTGAACCTATTCGAACAGAAGAACCAACTGCAGCGCCTGAGGAACCCGTCGAAAAACCCACTCCAGAACCAAAAGAAAAGCGAAAATCAAAACTAAAAGTGATGGCTGAAGAACCTACTCCAGAGCCTGAACCAGAGGTGAAGGAAGAGATTGATCCGATGGAAGCTTTCATCATGGATGTAGAGTCCCTTTTAGCTGCAAAAGAGAAGAAAGAATCAGAAACTAAAAAGGATGAGGAAGAATAAATCCCGAACAAGCAAAGAACACTTATGTACCCTACAGATTGCAGGAAGGGCGGGGCGACGCTATGGTTTGGAATATCGAGAATTACTATATCATCGATGAAAGAATCCTCAGGGTTGAGATCTCAGTTCCTTTGCTGGAGTTCCTATATATCAGAATAGATGATGTGAAGCAGGCGTGGCTAGATATGTTGAGTCAGGTTGTTTCTGAACAACCGGGCTTTGATGTATCATGGGAGATGCAACCCCGACAGGATCAGGCCGTTGTTACAATTCAAATAGCGAAACCTGGAAATCTTGGTGAGTTTACCAGAGAAGAGACAAACGGAGCAATTGATGCGGTAGATGCATTATTTGATGACAAGAAAGACTCTATCGATTTTTAATAACTGGTAGCGTCCAGTTGCCCTGAGGAATAACTGCAACTCGAGGGCGAGATACCATCTGCTCTATTGCCATTTCAAGCCCTTCTTGAGGGTCTCTCACTGCTAGACTGTGGAAATGCTCTACTACCATTGATTCTCGAAGTCGACTACATATGATAAGTTTCCTTGAGGATAAGACGTTCCAGAGGAATCGAGCCTTTTCCATTCCCAGTTCGTAGCTAGTTTCAGCAAAAACAGCAATTTCAGACTCAGACTGACACTCTGATACCCCCCTCAGAAAGCCGCTTGGACCTGGACCTTCTGCGCACTCAGCGACCAAAACGATAGTTCCTCCATACTCAGTTACTTCTCTGGCTGCATGGAGGCTATCAATAGCATCATAGAGCGTGTTGTCAAATGACATTCCCCCTGCACTCACAATCGCTATGTCTGATTTATGAAGGATAGGGGTCTCTGACAGAGTTCTTGCTATATCGACACCATGGGACCATGCGCTGTGTGGTTCTCCTACAACAATATCTGCTATACTATCAGTTCGATCAGGTACAGCATTTATGATGAAATCAAGGCCAGCAATTTGAGAAATCTCATCCATATCTACACATGTTGCACTATTGATACCGAAGGGGCCTACTTGACATGTTGCCTGTAGCTTGGAGTTGCGAACGATGGTTTTGTATCCAGAAATATGAGGTATAACTGAAATACGCCCTCCAGTTGCTCCTACATAGACATTTTGTCTTATTGTCCCAAGGCCAATACGAATGTCTGCCTCTGCAAATGCTCTGTTAATAGAAACTGGGGTAGAGTATGTGGAAGTGTCACCTACATAACAGAGATTTTCATCATCTTCTGGGTCATGAAGAACCAGTATATGACCATCAGCTGTCGGATGACCTAACATATTATCAATTTTTGATTGGTTTGGTGTAGAACCTAACTTTGGTGAAAAGAGAAGTATGATGTCGGAAGGGGTTGTCATTGAAGTTCGCAGAATACCTAGAAGTACCTTGAGAAGACTTCGGTTCAGAGTTATATCGTGTTCACTGTTGACGACCACAGCGGCAGTTCTTGCTTGAGTCATCAATTGTGAGAGAGGGCTAGAGTTGAGTGCATACTCAACAGATCTATTCATTTCATCAGAGATATCAGATAATCCCTGTATGGTCTTTGGAACAACAGATTCGGCATCATACCTATGCGGTATCTCGACTGGCAGAGTTCCTTCGCCGTAACGTAAATCTATTCTCACCAGCTATTGACCCAGAATCATGTTGCCAACCAGCCACTTAAAGTTAACAGGAAATCCTGGAGGATATCTTATTATCACATTAGTGGTCAGAATGAAATGGTTACGAGACCGATGAGAAAGTCAGATATATTACTCCTCATATCGATAATTATTCTATCACTCTATTTCTTGGTGTCAATGATTATCCCGGGTCTTGGAAGCCCCATTGTAATAATCTACAATTGGTTACTAGATTTCTCGCTTGTGTTAGGCTATTTGGGTGACTTTCTAATCTCATTCTTAGGCAATGCCACCGTGCTCATTCCGTTCCCCTACATGATCGTAACGTTCATACTTGGAGGGCTTATTGATGAAGTCACATACGAGTTTCTATTTGATCCATGGCTTGTAGGACTTCTATCTGGCTTTGGTGCGGTCCTTGGTGAGATGACAGGTTACTTCATTGGATACGGTGGAGGTCAGTTTCTTGATAAGAATCAGAGGAATGCGTTTAGAGAGTATATAGATGAACATCCAAGAGCAACACCCTTTGTTCTGTGGTTTCTTGCTGCCACACCAATACCTGATGATGTTCTCATTATTCCTCTAGGAGCCGCAAGATATCCATGGTGGAAAGTATTGATTCCCCAGTTCATTGGGAAGACGATGTTTATGACCTTTATTGCATGGTCAGGCAGATTTGGATTGAGCATTGTAGGCTCGCTTCTTGGGAGTACGGATCCGTCGAGTATTGCGTCCCGAGGTATCGAGATTGCCAGCGTGTTTATGATTGTGCTGGCAGTTTACGTGCTCGTGCGAATTGATTGGATGAAGCTTATGACTAATGAATCACATGCGGAGGAACACAGAGATAATGAGACGAGCTGACCAAGTATTCATTGTATCAATGATTCTGGTTTTCATCTATTGGATTCTTTTGCTCACAAATCCCTATTCGACCAGTCTACTTGCTAATTTCTTTGATTGGATTGCTGATGTTGCTATCGTTTTAGGATATCCTGGTACTTTCCTGGCGAGTCTGTTTGGAAGCGCGAGCGTGGTTGTGGAGATACCTTTTGCAGGGGTGCCATTTGTCCTTGGAGGTTTAAGGGATGGAATATCAGGACCGTTCATCTTTGACCCTTGGATACTTGGCCTGCTTTCCGGAATAGGGGCTACAATTGGTGATATGACCAGCTATGCCCTCGGATACGCTGGGAGAAGACTTGTCGATGAAGCTAGTACAAGTGGCTTTAGCAAGTTCGTTCAGGACTATCCAAGAGCAACTCCACTGGTAATCTTCGTATTGGCATCGACGCCACTACCTCTTGACCCTGCTGTCGTTGCTTTGGGAGTGGCGAGATATACATGGTGGAAATTATTCATACCATGCCTTATTGGAGAGATTATCTTTTTGACTGCGATCTCCTGGAGCGGCAGATTGAGCTTGGATTGGATTTTGGGTCTATTGGGTATTGATGGTCCTGTCACACCGCTGTCTGCAACTATAGAGGTATTTGGGATTATTATCTTGATACTTACAGTCTATTTAGCTGTCCGACTCGATTGGGCAACAATTGGCAAGAAACTAAGACCGACCCATGGAATCACCAACGAGTAGGTTAATCCTCATCATCAGTCTGTTCCTCCGCATAAAATCCAGAAAAGAAATCGTGTCCTGCTTTTGTGACCGAGATAATCCCATCCTTCAAAAGATTGCTAATGGCAGTAAGATTCAGACCTGAAGATGTGAGCGGTACTTTGAGCATGCCAATGTCGTTCATCTCTCCAAGTAGTTGGATGAATGCATTCAGTCTGTAAAGGGCAAAAAGACCAACACATTTAGAAAATGCCCGCTTGATACCTTCAACCACAGCTTGTTTGGGGTCATCAAATTCAGCAAGTGCTTTTTCAATCTCCAAAAATGTGCAACACATGGTAATTGAATTCTCATCAGGTGAATCCTGAAAATGGCCTGGTGCCTCAAGGAGAAACGGATCTCTGAAACGATTTAAAATCTTTAATCTCACAGACTCATCTGGGATTGACCACCAAGATCGTAGATGCTGATCGGAGAGTGGTTTCACTTCAAGATTCTTGTCCCGGGAGCTTTCTGAAATAAGAGAAGGGATGAAAGAATGCCAGCCAGGAATCATTCTCAGTCCGAGATTGCCACCAAGGGGTAATTCATAGTCAAGTCTTCTTGAGCAGTAATGAACGAGGTCATAGATTGCATATTTTCTACGCTTATCAAGAAAGACAAAGATTGGCTCATAGTCACCCTCATGTGCAGGAACTGCTTGATAGTCCCATACATAGAGATATTGAAGGCAAACAAGGTCAGGAATTTCCGATGATTTCAAAATTCTGCCGTAGACTCCGATGAACTGAGTTTCTCGGAGGGCGGTTCGAATTCCCTCTGGAATAACCGCGCCAAGACTATCAGCAAGAGCTCTGTCTCCACGATTCACACCAGAAGTCACAGGAAGGTACCTCTCGAGTAGAACTTGGTCATATTCGGCCTTTAGTCCTCGGTGATGTTCTGTGAAAGTCATCTCATTGACTCTCGGTTTTATGCGAAGTTGTTCAGAGTATTCCTTTTCAACCAAGTCTTGTTTCCTCTTTCCATAAAACGTATAGATGAGATTATAGATATTGTGACAGAAATTGGAGAGAAGGGTGGTACTGGTAACCACCCAGTTCATATTTTAAGCTGGTTTGAAAGCGAGATATGTTGCTCCAGATTTACCTTTCTCATAATCCAACTTTAGATTAATGCCAAGTCTAACTTGCTCGGGCTTCAAGGGATCGAATCCTAGAAGACGGGCACTGACACGTGTACCTTCAGCAAGTTCTACGATTGCCACATAATAGGGAGCTTCTTCTGCAAATTGGTCAGGGGCGACATGAATTACTGTGAATGAAACGAGTTTTCCTTTTCCACTGACTTCTGCCCATTTCATATTACTACTACCACAGCCGTAGCATGAACCGGATGGAGGAGCGATTATCATTCCGCAATCTACACACTTGTATGCTTTAAAGTGACCTTCTTCAATATTCTTTAGGTATGCTTCTATGGTTGGTTTCTCACTCATAGATCAGCCCTCCTCATGATATTCACTACGCACGTTGCACCTGTGCCACCAAAATTATGCATTAAAGCAGTATCATGATTAGCAACTTGATTCGGTCCTGCATCGCCGATTAGCTCCCTGTAGATAACAACAGCTTGCTTGACTCCAGTTGCACCAACTGGGTGCCCTACTGCTTTCAGACCACCCATTGGATTGATAGGTTTATCACCATCAAGAGCAGTAATCCCATCACGAACCGCTTTTGCACCTTCTCCCGGTTTGAAGAATCCGATGTCCTCACTAGCAATTATCTCAGCAATTGTGAAACAGTCATGAACAACTGCAAAGTCCATGTCTTTTGGTTTAAGTCCAGCCATTTTGTATGCTTGTCGGCTTGCATCTACAGAAGCACTAAAGCTGGTCAAATCTGATCGATCACAAAGATTCATCGAAGCAGATGCCTGTCCTGTACCAGTAATTTTGACTGGGAGGTCGGTGTATTTCTTTGCTTTCTCATTCGAAGTAAGTACGAGTGCCGCTGCACCATCTGAGATGGGTGAACAATCAAACAGCTTGAGAGGCCAAGCAACATATCGCGGTGTCATTGCCTTCTCAAGGGTAATCTCTTTTTGGAACTGAGCCAATGGATTGGTTGCAGCATTCTTGTGAGCCTTTACAGCCACTAATGCCATATCCTCTTCTGTGGTTCCATACTTTTGCATATGAGCAACAGCAGCGATTGCAAAGACACCAGGGAAGGTCAAGCCAATGCTTGATTCAAATTGATCATCTGCAGCTGCAGCAAGTGCTTCTGTTACTTTACTGGTCGACACCGAAGTCATCTTTTCAACACCAGCAACAAGAACTGTGTCATAGAGTCCAGATTCGATTGCCATGATAGCTGCACGTAGTGCTGTTGCACCTGATGCGCATGCATCCTCGTGACGTGTAGCAGGTATACCCTTTAGACCTGCAAAATCAAGTAATAGTGGCGCCGTATGCCCCTGATGAACCAACATCTCTGGAATAAAACTACCAATAAAAGCCGCTTGAATATCCTTCTTGGGTATTCCAGCATGAATCGTTGCTTTGTCCACAGCCTCAGAGAAAATCTCTCTCAGCGTGACGCCTGTAAGAGCTCCAAATTTTGTTTGCGCTGCACTTACTATGTTTGTATTGTTCAAAGGCAACTTATGATTCCACCTCTACTACTGAACCCCAAACCGTGAAAACAGCTATAAAAACTATAATGAATGACGCATTATTCTTGTTATTAATGAAAAAAACTGCAGTAAAAGCCCCCTCCGAAGAGATAATAAGCTGTTTTCGAAGCGGGCTCTTGTGATTTGCTATGGACTTTTCACTATCTGATAAGGAACAGAAGCTTTGGGAGAGAGCCAAGGCATTCACGATGGAATACATTACACCTCGTGCTATTGAATTAGAGAAGAGAAATGAATTTCCAAAGGAGGTTGTTCATAAAGCCTTCGAGGCAGGACTCATGAACCTTCATATTCCAACAGAAGCAGGAGGACCTGGACTGTCTCTAGTTTCTGAAACACTCGTTTCAGAGGCCACTGGTTATGGGTGTGCTGGAATGGCAACATCAATCATGTGCAACAATCTAGCATTTGCACCACTTGTGATAGGCGCTACCATTGAGCAGCTTCAGACATACGTAGAACCTTTAATCACAGGAAAGGAGCCAAAATTCGGAGCATTCTGTTTGACTGAACGCATGGCAGGTTCAGATGCTGGAGCTGTGGCTACTAGAGCAGAGCGAGCTGGTGACGAGTATATCATAAACGGAGTCAAGTGCTTTATCACAAATGCACCCCAGGCTTCACTTTTCACAGTCTTTGCTTCAACGCAACCAGAGCTTAAAGCTAAGGGTCTTTCAGTATTCATGGTCCCCAAGAGCAAAGCGGTAAAGATTGGGCTTATTGAGAACAAGATGGGACAGAATAATTCTGTTCAAAGTGAAGTCATTTTTGATGATGCCCATGTGCCCAAGGAGTGCTTGGTTGGAAAGGAAGGAGATGGCTTCAAGATAGCAATGACTACTCTTGATAAGACAAGAGCAGGGATTGCAGCCATTGCAACAGGAGTAGCCCAGCGAGCTGTTGATGAGGCTGCTAAGTTCGCAAATATCCGCCATCAGTTTGGACAACCAATTGGCAGTTTTCAGGGTATTAGTTTCATGCTTGCAGACATGGGTGCAAGAGCAGCAGCAGCAAGACAACTAACTCGTTATGCAGCATGGATGGCTGATCAGGACATGCGTAACTCCAAAGACTCTGCTTTTGCGAAGTTCTTTGCTTCAGACGCCGCTATGCAGAATGCAACGGATGCAGTGCAAATCATGGGTGGCTATGGATATCTAAGTGAGTACCCTGTTGAGAAACTCATGCGAGATGCAAAGCTCTTACAGATCTATGAGGGAACAAATCAGATTCAGCGCCTTGTAGCAAGTGGTAATATACTCAAGGAAAGCGCCAACTTAGAAACAGGATTCCATGTCAAATATGATGGACGCGATGCGCCATTAATGTAGTTCGCGAGGAATGACCGGCATGATTTCTATAGACCGGTCATCTCCATTCCTCTGTTTCCAACTATTGCATTGATGGGTTACTTACTTAAGTACAAATAAATCAGGCGAGAGTGTCAAAGACTGGAGGTTCCCACCTTGGAAGACAATGAAGCAATCAAGGTGATCAAGAATCGTCGTGCAATACGAGATTATAGTACTTCAAGAGATGTGCCCGACGATTTGATCTACAAAATTATAGAGGCTGGTGGTTATGCGCCGAGCGCGGAAAACCAACAGCCTTGGAGAGTTATCGTAGTCCGTGATAAGAGACTACAGGAATTCATTGGGCAAATTGCTGTGGACCGAACAATTCTGCTCTTTGGTCGTGCTACTCCGAGGGAAGAACTTGAGCGGAGGTTGAGCTATATTGAATCAAAGGCAAGTCTTGAACGGACTATTGACATTCTTATCTCTGGGCAACGATTCGAATACATCAAGGGAAAATCTGAAACCAACGGTGCCCCTGTTCTCCTTGTTCTTGCTGTTGATCAGACTCATGTAGGTAACTCACAGCCCACCCTAAGAGGAACAGGTGGAGTATACGGATGGTCAGGACCTAGGCATGCTGTCATTGCGGGTTCGATGATGATGGAAAACATGGCGCTAGCCGCAGCATCAATGGGTATTGGCAGCTGCGTGTCTTCAGTTCAGCTTGATCACTTTGATGATGTCGGAGCCATCTCAGAGAAGCTAGGTATTCCTTTCCCACATTGGGTACCTATTCTATGCCTCACTCTTGGATATGCAAAATATGATAGAACCCTTGGGCCACCAAGACAAGGTCCCGAAGAGATTGCTTTTCTGAATAGATGGGGAGAGCCCTTTGTGAAGGAGGCTAAGAGATGAACGATCTGGAAATCCTTAGGAAAGGCTTTGTCGCCTTCATTGACGGGCTTTGGTGGGGCCTTCGTGATAACACTGGAGCCCTCTCAATGTACGAAGGTTATAGTGGCGGGTTCAGACAGATGGGGGAAGAGATTGCTGAGTCAATCGGGGGAAAGGGCCCTGAAAAAGCTGTAGAGATTGCAGCAGAGATTCTTAGAGCAATTGGACTTGATGTTGAAACATACAAAAAAGAAATCATAGTCAAATCATGCCCAATTTGGAACCGAATTCTGGAGAGAGGACTTGAATTCTCATTTCATGTTGAAGAGATTTGCTGGATGCCACTCCTAAAAGGTATTGGAGAGCAGACTGGTGCTACACCAATCTTCAACACTTCACTTCGACTCATTCATATAGAGAACGCGAAAGTCGACTACAAAAAGGCTCGAGCAAAGGCGGCCTTCGAAAAGGGTGACATAAGCAAGAAAGATTATGATAAGCAAATAGATATCCTCGAAAAAAGTCTAGAAAGTACAGGTAAATACGGCTGCTATCGATTTGAGTAGTCCCATCCATAGTATCAAGAAAGGCAGGCGAAGCACATGGAAACACTGGAGAAAGCAGGACTAGCTGTCAATTATAATAAAGTGCCCAGTACAAAGGCAAAGAGCCTTCCCGAGAATGTATTCATTTGGGATGAAACCCTGAGAGATGGAGAGCAGACTCCAGGAGTAGCTTTGACAATCGATGAGAAGATCGAGATTGCCAAAATGCTCGATGAGATAGGGACAGCAATTGTAGCGGTGGGTTTCCCTGCAGTCGGAGAAACGGAACAAAAAGCTGTTACAGCTATAGCAAGAGAAGGTCTCTCAAACGCGAGTGTTGCAGCTCCAGCTAGAGCAGTAATACAGGATCTAGATGCCTGTATCCAAGCAGATGTTGACGAGGTGCCTATCTTTATTGCAACCTCTGATTTCCGTCTCAAGTATCAGCTGAGAATGACTCGAGAAGAGGTCCTCAATCGACTGACCCAGTGTATACAATACGGAAAAGAACATGGTCTTGTAATAGACTACATAGCTGAAGATTCAACTAGAAGTGACATGGAATTTCTCTGTAAGGCATATCAAACAGCAATCGATGCAGGTGCAGACAAGATTTGCATAGCTGATACTGTGGGATTTGTGCGTCCTGAGGTCATGAGATACTTAGTCCGTGAAGTTAAGTCACGCTTATGGACCAAGAGCAAATACAAGGTGCCTATTGCAGTTCACTGCCATGATGACTTTGGACTAGCTACTGCTAACACTCTTGCTGCTGTTGAGGAGGGTATCACCTATCCACAAGTGTGTGTCAATGCCTATGGCGAACGAGCAGGGAACGCAGCATTCGAGGAAATCGTGATGGCACTTGAAGAGCTCTACGGGGTCAATACGGGAATTCAGACAGAAAAACTCTACCAGCTCTCCAGACTTGTAGAGAAGAATTTTGTGATACCACTGCCCCTGCACAAGGCCATCAGTGGAGACAATGCATTCACGCACTCGAGCGGAATACACTCCCATGGACAACTGACCCATAGCATGACATACGAACCAATTAGTCCCTCAAAGGTTGGACGAAGGAGAGAGTTCCACTTAGGAAAATTTGTTGGGAGACATTTCGTTGAGTATCTCTTGAAAATGGGTGGAGTCAGGGCAACACCTGAACAAGCTAGGGAGATTACCGACCGCGTGAAAAAGACACACGAAGACAAGAAGAAACTTCAGTCTCGTGTCGCTTTTGAAAAGATAAAGGATGAGCTCCGAGGATTGAGAACAGGTGTATCAGAGCGTGAGTTCTGGGAAATCGTCTTTGAAGTCGTTTAGTTGCTCTTAGTTTTGTCGGATAGCTGTTTTGCTACACGATAACGCAATATCACTAAGGTCCATCATAACCACTCCTTATGGAGTAATTATAGCAGGCAGTTCAGATGTAGTTAAAACGGATATTCAAGAACATCTTAAGTATCACAAGTTGAATGTGTCACAAAATAGACCAAAAGGACTCATCAGGTTGAGAGTGGCATACGATGGTTTCGTGGATGACTGGACAGATTTACGCCTTACAATTCCTGAAGAGATGACATATCTTGGAGAATAGGCGGGATGGAGTTTGAAAAGGAAATATCAAAACGGAGTTCCATATGTCGGAATACTTGTGAAGAAGTGATTACCATGACGATTTATGCACTAGGAAATAAGATACCAAAGATTGCAGATACTGCTTATGTACATCCTCAAGCATGTGTCATCGGAGATGTAGTAATTGGTGAGCGTGTCTTCGTCGCACCAATGGTTTCAATCAGAGGGGACAGGGGATCAATCGTAATCGGTGACGAAACCAACCTCCAAGATGGTGTTGTAGTACATTCAGATCCAAGATTCACGACTCGAATTGGAAAACGAGTGAATGTTGGACATAATGCCACGATTCATGCGGAATCAATAGGTGATAATGCCGCTATAGGAATGGCGGCAGTCCTCATGCTTGGTAGTAAGGTTGCTGAGGGAGCATTGATAGCTAATTCAGCTCTTCTTCATGAAAAGACCCAAACAGAGCCTTACAAAATCTACGCAGGGATTCCAGCTAAATACATGAGAGATATCGACTCAACGAGCTCAGCTAGACAGGCAATTGATGTCTATCTCGATTCATACATAGACAATACGAGAATTTATCCGTCGGACTTGAAGGAACTCAAAGATTAATTAGCCTTGAACCAAGACCTTATATGAATAATTAACTATAGTTATTATATGATGAAAACGGAACAGGCTATAGAAGGAAAAATAATTACAAGTCAAATAGGATCATTTGGAAAGACCGAATTCCCGTATGGTTACATAACAATTGAGATTTCGTCAAGTAGGAATATCACGGTCAAGATCGATTACTATACTTGGTTCGAGACTCTTGAGATTGGTAAACATGTTGTTGTTGATGCTTCGTACCTAGGGACAACAGATATTCTAGTAGCAAGAAAAGTAAGTCTGAAAACGCTGATTGATTCAAACGCAGCAACGGAAGATATCGCTGTATCAACATAATTGTATGAATCGAATCTAGTTCTTGCACATATTCCGAACTGTCTTGACAACATAGATTACATCAATGGAATAGGTTATACGTTGTTTCTTTTCGTGCAGCCTTGGGTGATAACTAGTGCAGACTGTTGTTACAGGAACGATAACTTCCTCGGATATCAGTGAAATGGGTAAGCTCAAGTATGGCTACTTAGGTATTGAAACCGATGATAAGGAACACCTCAAAGTGAAGGTGACTGCATTTACTAAATTTGAAACACTTGACCTAGGAGCAAAAGTCACCATTGAATTGGAGTCAGTTGGGGGAGCAGAACTTCTTAATGCAAAGAAAATATCCATTCCGAAGTGACACCGAAAACGAATCCATGCCTTAAGACATTCCAGCTATACTTTTAGCAGGAAATGACTACTCATCAATGCAAGCGAGGAATGAATTAGATGCCAGAACTTCCATTGCGTTACTTCTGTTATGTCTGCGGACACGAAAATAACCTCACGTTGGAGATTCCAAATGCGCCAAAGATAAAGAGAGATGAGATTACTTGTACAAAGTGTGGAGATGTGACTAATCTGCTTCTTACTTCATGCCCACACTGTAATAACGCATTCAAGTATTTCCTATCGGATCTGGACTTCCCTCATGAATTAACAACACTCGCAGATACCTATGTCCAACTCATTAATGGTATTAAGAATAGCCTCTCTGGAGTTGTTAAAGAGTTCAATGTTCCACTACCAAAACGTTGGTCTGTTAAGCTTGATTGTCAGTGTGGGAAGAGCTATACTGTCGAAATTCCGCTCCCTCAGATTTAGGTACAGAACTAGGTCCAATAATAATTTCATAATTGAGTCTAACAGGACACTTCATTGAGTTGGCAACCAGACAGTAAGTGTGCGCACGCTCAGCGACTTTTGCCATCTTCTTCTTATCACTCGCCGTAGGGACAAAGATTTTGGCATTGATGGTAATCTGTGCAAATTCCCAACCAAGCTCTCTCTTCTGGAGGATTCCAACACCAGTGATATTGAAATCTGTGAATACTGCATGAAATTTTTTGGACACACCAGAGAGGGATACACCATAACAAGAAATCGCTGCCGCAACAAACAGCTCCTCAGGCGATACAACATCAGTAGGAGCGTCTGGCCAAAAGTCAAGTGGGGTTGCTACTTGAAAAGTTTCTTTACCATCAATCTCAATGGTGACAATTTTCTCTTTCACCCATCGTGAGAATATCGCATACCTGAGCTCTTCTTTTGACATAGAATGAGGTCTAGAAGCGCCCATTGAATAGCCTTTTGTTCTGATATCTAACAAATTCTTCATGAGAGTGAGGCTTATTAGGAACCTCGTCTATATCATAGAAATGGTGGTCAGGTGGCTTGCAGGGCACATTTTCTGTAACATGCCCTCATAACTCCCCCCCTCCTACCATTGCCTTGCTGGCACTGGCCACCACCCGAGTCTTCGTTTTATAATCGCTACTACATTGATTTTCATTTCTTTTCGAATAGTTCTTTGAGTAGGTCAGCAGCTCGAGAATAGTGCTTCATGGCCTCATGATAAGAACCTTTGTCCTTGGGGTCAAATTCAAAGCAAATGAGTCGAAAAATCTCCCTGTGCTCTGAGATGACTGGCTTGAAACCGTGTATATCGAGAAGCGACTCTGATGCATGATTTCGTACAAGATAATCAGGATCTGTACTCACACTATCAAAGAGAGCTTTGATGGTATCATTTGTAGGAAACCTCCGAAGTACACTAGCAGCACGGAGTCTTACATATGGACTCCTGTTGCTCTGGAGAATCTCAATAAGGTGTGGTGTGTATTCATCTGTTTCCTCGATTACATTCAACGCAACAGCAATCTGAATTCTAAGGTCAGAATCCACCTTTCCTAATAACCTCTTCATAATTGGAATAGCTCTCTGGGATTTCAATTCTCGAAGCCCCATAGCTGCATAGTGGCTTCCAGCCTCCATCGATTCTATAAGCATGGATTCTGCCTGATCACGCTCAGCTCCTTCTAGAAGACAAACAGACTGTGAGTCAATCCCATCATGCCACATCATGTATGGGTCTCCGAAGAAGTTCTCCATGAAATACTCCCATTGTCTACTAGGCATATCAGGAAAAAAACTCAGATCAGTGATATGCCTTCCTCTTCTAAATTCATAAATTACAATGTAGCCATGCATCACATAATTGATTCATAAGTAGTTGAGAGAATAGTGGGGAAACATCAAAAAACTCAAAATAGCAAAAGAAAGAACAGACTCCAGCATGTTGATAATGTGTCGCAAAGAGCAGCGAAAATGAGAATGCGTCACAGAAATGTGAGGGTTCCATCGTTTAGTTCAATGCCTAGGACCTGCTTACCATCGATGTTGCAAATCTATTATGATTCTTGGTATCATTGGACTTCGTAGTTGTCTCATCGCCTACTTTCTTTTGCCTTCCACGAAAAGCATCATAGAATCTTGTTCTGACCAAATTATTTACGAACATTCTCTAGTAGTTAAGCAATCACCGATTTTTTGAATTATTACATGCGAAGAATCCTAAATACGTATTCTGTGAATAAATCAATGATTGGATGGCAGAATCATGTGGTATTCTATATGCTGCACCACATTAGACATTTTAAAAATACAAAAGGTGAGTATTTGAGATGACATCATCTGAATCAAGATTTAGACCAATTGCACGAGAATATTCTGGAAGACACTCGTATCTGTTGAAATGGAGTGTGATCTTCATCACTCTCCTATTACTTATGGTTCCATCCTCAGACATGGGCATGGTGCAACCCATTGATACAGAAGATGTCAGTCTTATGGATAATAGTTATTCAACAGCATCCAACTTCATCAGAGTTAAGCTACCATATCAGGTGTTCTCAATTGCGCCGGGGAATATCCCAATAGGATCTGGATTCGCTTATGTACATGAAGAAACAATACGTTTCAAGGACCCGATTAACCAATTGAATGACTCACTTTCAATCGGACTTGGTGATGTTTTTCATGAAACACTTACAGGAGCTGACATAGATGGTGATGGTTACACTGAATTTCTATTCATCAAATTCAATGTAAGTGAGCGACTAGTAGTAGCTGATTTTGATGATAGGTCTGTTAAAGACTACGACTGTCCGGTACCAGGTCCTTTAGAGATCATCTTTGGTAACTTTACAGCTGATACTCGGACTGATGCTGCTATCTATAGTATGGATTTGATTGTGATGATAGATTTGAGTGATGGAAGTCCCATTGGATCCTATAATCCAATAGCAGAGATAAAACGTGCTACTGCAGGGAATTTCTCCGTTACATCGCAAGATGAGATAGCAATTCTAAGTACTGATTGGGGCATCTCAAAAGTCAATGTCGAAACAATAAGAAGTGATGGTTCACCAGTTCTATGGACGGAGTATCCATACAAGTCCATAGCCAGTGATATGATAATTCACTCCAAACGAAGCGAAACAGATGACCTAGCCATCACTCTGACAAACCAAGAGTTGGGAAGCAGTGAACTTGTAGGGATCTATGGTAATAATCTGACTGCTAGCTTTGTTAGAAAGATTCCAGATTATTATGGAGAAAATTACATCAAAACAGGCTCTTTCAATGATGATTCAATAGATGATCTTGTAGTTGTACCAAATATGCGATTTGCAGCATGGTTCTTCGATGGGAATTATGGTACACTAATTAGACAAACACAAGAGGAGGTAACATGTTACTGGTCGCGAGGATTTGATGTAGGGCTTTTAGATTCGGATTCTTACTCAGATTTGGCTGTTGAGGGCCCGCGAGGCCAGTTGACATTAATGAGAGGAAGTAATGGAGCGACTGGATATGAAGAGAATCGGCTTCCGGGACCATTTCATCAAGTTATTTCATTTGATATGAATGATGATGGAAGGGAGGATATCATAACATTATTGGACACTGTGTCCATTCTTTTGAGTGATACAGAAACACCTAATGTCGTCTTGGATCCGCTATATCCTATCCATCCAACCATCTATGACACTTATATGAAAATTGAACTCACAGCAACTGATAATATCCGCGTTGAACGTGCAACAATATACATCATGACAGCAATGGGAGGACCTGTCACTTCATTCATTCCAAATGAGATGATCAAAGCTCCTAATGACAAATACATCTATATCACCACGGATCTGCAAGCGGGAGAATATTTCTACTATATTGAGATTATCGATGCATATCTTAATTCATTCTCTTATGGGAATGAAACTAATCCTGAAACTCTCAATGTTGAAGACCATTTTGCAGAAGGTTTCTTCTTCAATGCAACAATAGACCATGCAATGGGACATGTCTTGGCGCGTGGCAACAATTCGATGGGTGAAGAACTTATTCACATCATCACCATAGGATCAACAACAACAAGGGTCGCTACACTCAGAACATTTGCACCCAATGGCACAACTATTTCAGAGGCTTTGCTTGGAAATATAGGCTCGTACGACAGTCTTGAGGTCTACTCGGGTATTCATGACGGGGACACAATTTTAGATCCTGTTGTCGTAAGGTACAACTTTACGCACACGTCCTTCTATGTGATACATGGAAGTGATATGACGCCTTGGAAGAATGTAACCTACAAAAGCATACCTTCGTTGGAGGAAGAGTCGATTCAGGTATTCGATGATGATCTTGATGGATTCGATGAGATTCATTATGTTGAAGGGAACTACTCTTCATATCTTGGAATTAGAAGAATTGAACATGATTTTTCAGGTGCTATTAGTAGAGGTTTATTATCCGATGATGGCGTAATAGGAATGGCACATTCCACGATTGTAGGACCAAGACCTCAAATAGCGATTCTAAGGGATAGTAATAGAGTAGATATCTATCAAGCCTACAACCTGACACGACTTAAAACCCTTAACTATACTTCTCCCGGTTCGACAGTCGGAGACATGCCTCTTGGAATTATTCAGTATAAGAATTCGACACATGCGAGCGGGCAATTCGTAGTTGGATATAGTGGTTGGTCAGGCGATACACCTACAATTTACTTCTGCTTTATCGACTATCAAACACTGCAGGTAGGCGATCATCCGTATACAGAATTGTTCGGAGACCACATCAAAGGAGTATTTCCCTATGATATCGATATCGATGGGATTGACGAATTATTTGTCTTTGAGGAATCAGGTAACATTTCACTATGTGAATTGGCAGAAGCAACACCAAGACAGTGGTCTGTCTTTGTCAGTGAAGCGTTCCCAACAAGTGAAATCGTCTTGGACTTTGATGGAGACGGTGAAGAGGAGTTTCTAATTGCAACATCAGATGATCAACTTACAGCCATCAGTTTCCATGGATTGATTGACTATCAAGCTCAAGTTGGCATGATATTCAATATGGTTAGAGCAGGCAACATCGATGTCGGTGTTGGTGAAGATATCGCTGCGTATCCAGTACTTCGTGCCCGTTATAGTCTCGGAACAATCCGTAATATAGACCTCCTGTATGTTCTAAATACTACCTTGTCATTAGAATCCAGCACAACTCTTCAGGGCAGCAACATATGGGCAAATGTCACAGTCTTGAATGCTTATAATGAAGCAATTTCCGATTCAGTGGTTTCACTAGTAGCTGAATACAAGTTCGGAACTGGAACAACCCAACAAACGCTTGGCCTTATCTATGACGACATGTTGCAGCTTTACACAACCAATATTGCTCCCAATTGGCCAATAGGCATGGTGAACCTCACACTCAATATAAATCATGATTACTACGACCCATTTCATCAATTCTACGTAGATGCACTAAGAGTGGAGTCACCTTTGACCATCTCCATTATTCGCGAACCTGAGATTCTACAAGGAAATGATCTTGGAGTCAACATCACAGTGACTGATAGTCTTGGTGCAAATGTGCCATATGCAAATGTAACTATGACATTTGATGGTACTGAGTTTGTAGCAACTCATATCGGGCAATTCTACTTTATAGCTATACCTAACGTAACAAAGGCGCCGGGGAGCTATGGATTATTGGTTTCTGCGAATCATAGCTATGCAACAAATATCAAGTATCAATCCAGCACTGTTTCTATTATTGCTAATACTCTGAATATAGAGAGAAGTTCTCCCATTCAAGTAAATCAAGACCAGCAGTTTGTCATATGGCTTAACATTACTGATACATACGGTAATTCCATCGGTAGCGCAGATGTGAGAATCAGTTTTGATGGTAATGAGTACCCATTAAGTGAAATCGAGCCGGGAAGGTATCTTCTAAATACTGCAGCTGCATTGCCAGTTGGCAATTATACAGCCAAGATAACCGTAGAACATCCTTATGTGGAGGGAAGAAACTTTGGCCAATTTTATATGGTAATCACGGGAGACCTTTATCCTGTAGTCAATTATGTCTCTTCAGTTACTGGTGGAGAGAACTTCACAGTCTCTATATTCATCTATGATTCATATGGAGCCTTTCCGGATGGTGCTTGGGCAATTGTTGAGCTAGATGAAAGCAACTTTACCGCCCTACATATTTCGGGTGCTGAATTTCGCGTGGCACTAAATGCTTCATTGGCTATTGGGCATCAAAGCTTCATTGTATATGTTGGATCTGATTTTGGAAATCAAAGAACTGACTATCATGACCTCTATGTTTACTCGTCTGCAAACATGTATCTTGACTCTTCGCTTGGGTGGATCTTAAATCAGGGGGACTCGGCATTTCTGACCTTAACGCTAGCAGACTGGAATGGAAATCCAGTTACCGGTGCAACCGTCACGATGCTTAGTCCAGACAGCTTAGCGTTTATTGACAATTTGGATGGAACATATTCAGTAACATTAGACACTGATGGATACACCCCAGGCAACTATTCATTGATTGTATATGCAAACCATCTCTACTTGATTGAGGCAGACCTGTATACGATTCTAACAGTAAATGGTCAAGCTGCAGTCGATGCAGAGATACCAGAGTTTGTCTGGAACCATCTACCAGTGACCATGTATTTCGCAGTCGTTGATATTTATGGAAATCCACTATCAGACTTCAATTACACGCTTACCTTTGCTGGAACTTATTCCAAAACAGGGACATCAGATTGGTATCAGCTGAGCTGGGAATTCGCCCCAAACCTCTATCCTGGATCATATCCACTTGATATTGTAGTAGATGGTGATTTTGTTTCACACTATGAACATACAATATGGGTCAGTGTGAAGGGAGCTCAAAATTCAGTTATATTATCACCCTTAAATGGTTCAATAATTTCTCAGGGTAATCAAATTAACTTTACAGTTTTTGTCGAAGATTTGAGCGGCTATGACATCTCAGGTTGCCAAGTGACTGTTACAATCCACGGTAGTACATACATCCTAACCGAAGGAGTCAATGGTGTATACTCTAGGAATATACCAACAGCAGGATTTCCATTAGGTCGATATAGTGCAATAGTACGAGTCACTCAGACATATCTGGACTCTCAAGAGACTTCCATGTCTGTTTCGCTAAAGGGATTTGCTGATGTCAAACTATCATACTCGCCAAGTCCAGTACAAAACAAATACAACGTGACATTTAATTTCACAGTGACAGACCAATATGGAAATCCATTAACTGGATATAATTATACATTGGACTTTGCGGGAGTATATAATCGAACAGGAACCTCAGTTTACTATCGGTTATCTTGGACAGTAGATCCAAGTTTCACTCCTGGTATGTACTTTCTTAATATGACACTGAATGGAACATATTTAGTCTATTCGACATTCAACTTCAGTATTGATGTTCAGGGAGTAGTTTCCGCAACTATTCTCACGCCAACAAACTTTGAGGCATTTTCTCAGGGATCTGCAATTCAATTTACTGTCCATTTGCAGGATGACCAATTCTTCAACATAACAGGGGCTGACGTAGAACTAAACTTGCTTGGTAATACTTTCGCTCTGACAGAAACCTCTCTTGGCATCTACACAGTGATGATTGCTACTACCCAATTGCCTCTCGGAGAATACACTGCAAAGATTACAGCATCCCAAGGATTCATGGATACTTTAACAGCTTATGTGCACTTCTCAATCACAGGCAGTGCTCATATTACAGTGGTAACCAATCCAACGGTAGTGCTGAACTACGAGAATGTGACATTTGATATTAGCGTTCTTGATCAATGGGGCAATCCGATTTACATATTTGATTACATATTTGATTTTGGAGGTGTCTATAGTATATCAGGAACCTCTACTTCATCTCTCAGATCTTGGAGAATACTACCAAATCTTGTACCTGGGCTCTATGTCCTAAATATTACTGTTGCAGGAGCACACTTTCCATCTGAAACCGTACTTGTAGATATTTACTTACGGAGTAGCACTATCGCATCAGTGTTGTCTCCTCTAAATGAAAGCCAATACATTCAAGGTTCAGAAGACATCATTTTCACATTGAATCTTGAAGATATCATTGGCAATGTAATGATAGGAGGATCAGTTTCAGTTCTAATACACGACTCATTCTATATTCTGACGGACCTAGGCAATGGTACATACTCAACATTGGTATCAACGGATGGCTGGGCAGCAGGTCTGCATAATTACACATTAATGGTCACTCATAGTTTCCTATCACAAGATGTAGCTATTAGAGGTTCGATTGAGATACTAGCGGAGCTTCTTTTCAGGATTGAATATACTCCAGAACAGCCTGTTAAGGGACAATATGTTAACATCACTATCGAAGTCACAGACAAATATGGGAATCCCATGTCTGGTCTATCTGTATATGTAACATTTCGTAATCATACAGAAATGGCGATAGAAACATCCCAAAAGGGCACTTACTTCACCAGATTTGTGGTAACGGGAACAGGATTTGGTGATGATACGATTACAGTCAATGCGGAAGGAATCGAATGTATCGCAGGAGTAGGAAGTGTGCCTGCATATGTGGTTGTGCCAGCGCCAGAGCTCTCCTTCGACATGCAGAACTTTGGATTCATAGCTCTAGGTTCGTTCCTTATTAGTTTCTTCGGACTACTTCTTTACTTCAAAATCGCGTCTGGGTTATCCATCACAAGGGGGTCTCAAGCTCAGCTGACGCGTGGAATTCGGAGGTTGGACTATCTCTACCTTGGTGTAGTTGCGCTTGCAGGATTAACTGTTATTCATTCATATTTATCTGCAGCAGCAGGCAGCTATGATCTCGCAGTATTGGAAAGCGTGCTTTTGCTTGGAATTTCGCTAATCCTATATGGCATATGGCTCTATAGAGATGCCACATCAACAATTCTCCAGTCACAAGCTGTTAGTCGGAGAAGGATGGTACTTGGCCTCTGGCACCTAATATTTGTCCCCTTTGTTGTTATGCAGATATTTGATTGGGGTGCAAACATTGAATGGCTTAATTACTATATACTGCAGAATGTGTTCCATCTTGGTGAACTTGCAATCCCAACCATAATGCTAACTATCTTCGCGGCATATATTTCATCTATTGTAATAGTTGTTGTAAATCTCTACAGAGAGATGAGCAAAGGACTTTCTAGGATTGGAGAGATGGCGGTACTTGGTACACCTCCCATTGTCGTGGAGCAAGAGTGTGTAGATTTAGTTGAAAAACTTGGATCGTCAATACGTACTAAATTCTTCATGTTCCTTGTAGTTTTGGCAGGTACATCAGTACTGACAATGGATTTCCTCAAGAGCTATTCCCTTGGTGTCATCGTACTTATGCCAGTCGTATTCTTGATCGTTGTCCCATATGTTTCTTCCAAGATGGCAAGAGGCATAGCAAATGTGTCAGATAGTCGACGTGAAAGACATAGAGAAGACAAGACAATTGCTGAGATTGCTGATGAAGGGATTGATGCTGGTACATCTTTCGATGTCAAGCCATATTATGGTACAGAAACAGAGGTTGATTCTGCACATATTGAAACAGCTCCAGTTGAAGAAGAACATGAACCCGAAAAGGAAATTGAAGAATCAAAAGCAACTCGAGGTCTAACAAAGAAAGAACTAATTGATCTTCTTCCCGAAAATGTGAAAGATTCGGTTGGTCTTGATGAATTGAAGAAACTCTCCAAAGACCAACTTGAAGCGCTTTTAGAACTTGAGGAAATGGGATCAAAGCCTGATGATGAAGAGAGATCGTAATTCCTGAACTGAGGAAAAACCTCAAAGCCTCTCTTTCTCATGATTTATAGGAGTGTAGTGTAAATCAAAATGTATGCAAGTCTTTAGGGAAAAACCAATCAAGGATCTTCTCGTGATTCATATTATCTTCGCAGTAATCGCTGCAATAACACTCATCTTTCCATTTCCCCAGGCGTTAATAAGCGGAAAATTGCTTGTCCTTATTATTATCTATAATGGGTTAATTATCATTGAATTCTACTCAAAGGGATATGAGGATTGGAGGAGTATCTGGACCTTCAGTATTGTTCTCAGTTTACTCATGGTATTTCCTGATTGGTACCTATCGGAAACACTGAGTGCACTGCAGTTCTTTGATGATGGATTCCCTATGATCGGTAGTGCAATCCCAATCTATATGGCGGGACTCTGGGCTATTCCTTTCTTTATTATCATCTTTATCGCAAAGGAGATTCAAAAGAGGAAGTCACAGAAGATGGCGTATACTGTCGTGGCAATAGCTTCCCTCGTCATATTTAGCCTAGCAGAATTGACATTGGTTTACCTTCCGTCATGGACAGCCACTGTTATTGGCAAGACAGGGAATCTCGCATGGTATATTATTATTCCCGAGTTGCTACTAGGATTGTCAACATTCATTTGTTATGACTTTGTAAAAGACAAACACATATGGATGAAAATCATCGGTGCTTTTACAGTGATGGTTTTCTACATTGGAAATGCATCATTCTTCTATTTCATCATAGAGTCACTACTCTTAGGAGCATGACCATAATCCTGCAGGTAGGAGAACCTCGATTGGGATACAGATTCGCAGTCAAGTATCATTTTCTGGATATAGCTATTGGCTGAAACACATCATTATAGACAATATAGTATGTAAAAAGTATCGAACCTTCTTTACTCCTAGAACAGGATTCGATCATATCACCATTTGAGAAATCCGAAACATGAAGTGTGTGAGGCAATCTCTTTCTATTTACACCGAATTTTACACTGACTCCAAGGATTTGCGAATTATAACACCCTTCCCCTTTGGGTGTTGCAATTTCATCTACAATTTCCTCATCTCGAGCTAGTCGACCCTTTCTCTTCAAAATATACCTAAGAAACTCTTTCTCAAGCATGAGCGGGCTGCGATCAAAACGGTCTGCATAATAGTCGTCAATAGAGTCTCCTTGTGGATCAGGCTCTTGTTCTCGTTTCCGCATTCTTTTCTCCAAATGCTCTGGAATTACACTAGGTCCATCTGGAATCTGAGTAGGAAATGGCCATCCCAATTCATCAGCAATACTCGTTTCATACTTAAGCCCAAATCCCTCAATGATGAACTCTTCACGACAAAGCACACATTCTAATTTAGTAATTGTAAATCCAGCCGGACTCCGAGTTTGATCGGATCGACCAATATATATTTCCTCTTCGTCAAGAGCATACAAAGAACCGCCACACTTGGGACAGAATAATTCATAGAGTATTGGACGTTTTTCTGGAATTCGATTCTCGTCATTCATCGCGGAGTCCTCTGGACAGTAGTATTCATCATTCAAAATGCGTTTGCATTTTCAAATTGTGTCTTATGGTATGGAAATCGTGCGTTACATCAAATTGTTAATGATGCACATAAATAAAGAAAATTAGAGCTGGCAGAATTCTGCCAACTCTCAAATAATCTGTCCGGTATTATAATTCAAAGGTGTGAGATGTAAAATGGTCTAGGTGGAAGGGATAACAATCTGGAACAACCTCTAGGATATCATCTTGATAGAACAGGATGAAATTCTCAGCACCATAGTTTGTGGTGTGAATTGGTAAGAAATTCCTAGCTTGAAGTTTATCAATTGCATCAACAACTTCACCATCTGCCATTGACTGACATCCAGGTCCGAGAGGCAAAAGTGCCACATCAATCGTACCTGCGAGTTGAGTATACTCATTTATGTTCTTCGAATCGCCTGCATGGAAGATTGTAAATCCTTTGTAATCAATGAGATAGCTTGTCCAATTTGCCTCCGGCGGGTGACTAGCCTCATAACCCTCAGGAGCTATGGTGTACATGTAAAATGCTCTGATAGTTATGCTACCAACAACCAAAGAATCGCCAGGAACGACTCCAGTAGCATCATGTAAGGCTACTTCAGCAGACATATTTGAAGGCATAACATTCACTGTACTCTCTTTCTGTAGCATCTCGATGATTGTGCTATTGTAATGGTCACCATGCGGATGTGTGATCAGTACTGCATCTGCAGGGAGAGCTGAATAATTCGAAGGTAATCCAATGGGATCGATGTAGATGCGTAATCCATCTGCCTCTATCATGACCCCAGCATTATCGAGTATAGTTAATTTAATTGTATCACCGGATGAATCAAGTGGCCAGAATTGAGTCACTAATACCGCAGAACCTACGGCAGCCCCACCGAGGATTGCGATAAGAGCGATAACTCTGGTCTTATTTACTAAACTCATGCCTATTATGAAACTTGTTTGTTGGTATTTAAGATAAGGATTAACGCATCTATTCCTCATTCGTATGAACTACTTTCGTCTTCTGATGTTCCTCAAACGAATTTACAGAGATATTCAGATTTCAACAGTTGGCGGTCCAGCTCTGATTCTGTCCCGAAGTACGACGATTTCTGCCCGCAAATCATTAATGTCCTCGAGCCACCAATTCGCACCGCTATCAATCCAAGGTGTTACTCTCTCTGTATCTTTATGAGAATCGACACCAGATGTTTCGCCACATACAACAACATCATAATTGTTCAGATTTCCTCTCTCTGACTGCACTATCTGTAATATTTTTTGAAGGTGTTTAGTGGTGATTGGCTGTGGCCATTTAGAGTGGACAGGTGCGACTCCATCATAACGAGAAGCTCGCCGAAAGGGTGCTTTGAATGGCACACTTCCACCAACCCATATTGGAATTCGAGGTGTCTGTTTGGGCTTAGGCAAGAAAGTCATTGTTTCAAGATGGTAATGATTGCCATTGTAGGAGAATGGTTCTCCGGACCACAGTCCAGTTAGAATATCGAGGCTTTCATCAAGTTTCTGAGCACGTACCCTAGCATCACTCTCCTCTCCAAAATACTCGAACTCAATCTCAGGTGGAGCACCAATCCCAACTCCGAGAGTGAGGCGTCCTTTTGATATATGATCGAGTGATAATGCCTCTCTTGCTACTTTCCAAGGCCTCCTTCTCGGTAGGGGGGTAACAAGGGGACCAAGTCGTATTCTCTTTGTATTGCATGCAATTGCTGTGAGTGCAATCCATGGATCAGCAAAGGGCAATACCATGTCCTCCTGTTTGAAGACAAGGAGATGATCCCATATGAAGAATCCATCCCATCCTGCATCCTCGACCTCAGAGCCTATCTCGACAAGAGTATTGATGTCACCAAACTGACCAAAATTAGGAATGTTAATTCCGTATTTCATATCCTTTCCCTTATCATCATAGGATTCTAACCTGAGATAAGACGGCTTTCCTCGGAAATTTTGAGTGAAGTTAGTATGGATGAATTGGAGAATAAGATTCAGAACATGTTTTCTCGTCCTATTCGAAGGTAAATCAAAAAAATGACTAGTTATGATAAGGCAAGTTTCCACTCCAAGGCTCAGTTTTATCTAGCCATAGAGCCCATCGCTAATTGATTATAGCAATGGACGCTAAAGACTGGTTTGAACAAGGACAACAGGCGATGATGACAGGTCGAATAGAGGATGCGATTGAGGCCTTCGACCAATCAACAAGTCTGGATCCATCATCCTTTGATGCTTGGTGGGCACTTGCCAATGCATGCAATCTGTTAGGATCCCAAATTGAAGGAGAGGGCGAATATTCGAGAGCTCATCTCTACAAAATCAAGGCAGCCTACTCGTTTGACAGAGCCACAAGGGCGGATCCAACACATGCAAAAGTTGGTAAAGCAAAAGCATTTGCAGAAACTATTCGTGAAGTGCAGAAAAAGAAAAAGGAGCAGGGGCTCTTTTGACTAGCAAACAAGCCCTCTCTCAAAACATCATCAATAATTATCTATCATTTTAGACCTAACAGCTCTACCTCAAAAATCAGTGTTGAATTTGGGGGAATTAAACCATCTCCAACATCTTCAGAGCCATATGCAAGTTCCGGGGGAATTGTCAGCTTTCTCTTCCCCCCTATTTTCATTGTCATAACACCTTGGTCCCATCCCTGGATAACCTGTCCAACGCCAATCTTGAATTCGAAAGGATCTCCTCTATCAACAGAACTATCAAATTTCTTCCCATTCGTCAACCAACCGGTGTAATGAACAACAACTGTTTGACCTCGGTTAGGTGAGGCTCCAGTTCCAACTACAATATCTTCGATCCTCAATTCTGTCATATCATTTTCAAAAATCATTATTCCTAATAAATTGTGACTAGATAATGATGTCAATTGGTGAATCCATAGCCAGATTATGAGTTTTAACCCGTTACATCAGTGAAGGAACGCCCTAATCTTAGACCAGACAAATACGATTCCAGCATCATTGGCTGCATCTATTGATTCATTATCACGTATTGATCCACCCGGAGCGATCACTGCTTGGATTCCTTTCTCCACAGCAGCATCGATGGAATCACGATATGGAAAGAAAGCATCAGAAGCCATTACTGCACCTTCCGATCGGTGTTCTGCGCGTTTTAGCGCCAGTTCTACTGCGCCTATTCGAGAGGTCTGTCCCATACCAATTCCAAGAGTTCTAGTTTCTTTACTGATTACAGCTGCATTGGACTTCGCATACTTGACAATTTTCCAAGCAAAGAGAAGGTCATCCAACTCTTGAGAGGTGGGGTATTTCTTTGAAACAACGGTCAGGTCATCCTTAGTGATGGTATGAGTATCAGTTGTTTGCACAAGAATGCCATTAGGAATAGATCGAATTGATTGCTCAGGGATTGTGTGCTCGTTGAGAGTACAAAGAATGAGCTTGGATTTCTTTGTTAGAATGCGAAGTGCACTTTTCCTATACTGGGGTGCGATTATTGCATCAACAAACATTGCATGGAGCTTCTCTGCGAGTTTTTCTGTAATTGGTCTATTGAAACCCATAACGGACCCAAATGCAGACAGATTGTCTGTGGCAAATGCATGATCAAAAGCAGTTTCAATATCCTTCGCGGAAGCAACACCACAGGGACTAGTGTGTTTAATTATAGCACAGGAAGGTCTTGTATGCTCAGATAGTACACTAATAGCAGCATAGAAGTCTACAAGGTTATTATATGAAATATCCTTTCCGTGAATCTGCGTATAGAAAGGAGTGTTTCCAGGGAGGAGATAGTACCTTGCTTCTTGATGTAAATTCTCCCCATATCGGAGATTCTGGGGATTTTCAAAGGAAAGTAGATATTCAGATGGGAACTTCTCGTCAGAAGTCAGGTAGTGACTTATCGCTACATCATATTTTGCTGTGTGAAGGAAAGCTTTCTTTGCCAGATTCCTTCTTAGTTCTTTGGAAACCTTGTTCAAAGTGATTGCTTCTGCAACATGCTCATAATCGTCTGGTGAAGTGATGACGAGGACCTTTTCATAGTTCTTTGCAGCTGCTCGAATGAGTGTCACTCCCCCAATGTCTATGTTTTCAATTGCATCTGCAAGGGCGTGCGGTCTTGAGGTAACCTGTTCGAAAGGATAAAGATTAACGACCACAAGACCGATAGGTTGTATCCCCATTTTCTCTAGCTCACTCTGCTGTTCATCTGTGCCAAGGATTCCACCGAGTATCTTAGGATGAAGAGTCTTCACTCTACCATCTAATATCTCTGGATAATCTGTAATGCTTGAAACCAAATCGACATCAATATTTGCAGTCTCAAGCAGTTCTGCAGTCTTTCCGGTGCTTATGAATCGATAATGGGAGGATATGCTTCTACAAAAATCGATAATTCCTTCTTTGTTAAAGACGCTTACTATCCCCAGACTTCTATCCAAAAGGCAACACCATTATTGTTTATCACGCGATATTCTCTCTTTGCTTTCCCACCTTGTAGAGACCGCTCTTTCGTGCGCTTACAGCTCCATAAAAATTGATTGATGAAACAGCATTCTCAAAACTCCCATTGGGCTTATATGGGGCTTTGCTCATATGTTGGTTTCATTTAGCAACTTCTTGAGGTTGAAATGGTGTCAAAAAGTAAGAAAGGACAAACAGGTCCAAAGAGACCAGTTGCTCTCATCGCACTGATAGTTATTCTGATTGGATCGAATATCGCAACAATCTATTATTTCATGTTCTATCAGTCTTCGATACCCCTCGAAGATGTACCAATGGCTATTGAAGATGTGATGAGCAATCCAGCAGCGTATATTGGAAAAGTAATCACTATTACTGGTTACTATGTCATCTCTGCAGGTTTTCCAATGCTTGTTGAGAGTCTCATGTCATTCATGAACAACTCACTCCAACCAAATAACTATGTTCTTGTGACAGGACAACCTCCTGCATCCATGGAACAATATCTTGGTCTGCAGTGTCACGTTAAGGGTACAGGAGAGTGGTTTGATGGAAGTGATGGTGTCTTAGGAGTAAGATATAGGGAGTATGTTGGAAGACAAAGTGATACTATATTTCCCGGCATCTATAAGGATGCAGTACGCGATAATGATTATTTCATAGAGCACATACCATTACCTCTTGACCCCGACGCGGAGAAGTATGCAATTCTTTATAGCGGCGGGATAAAACCTGAGAAGGCGTACTATAGATACTGGAACGACATCATCTATATGCACTTCATTTTGCAAATGCATGGTTATTCTGAGGAAAACATCTACGTGGTTTACAAAGATGGGGTAGGTGAAGACACGTACACACCAGTGGAATATCCTGCAACCCATGCTTCTCTTGATACAGTATTCACTCAACTCAGCGGTGAGATGGGAGTCAGAGACACACTCTTCTTCTACACGACAAATCATGGAGGCAGTGGTGGAATTAGTGTGTGGGATCCAATGGATGCGGGCGGAGCATTGACGCATGCTCAGGTCTCAAACTGGCTAGATTCCATTACCTGTGACCATATGATCATCGTCATGGAGCAGTGTGTTTCTGGTAAATTTATCCAGTACATCAGTGCTTCAAACAGAGTGATTCTGACTGCATGCTCGGATGGAGAGAGTTCCTATGGTTGTGATACGGAGGGACAGTGGGATGAATTCGTCTACCACTTCATGTCTGCGCTCATTGGATTCAAGCTCCCTGGAGGTCTAGGTGTTGCAGATGCCGATTACTATAGTGATGGAAAGATCTCAATGCGTGAGGCATTCATCTATGCAGCACTCCATGACAGCAGGGAAGAAACACCACTCTATGATGACGATGGAGATTCTGTAGGCCTGACATTAGGACCTGTAGTCTTTGGTACGGGATTCTACGGAGATACCATATTCCTCTGATTTGATGAAAAATCTAGAAGAATGGGAGTTTAATGACCTGTTTTCATCATTCTCCCAGTTCTTTTTCTATAAATATAAAGCGGAATTAATCGCATAGAGTACTATAGTATCTGAGCCGAGTAAGCGATTAGATTTCAACCAACTACGCTTGCCAGATTTAGCATAGTTTCACGTTCCATCTCGCCGACTTGTTCAAGCAGAGTACGTACATGAGGTATGAACTCAGCAAAATGAGAAATTTCAGATCTAGCAGCCTCATCAAGCAAGGCGGGAACATTCTCTGTCAGTTTTCTAGCTCGATCAAGTGCTCTTATGCCCTTGGATTCAAATTCCACATTGACTGTCCGTTGTATCTCTCTAAGTTCAGCCAGAGAAGGATACTCATCAGGCAAGAGACCTTTGGCAACCTCTCTCCATAGATTGACAATCTCTCTAAATTGCTCAGCGGCCTTAAGGATACCATCATTCTGCATGATATGACCAGCCTCCTCCAAGAAATCCCTGTAAATCTGTCGAAAGATGGCTCCCCCTGATCCCCCGGTCTCAATGTATACATAATGCATCATGAGCGCATGAGCAAGATTCCTTGGATTAGGAATGAGTTTTGGATACTTGCTGAGTTCCAAACTCCACCTCTTGATTCCTTTGACTCCTATATTCGAAATGGGAGGATTGAGGAGTGCATCCACGTTCTCTCGAATAGCCGCTGGGATTAGTTCTCTCAATGGAGTCAAGTTTTGAGGAAATGAAAAACGAACCATTTGGTTCATTGCTGGGAAGGGTCTATATTCAGAAGCACGAGCCTTCTGTAGTTGTTTGAGACCCATTGTCAGAG
>JAOUFI010000194.1 GCA_029858305.1 Candidatus Thorarchaeota archaeon
CTCTATAACACTAGGTTTTGGAGACACTACTATTGAACCTCCTACTGGACTTAAGAAGTTCTTATCACTACTTTGAACAACAGCATCCACTCGACCAGCATCAATCGCAGACCGTAATTGTGCCATGGTGTCCTGCGACTGAACACCATAGGCATTATTGACAATGAGAGGGATGTCATGGTCTGCGCAGAGTCGTGCAATTACCTTGACAGGATCAGACTCTCTAGGAGGAAAGAAAGTGGTGGTAGATAAAACTGCACAGGACTTATTCTGGGAAATTTGTCGCTCTAAATCGCCTAAGTCAACTCTGACAGCATCATCTTCTATAAGTGTCGCCACAGGCACCTCTTTTAATCCAGTTAAAGCGATTCCTCGTTGTGGTGAGAGGTGATCGATTCGAGGGTAGAATACTCTCTTAACACGCAACTCTCTACGCAGCGCACCAAGTACTAGAGCGAGCGTCATTCCTGTGGATAATGGAGTTACAATCCCAGATTTCACATTATTCAATCCGAGTTTCCGAATGGCGTCGAGCGCAATGGCGTTCGTGATTTGCTGCATAAGACTGGCACCTGCTGCCTTAGGCTGGGGAGCGTTAAGCTGACCACTTCTTCCGACACCATGATTGAAACCTGCTGAGAGAGTGCCTATGAAGGGGGATGCTATACGAGCCTCGCGTTCACCTACACGTGCAGCTTCGGGATCTTTATCGGTGTCCATAGATGAAAGGATTTGGATCATTAGTTCCAGTTGTGAGTCTGTCATTGACTTATCTGGGAAGACTCGTCTATTCAGTACATCCTTGATTGGAGCCATTAGCGAGTCGATGGTTGTTCGACCGCGGCGTGCCATACTCTCTGGAATTGTTTTGTCCAGAATTCTTTCAATCTCATCATGATCCAAAGATATGCTCCTCCTCTACAAACCGTTCATAGATGACCTCTTCTTTCTCTTTGATTGGAGCTTTAAATTCAACGGAAACAACACCTCTTGTACCAAATGATGTCCTAATAATACCGTCTACATTGCTTCTAGTTCTCACAGTACAACCGATTAAAGACTCAGCAACTTTCTTGCTCGAGGCAAGCCCTTCAACAAGAACATCCTCGTCGCGGACACGTTGGATTTTTCCGGTACGTGTCTTTCTCCTGTGCAGATGAATACTCTCTGGAATCTCAGTGATAAAGCCAGACCCAACAATCCGCATATGAGTGGGAGGTAGATCTGTCCGGAGTATCAAGACCTTAGCATGTCTGTCAATAGCCACAGAGTGTTGAAGAAATAGAGCTGCATCAAACTCTTCTTCGTCAACTGAATCTAGGATAACTCGGTAATTTTGTTCCAGTTGAAACGGAATGATTTGCCCCGTTAAAACTGGCATACCCAAAGCCACACTTACCACCATCTTCTTTGTGACTCGTCCGTGATATACTGGATTTCTTGAGATGTGTGTAAGAAGACGATCAGAAGAAGGGATGCTCTTAGGGGAACAGAGATAGTTACCCCGAGTAATAAGTGAATGATTGATCTCAGGGATATTAATCCCAACACGGTCTCCTGCTGACGCTTCAGTTCTACTCTGACTGAATGTCTGGATAGATCGGACTCTACTACTCAAGCCAAGTGGAGCGATTTCAACTAGATCTCCTTCTGCCACTTTTCCCCGAAGAATTGTTCCAGTAATAACAGTGCCGTGTCCTATGATTGGAAAGCCATGATCAATTGGCATCAAGAGGGGACTGCCCAGGTCACGAACTTTGGGAATGAGTACTCTAAGAAGTACCTCACGTAGCTTGTCGATGCCCACTCCACTCTGAGCTGATACACGAACAAACTCAGCATTTTTGAAACCTGCGTCTTCAGTAATCTTTCTCATTCGTGTTTCGACAAGTGCAGCTTGCTGATCACTTGCAATATCGATCTTAGTAATGGCAACGACCAAAGAGCCAATACCCATTGAAGAGAGAACGACTAGATGCTCTCCAGTCTGAACCTTTGGACCCTCATCTGCAGCCACAACCAAAATCGCAGAATCAATGATATTGGCTCCAGCAACTACACTTCTAATAAGATCAGCATGGCCAGGAGCATCGACCAAAGTCACTAGGTATTTATCAAGTGCGAACATCGTGAATCCAAGGTCAATGGTGATTCCACGCTGCTGTGCTTGGGGGTGTCCATCAAGGCCTGCAGTAGAAACATGTTCACTCAATGCTCGAGCCAGTGCTGTTTTTCCATGGTCGATATGGCCCATTAGACCAACATGAACAGGAATTAGTGAGTCCATCATATCTCTCTGCAAATCATTGCGAGAAGAGAACATAAAACCTTGGTCACTTCCCATTAGAATTAGAG
>JAOUFI010000195.1 GCA_029858305.1 Candidatus Thorarchaeota archaeon
AAAGTCGTCTTAGGAGTTGTTGTCATTATCGTCATTTCTCTCGCTGCTTTCCTTGGATTGCACTACTTTCTGAGTGGTGGGCAGCTTCCCCTGCAGCCCTGTTGGACCTGCCATGCTGAGATTGCCGGACCGCCATAAGACTGGTCAGATTATTTGAGATAGACCACCTCATGCAATTGCTGTAGGAAGATTGAACTCACCTAACGACGCATCTCGTAAATCCCAAATTGAGATTTTACCACTAAATTTGCGTTCATCCCTTATTGAAAAGCATCTATTTCTTCCTTAAATCAAGAAACTTTCCATCCCGAATTCGAGCAAGGTATCTTCTTCCTTGCATCACCCACATTATCTGATGCCCCTCTTGAGCCTCTTTCGCCCACTGTGAGGACTTGTGAGGATTCTGCTCAATGTACGTGAAACCATCATACTCAACAAGCCTCACCTTGCTTTTCGAGGTCTTCTTGATCAGACACTCTTCTCCGCCAATCTCTACCGAGGACATATCTTGGAATATCGCATCGTAGACAAGTCGAGCGACTTCCTCTACCTCTTCAATCTCGTCTGACATAATCCATCTGGTAGTCTATTATATTTCAGGAAGGACTTCAATGCTTTCATTCTATATTACATTGCTTTAATCCAGTGACACACAATAATGAAAATGCTATACTTCAACGATTTCGGCGCCCGAATAGCATTTCGTCCAGTATAAACACCTAGTGAATTCAATTTCCAACGGTGGAACTTGAATATACTCTGTTGAGTTTCCACTTTTGATAACTTGTTTATATATTCAATATGCAGTATGTTTTCTATTAACACAAAAGGAGCTAGCGACATGTCTGGTAACAAAGAGCGTGTGTTTGCTGTACTTGGAGCTGGTCGTCAGGGCACAGCGGCGGCATATGATCTCGCAAAATTCGGAAATGCAAAAGCTGTCATAATTGCTGACATGAACTTGGAAGCGGCTAAGAAATCTGCTGCACGAGTCAATAATCTGTTAAATACAGACCTGACCCAAGCTCAATTATTGGATATTACACATCAGGATGAGTTGGTTGATTTTCTTGCTGGAGTTAACACGGTTCTTAGTGCTGTACCCTACTACTTCAACTTAGAGATTGCAAAAGCAGCGGTCGCTGCAGGCACGAATATGTGTGACTTGGGAGGAAACACCAATCTTGTAATGGAGCAATTAAAGCTTGATTCAAAAGCGAAGGCTGCCAACATCTCAATAATACCTGACTGTGGTCAAGTTCCAGGAATGGGAACAACTCTTTGCGTATTCGCAATGAGCCTATTGGATAAACCAGAAGAGGTCTATATGTGGGATGGAGGACTGCCTCAAAAACCCAGACCCCCTTTCAATTACTTACAAACTTTTCATATTGATGGTCTTATTAACGAGTACTACGGAACTACTGAATTTCTTCGCAATGGAAAAATCATTGAAGTTCCCTGCTTTACTGAATTCGAAGAAATCGAATTTCCTCCTCCTGCAGGCCGTTTAGAAGCATTTACCACCTCCGGCGGAACCTCAACCGCTCCTAGAACATTTAAAGGAAAACTGAAAGCGTATCAAAATAAGACAGTTCGCTTTCCAGGCAGCTTCATCCAGCTCAAAACAATGAACGATCTTGGGCTTTTTGATCCGAATGAGATCGAAGTTGGAAGTACCACTATAACTCCACGTGCTGTTTTCGCTAAACTATTCGGGCCAAAGGTCAATTTTCCAGAAGACAAAGATATGGTCGTCATTCGAATCATCTGCAAAGGGAAAAATAAAGGCAGACCAGCAGAAGCGCAAGTAGATGTTATGGATTTCTATGATGAAGAAACCGGTTTTACATCCATGGAAAGAACAACAGGATGGTCTGCTGCAATAGTTGCTTTAATGATGGCAGATGGTCGAGCAAAGAAAGGTGCTGTACCATTGGAACTTGCGATTTCAAGTCCTGAATTTGTTCAAGAACTTCGTCGCAGAGGAATCAACGTGAAAGAACAATTGAAATATACTAACGAATCTTGAATAAATATTTTTCACACAAAAGACCTTTGAATTCAAAACATCATACGAGAAGTCTATATCTGTGAACTATCATACTCAATTGTAGGAATAGAACTCCTATAGTGGCCTCAGACCAATCTAATGGATGGTACAATCATGTCTCAAGTATACATGCGAGTAAGTGAAACGCACGAGCATTATGTAGTTGCAATATGCGACAAACAACTTCTAGGCAAGACCCTCACTGATGGCAAGATTAAGTTCAAAGTGAGTGAGGAGTTTTATGGTGGTGAGTTAGTGGAC
>JAOUFI010000087.1 GCA_029858305.1 Candidatus Thorarchaeota archaeon
AAGAAAAACATGAGAATAAACAAGACTATACCGGGAATAGAACGAATCAACGAAATGCTATAATCAAGCACATAAAACTCATGGACAAGAATCGATTCATTTGTGCTTATCCAACTCGTACCCCTAAGGAGAACTCTCTCTCCGTTGTGTGGATGACCAACTGCTGAAGGGAAGATAAGAGTGACACCCTCAACAATCCAGGCAGTATAAAATGATCCATTATCAGAGACTGTCACAATGGTTGCAGACGACGATATCTCACGCCCTTCAAGAGAAAGAGGGGTCTCCTCAATCCGTCTGATATCAGCAACGGTGTACCCTGCCTGCTCCATGGAATAAGGGAAGAGTGCATCAGTGGCAACTATCAATGCAAGGAATAGGCACAGCACAGCCAATCCCCGAAGATATTCCTTTCGCAGTCTTGGCACACCATCACCTGCAATTCAACCAATTGTCTGGAGGGCGCTTGTCACACGTTCAAGTTCTTTGAGTGTGTTAACTGGAATCCAAGTTTCTGAAGGAATATTGATGGCAAACAGCCTACCCTCCTTTGCAAGTACAGGGCAGATAACATTCTCGAAAGAGGACTCCACCTGCAGAGAAACCAGTCTTCTGAAGTACCCATAGACCTCAGGGTCGAAGACTGTGATGCCAGTATGCGCAGGAACAGCAATTGGCGGATACTTTGTGATATCAAGCACCTTCCCCCTGTCAATGACCATCCCAGAGAACTGGAATGGTGACTCTGGGACCACGACAAAGGTGCCGATGCAACCATTCTTGCGCCCCTTGAGGTGTCCCTCAAGAAAGACTTCCCCATAGGGTCGGTCCATGCCTATGATCATATCATCAGGATTGTGCACAATGGGGGTCAGTGAGTCATCGATGGCACCGTTGTTTAGCGCATGAAGAATGGCACCAGCATTCCCGACCTTCCGTCCATCAGGGTCACGGGAATACCGAATCTCAGCTCCCCAGCGGGAACCATCACCCAAATGTTCCTCCACCTTCTCAGCAAGAAAACCGGTGAGGATAACAAACTTGTCAATGCCACAGTCCACATAGTCCTGAACCGTCTTCTCTATCATGCTCTGCTTCCCAGCGACCGGAATCATGACCTTGTGAATACCCTGACTATGGGTTTCAGCTCGAATCCGGGTCCCCGTTCCCCCAGCAGGCATCACGACGACGATCTGCGCCTTCATTTCGTTGATTTCCTTCTGGGAAACCTTCGTGACCGTATCCTCGGTATTGATTCGGGCACGGAGCTCGGCCATGATATCCTCCAATGTCTCGCGCATTTTCCTCACACTTCTAGGATAAGATGCTGTTCAAAAGCCTTGTCTATCATTCTAACCCATTACTGATGGATGCATAATCCATCAGTAATTGTTAACAAGGTTTATGATTGTGTTTGAAATGGGAACGTTCGCACTATATATGAGGCTGAATAATGCGATTAGTTGTACTTGGTGGTGGGCTATCTGGAATGGCTGCTGCCCACGAATTAATGGACAAGGCTGAAATTACTATCCTGGAGAAAGAGAGTTATCTAGGAGGTTTAGCAGGTAGTTTTGAGATGGATGGTCAATTCCTGCCAATTTTTTACCACCACATATTTCCTCATGATAAACACACTCTGAAATATCTTAGTGAATTTGGAATGCGTGATACAATAAGCTGGAAGAGGGTAAAAGTTGGCATTGTCGCGGACGACAAAGTTTGGGATTTTGCTCAACCCCATGAACTGCTTCGATTTGCATATCTCTCACCCCTTGGACGATTAAGATATGGCTGGTTTGGACTTAGAACTCTATTTACTTTGAACGCAGCGAGTTTGGATGCTTCATTAGATGCAAAGACATGGCTACTACGAGCTGCAGGAAAAGAGATTACAGAGAAGATTTTTGTTCCGCTCTATGCTGAAAACAAATTCAACATACCTCTCGACAAAATATCTGCAAAGCAGTTTGCTATGCGACTTGTAAACAAGGAAGTGCTGGGAAAATTTGGCTATCCCAGTGTGGGGCTGCATCATTTTGTATCTGAATTTGAAAGACATCTACAAAAGAAAGTCGATATCAAAAAGAGAGCAGTAGTGAAACAAATAGATTTGGAGAAGAAGGAAGTCACAGTTGGATCGGAGGTTGTCAAGTATGATGCACTTATCAACACAATTGCTGTACCGGAGTTCCTATCAATAGCCAAAAAACTTCCAACTCCACTCGTCAAAAGATACCAGAAAGTAAAGTATTGTCCTGCGGTTGAGGTTGCTTTTGCCACTCGTCATCATCTTACAAATCATTATTGGTTGAACCTTTTCAGACAAAGATTTGGTCTGCTATTTCAACATTCGAATCTGCATGATGCGTATCCATTCAAGTTTCATTGGGCACTAAGATATGGGGGTTCTGAAAATGATTTGCATCTTTCAGACGAACAGATCTTCAATGAATACATAGGAAATTTGAAGAAGACCATTCCAATTGGCGAGATTTTATGGTACAGGGTTTTTCGGACCAAATATGCTGAACCTATCTTCACGTCAGATTATGTCAAAATAATGCCTCACAATAGATCGGGGTTAGCTGGATTATATAATGCTGGTACAGCTACAGTGTTCCCAAGAATTCGAAATATGGATGCAAGTATTCAATCTGGAGAACGAGCTGCTCAATTCATCGCATCAGATTTTGATATCTCGTAGTAATGGATTACTTGCAAATCTCTTTTGGGAGTAGTTTAAAAGACCTATACAATTTGCGATTTACGTGGGTGAAATCATTGGGTAGTCATCGAAGAGTTGCGGCATCAGTTCTGATTGCGGTTTTTTTAGTGAGCCTAATGATTCTCATCGTTGGTGTGGACAGAATTATTGGAATGCTTTTTCTGGTCACCACAAATCCAATTTATCTGGTCCTATTTCTGATGGCCTTCCTAGGAGCATTTTTGTTCAGGGCAAAAAGACTTCAGATTATAGTTGGAGAGAAGGGCATTCCATTCAAGTTCTATCTGAATATTCTCTTTGCATCATGGTTTCTGAATGTATTGGTTCCAGCTCGAATCGGAGAAGGCGCTCAAATCGCCCTGTTAAATGCCGAATACAAAGTGCCAGTTGGAAAAGCAATGGCTTCAGTGGTAACAGACAAGTTATTCGATTTATTGGCATTATTGCTCCTTTTCTCTAGTTTCTTAGCTGTAATCGGAATAGATCTTCAACAAGAACCGACTCTAGGTGGATTCATCATCATAGCCTCAATAATAGTATTAGTACTCTTCATAGGATTACTTCTTATTGCGATTATCCCAAATAGATTGATCTATCTAGTTAACAGATTGTTCTCGAGATGGAATAGACTTTCTACAATTCTCTGCAGACTTATTGATTCTGCCTCTTCAGCTGTTAAGGATTTAGGAAGTTCGAAGAGTCAACTAGCTTTTCTTTTTGTATTGTCTCTACCAATCTGGCTATGCGAGGCTGCTACGTTATTGATGATTGCAGGAGCCATTGGTTATGGTTTTCCCATTATTGAAACAATGACTGCTGCTATCGCTGCCTTTCTCTCAATGACTATTCCAGTCACTCCAGGCGGTTTTGGAACATATGAACTAGTTATGGGATTTATACTGTCTATTTTGGTTGTAGATGCCCCATTTGAAACAGTGGCGTTACCATTGGCAATCACAGAGCATCTACTGCGTCAAGTTGTGACTTTGGTTGTTGGAGCAATTTCCACATCTGTGATAGGCACTCAATTCGGCAGACTTCTAGAGATGGCTCGGAAGTATCGCAGGATTGAAACACAGCCTAATTCCCAAGAATCTCCAGGGTAGTGGAATATATTCAATGTTCTTGGTACCCAGGTAAGATACCATAGAGAGCTTTATACTGTGGAGCTTGTTCGAGCACTTTCTCACGATATTTGATACCGTATCTTTTGAAGTAATAGAATGTATTGTATTTAGTAGCAATCATGGAGGGAATAGCAAAGAAACCAGTTTTGAAGATGATTGTGTTCAGAATGGGAACATGCCTTAATAATAGTTCAAAGTTAGTTACAATAGTCTTTTTTGCCTCGATGAATTTGAAAGTTTCAAGGGGGTCTCCTAGCACTTGGTATGCCAGCTGAGACCCTTTAATCATCTTTGCCGAGTTCTCGATGTGCTTTATTTCACCAGAAAGTCCCATGATATCCTGCACACATCGATCGGCGGCGACCAAATCGGGAGACGCTAGTATTGAATTGACTAGCTTGGGAATTCCAGTGCGAGGACCTTCTCCCTCCATGCAAATTGTTGCATCAATAATAGTCAAATTTACATTTAAGATTCTGTTGATTTCGGGGATTAAAAGGTCTGCAATAGGATGATATTGTTGGCGAAAACGTGGTATTGTGCCCCATTGGTTTTTCAAGGAACAGGTTAAGCGAGTAAGATAGTGAGTTTTCGCGACTGGTAGAGTTATCACGTTATCAGCATTCAGAATGATGTTTGGGATTGGAATAGATTCGATGACATCCGGGATTTGAGTCGATTTATTTGTAGTCGGTTCGTTGGATAGGTTAACGAATTTTATGTTGTATTTCTTGCAGATATCGACAACACCCCAGCGATTTATTGCTCGTACTAGCTGTTTGCTTGTTGCTAAGTCAGCATCCCCGATTGTTACTCTTTTGCCTTGGGAAGTTAGCTCTTGTAAAACACCTTCTAGCAGCCAGGGTGATGTACACAGACCAGGAATGACCTGATCAGACATATAGTTGACCTTAATGAAGACATTATCACCATCAATATGCTCGCTCCAATTTACAAGATTCATCACTTTCTTTGTGTCGCTAATGACATCTCCCTTTGTCCTCACATGAGCTACAATAGACATAGCAACATAACCTCAAATCACTTCGTAAAGGAATATCATCCAAGCTGATTCTGGATGGTTGTAGACGTTAAGCAGTTGGAGACTATTTGAAACATAGTTAGAAATATTCACTGCTGAAATAACATATGAGCACTGAAGTTCATGCATTGCTGTAATGTTAAGCTGAAGATTGTCTAACGTAACATTCTTGTCTTTTGTGTACATTGACACTGCATTTAATCCGTCAACAAATGTATAACATCGGTTTCCCCACTCATCAAAATACAACCGTAATGTTTCATTTTTCTCAAGCTCAAAAGCAATGATGTTTCTGAATCGCATTTTATATTCAAGTGGGTAGTTCCAAGAATATCCATCGAGGGTATAGAATCCGTTGTAGGTCGCTATTGCAGGATGAAGACCAATACTAATCACATTGTACGATTCCTGAGGAAGGCCTATATCATCTCGAATCATCATGAATTGTTTTTCTGCATAGAATTGTTCGAAGGTTATACTATCATGTCCCCCAACTTGTTCTGATGTTGTCGCCCAACTCGTTGGATAAACCAGACCTATCTGTAGTAGGATGATTAGGACTATTGCAATTTGACTAACACGGATTTTCATTAGCTTGGTTTTATCAAAGATTTGGTAAATCACGGTTAAACTCAGGGCAAACAACAGATACCATATTGTTGACTGCAACCAGTAGAATCTATCGAATTGGAACGTGCGGAATATTGAAAGGTTTTGTTTTATTGGAGTCAGTAGTTCGAGAGACATTACACCGTACCAGATGGATATTATGATACATGCGATTAAAAGGAATAAGACTTGTCGAATTGTTTCAGATTGATTTTCAATATTGAGATTTAATTTTGGCCTATACCTCAAAAGAAGGAACAGAAATCCAATACCTATTGTCAACATAATTATTGGAGTCTGAAAAGATGGTGAGTGGTAATGACCGTAGATGAAATTATTAAGCGCTATTTTTAGGGCTTCAATAAAATCGGAACCTGCTATTACGTAGCCTGTTCGATGTGACACAAACCAGGTTTCAAACAGCATGCTTGATACAAGTCGATATTCGATTACTAGAAATACACCTGCCATTAAAGCTATAGCAGCCAAAAACTTCTGGTGCAGTTTTCTATCTCTTATTACATCAATTAACCATAGAATTCCAATGGCTGTTATAAAAAAGAAGAATGAATAGACTAGTGATGAATAAAATGGAATAACAATGATGAGTAACCAATCTTTCCAAGATGCCTGATTTTGCCGGATATTTAAGAATGCATAAAGAGCAAGTGGGATGCCTGAAGCGGATAGACCTGAAGGGGGATAGAATGGAAGAATTGCATAGCATATGGCAACGCCAAGACAAATGATGTGATACTTCTTCTCCTTCAGAAAGTGCGTTTTCAACAGAAAATACATACCAACAAAACCAACAATATGCATCAACGTAATGTTAATGATATAACCCCATAATATTCCAAATCCAGCTATTAGCCAAAAGAGAAAATAAAATTCGGATCCAAATGATAATCTTGGAAGTCCATCCATGAAGCCAGGCACGATAGCATCAGATGGAGCAAAAACCATTCCGCTCTCTGCTAACACTTTGTACCATATCAAATTAGAATCAAAGGTGTCGTGCACTCCGATTTGCGAAGTGGGTCCAAGAATGTAGTATGGAGCCACATGGCTGATTACGATGATAAGAGATATTATGATTGTATAATGCTTTCGTATACAATCGATGATATTTCCAGTAAATAGAGTCATTATTTTATTCTCAAATACAAGTTTTTTGGATGCAACAGATAAGACTTTCAAGGCAACCAGCAAACTCTCGCTCCATTTAGAGATTTCCTTCAATAAAATTCTTTGAAGGTATATTGGAGCAAAATCACTCATTATGTCGCATGTCTGCTTCCATCTGTGCCATCTCTTCGAAGAGTGCGAGTGTCTTCTTCGCTTCCTCGGCTTTCATCTTCTCGATAGCATACCCTGTATGAACGATGACATACTCTCCGACTTTCAGATCAGGGAGCAAGGTAACGCAGACCTTCCTTCTAGCATCTCCGAAGTCAACCTGTGCAAAGTCCCCATCAATCGACAGAACCAGGGCAGGAACAGCTAGACACATAGGATTCCCAGGTGTTCTCTCCATACGTTAGCTTTAGAATGTTGTGCCATAGCCGCACTCAACTGACCGGTCGCCAGCAGATACCGAGCTCCTCAGCCTTTGCTAGAGCAGCGTTCATCTCTTCTCGGTGCACCATTCGTGCGATGTCGGAAAAACGCTCGCGTTCTTTGAGAACCCTGTGCTCAGGGCGGTATTGCCCCATGATGTTCACCATGCAATTAGGCATATTCCCAGCAACCCATTCAAGGATGGGAACTGTACAGCACTCCACATGATTGGGTAAGACAAGATGTCGGATGATGACCTCTCCTGCCTCATAGGCCATCAGATGATTTCGTGAAACCACCTCGAAGTAGTTCTGCACCCCTGAGAGGCGCTGAGCGCATGCATCGTTCCCATACTTGAAGTCGGGAAGCCAGACATCGAAGATATCTGTAAGCAGCAGCATGGTCTCCTCAGAGCAGTACAGATTGGAGTTCCAGAGCTGAGTGATATTGAACTGCTGGTACTTCATAGAGGATAAGATTGTGTGAGTATTTGGTATCGGGTCGCCGCCCACATAGTTGATGTTCAGAGCGCCATCCTCACCTAGAGAACCTGCAATTTTGGCAAGATCCTCGGGGCTCACAGGCCTCCCCGCGTTAGGATTGGTCGAAATGTCCTCGTTCTGGCAGAACACACAACCAAAACAGCAGGATGAGAAGAAGATGGTTCCTGAGGGAACAAGAGGCGCCTCCTCTCCAGTATGAAGGAACGCGGATGAGACCCGAGAGTCAGGACCAAGCTTGCACCACCCCTTTTCCTCGTGAGTTCTATCAGCACCACACTTCCTCTCACAGAAGTGACAGTTCTCAAGGATGCGATGTGCCAGCTCCACTTTGAGGTCAAGAAAGGATGGCTCCAGACAATCCACGGGAGCAGGTTCAGCATCACCACAATCAACAGCATGAACAAATTCTCTAAATTGGATAGACATAGAACTGTGGTCCTTCCAGAGCTCTTCTGTCGCCTTGGACAACTCCCCATCATATGCAACCTGCTTGGCAAGGAGAAACTTGGCGATCCGTTCTTGGTCAATGATTGCCCGATAGCGTGGCAACCTTTGTAGCGTCTGTGGATCTTGCCATACCTTGACTGCATCAGGCCTGATAAACCGCCACATGCTATTGGTAACAAAGGATTCTTTCGATAAAAGCTCTATGAGGATGAATCGTAACGGTAGTGGGCCATATCGTCTATTTAATGCCCTTTTAGTAAGTTTCAGAAGGTGTGCACACAGCATACCCTGAGGAAAAGACTCTAGATTGAATAGTTCCTTTATATTTGTTGGCCATTTGTTAAGAAAAATAGTCTTTTTTGTTATTTATTTTTTTTAGATAGATGGATTGCTGTAGACAGGCTTTATTGGTCCTTTTATAGCTACATCTTCGAAGTGCTGAAGAAACTGAGTCAAAATAACAGACCCAAACTAGACGACGGAAACGACTTCTTCATCATTACTCTGGCGCAGAACATGGACAATCGTGGATGCAAGCACCTGAACTCGGCGAGACAACCAAGCACGAGAGATGTTTCTTGGATCTTGAACGAGCTCTGGGCTGAACATCAAATCCGGTTGAAATGGAGGTTCTGTTGAAAAAATGCAGTCATCAGGGAGTGTTTGAGGGGTCAAGTACCAGTCCCTATATTTGCGAGCATGTTCCATGCTTCGTTCGGGATGATTGAAATCATTGAGTCTAAGCCAGTTAAGAGAGAACACTGCATCAGCATCCTTGAGGGAATCTGTAAATTCAGTGGTTTCCTCGAATGTCGATTTTTCCTCTGAGGCTATCTCCCGAGTCTTACTACGGATACGGTTCAGGAGAGAGAACTCAGGGGGTGAAGAAACTCGAACATTTGCACCCACGAGAGTACTTGCGACCATAAGGCTATGTGCCGCAGCAGGACTGCTAAATGATGATCCAAATCCCCACACAATAACGATCTGTTTCCCTCTCAAATCCCCCATCGTTCTCTGAAAGCCATGTAGATGTGAGAGGGCAGACTGCCAGTCGTAGAAGTCATCATGAAGGCTGATGACAGGGACCACAGATGATTCAGGAAACTTTTTCGTGAGCTTTCTACCATCTCCAAAGGTTTCATGGTTGGAGAAAGTAGTGATTAGAAGATCTACTGCCTCACTGGCCATTCGCAGCTCATCCAGTAACATCGTGGACTCTGTGATATCAGCATTCGCCCAGTTGAGGTCGACAGCGTTTAGACCAAGACGTGCTGCAGTCAGGTCGCAGATTGGTCGGTCTTGTGATGTAGCACCATAGAACATCTTGCCCAAGACCAAAGACCGCTCTAATTCTGCCTCCAGCTGAGGATACCCATGCGTGTCGATATCCGCAGCAATGCGAAGTATCTCTGTGACTGTCTGGCGGTCCATAGATGTATCAAGGTCTAATGAACTGATAAGCTGTTTCATGGATGGTGCATGGTCAAAGGTAAACCATATCAAGGGAGACAATTCAAGCAGAGATGAGATTGAACTATCAT
>JAOUFI010000196.1 GCA_029858305.1 Candidatus Thorarchaeota archaeon
CTGTGTCGGAGTGACTGCTGCAAGAAGAGGCAGACCATCTTCTTTCTGAGTATAATCAAGATATAATAAAGCAGTTTCAAGATCAAATTTACCAACTCCAACCTCCCAATTTTCCGAAGTCATCTTTGTTGCGCTAGCAAGCACAGTGGCTTTGATCAGTCCGGGAGTCCAAGCCCAATTATTCTCAAGGCAATGTGCAATCATTACTGCCGCACCTGCGGTTACGATTGGTGCAGCGAAACTAGTACCAAATACCGTACCTCCATTTTCTGCATAGTATCCCCAAGCCGCAATGTCGGGCTTCATAATCCGGTCCCTGAGTGGACCTCTTCCTGAGAAGGCATACGGAGCTAACGAAGCATCTATCGCTGCCACAGCAATGACCTCTGGATATATCGCTGGTGATTCAATTGAACTTCCACGAATGCCATTCAATCCATTATTTCCAGCTGCAGCAATTATACACACACCTTGCTGAAATGCCCACCTTACTGCATCGCCGATTATATCTCCACTAACAAGCTCCATTCCTAAACTTAGATTGATAATGCTACAGTTTTCTTCAAGGACAGCCCACTGAATAGCATCAACAATTGCACTAGGTGTCGCCATATCATTTGAATCGACAACTTTCGCATTGACTATTCCAGCATCAGGAGCTCCATTAGCTATGATTTTTGCAATATAAGTTCCGTGGAGGCTTCCTGAAGGGCGACTATCGATCGTGGAGTTGTCTGATATGAGATAACCATATGAAGTATTGATGAAACTTCTCTCAGCTACGACTCTTGGTCTCAACTCAGCGTCTTTATTCATTCCAGAATCGATAATAGCGACATTTACGTTGAGGCCTGGTTCTCCATACATTCGTGGGATTGCTTGAATGATAACAACACTAGCTATCATAATAATAGTGATGACGAGTATTGCGGTACCTCTCTTTCTGGTGGGTTCCACAAGGTCCTCAGTCATACCAACAATCGCACCTGTTCGAATTCATATTGTTAGCTATACAGGCTACATTAAGTCACATAAAGGCTACGCGAAGTAAGCAAAATCAAAAAACGTGAATCCAAATCCTTAATTTCGCCCTCTGATTCGTTCTTAAGAGGTTAAGTAATTGGTTATAGAAGATCCCAATATTCTTGAAGAAGAGGATCAGCAGCAGGGGATAGAAATCTACGAACCGGGGGCTTTCATCGAAAGTTCTATTGAGTCCTCTAAACTCACAAATATCCTATTCGTTGTACTTGCGGGATGGATTTTGATGTTTATCGCTCAGATAATCATCATGATACCTTTACTTCTCACTATTGGACTATATGAAATCCTAACAGATCCATGGGCTTTGTTGATCATGACTATAGCAGAGGTAGGATTCGTCGTTCCGCCTATTTGGTACGTGAAAAAACAAAAAATAAGCATCAAATCACTTGGTGTCAAGAATCTGATGTCGATCAAGGATGTCGTTTTAGGACTGATATTTGGCTTTCTGATGGTGAGTGCAAACATCATAATCTCTTGGTTTATGACCCTTGTAATACCTAGTTTGGGAGAGGGAGATTCTGCAATATTCTATCCACCTACAGATGGAAGTCTTTACGTCTGGTTTGCACTTTGGATCTTTGCAATGTTTGTCTTTGTAGGTTTTACAGAGGAACTTATGTTCAGAGGATTCCTTCAACGGCGATTGGAGATTATCTATCGAACCAAACAATCAAAGAACTTCAAGCTTATCGCCTTGGTCGTCACTAGTTTCATCTTCGCAATTGTCCATCTTGATCTCATTGGATTGCCAACCAGATTCGTTCTTGGCATGTTCCTTGGATATCTTGCGCAGAAAAGGAACTATTCGTTACTTGGACCAACAGTTGCACACGGATTTAACAACTCGTTGGTGGTTATTTTAGCAGTACTAATACCGTAGATATGTGCGGCAAGATTGCAGTTTGGACACTTGAAAAGAAAAGAAAAGGAATTTATCACCCCTATAATGTTAAATAATGGCACATTTTCTCTATTTAGATTCTTATCGAACTCATAACCATTTTTATCGTTAATAAGAAGATAATAGCAGAGAATGACATAGATGATAATCCATTTTATTACTTTCTACAGAACAGTATAAGAGCTGAAATAAGAAATGGCTTCCACATCGATAGGGCTTCAAATTACAAATGATAGGAACACTCTTACTTGCATGCTTGCGGCGATTATTGAAAATATAAGTGAAGAAGAGAGAATAAAGATAGACCGTTGGTTGCCTCTTATCGAGGATTATGCTGAACAGCTCATTCATGAATTGAAA
>JAOUFI010000088.1 GCA_029858305.1 Candidatus Thorarchaeota archaeon
ATGACCAAGGAACTCAGGGCAACTACACGGTTGCAGGAGGAATGGAACTCAAAGTCGACGTAGAGATTGGCAACTTTCCATTCATCTCAAACACGTCTAAAGTTGCCGTGTTGAACTATCTAAGGGAAGACGTTGCTTCGAATGACGACTCAGACCATGCTTTTGAGCTTCATGATGATCATGGTGAAGTTGAGGTTCATTCAGAAGATGTATCCGGAGAACATGGAACACATCTCGCAGACCAAGATTCTGACCATGATGGCAAGGATGATAGCGTTCAACAACTATCACTTGTTGATGATGTCACCAATGTCACTCAAGGACTCTACTCCTGGCTCGATAAGGCTGTAATGACATATCTGAACGGTTCCCAAGCCGCTGTTGATGTTGGAGCATCCTATTGGACCGATGGCAACGGATTGCTTTTGTTCCTAGCCTATCCGAACTTTGATGGCGGTTCTATTACACACGATCCATCCATGAGACTTCTTGAAACTGGAGTGCCAAATACTGGCTCAGCAGGGATTCTAGGAGTGCCTATGGAAACAATCGCTTTGATTGGCATTGCTGCAGCTATTATCATTGTTGCAGGTTTCGCAATCAAACGTCGTTAGTTTTACAGAGGGGGTTCGCTCCCTCTACTCTTTTTTACCAAACACATTGATTATTAGACTCGACGACAAGATAAAGGAATGGTCATTATGCAAAGAACGGTAGCACGCATAATCGTGTTTGCATCAATCCTAATCCTAAGTTTGTCTTTCCTGAATGGTCAAGCTACTGCTGCGCCTGGAGCACAGGACATCCTCATGACAAATATGTATGTCCATGCGAAATTGGGAACTGATTGTGCAACTCAAATTCTGATAGACACAACTGTGAAAAACATAGGAGTATCAGATCTGAATTATTTTGACATGAGAATTGATGTGCGTGGATTGCAGGTAATGTCAGCCAGACTAAATGGGTCAGTTGTAAACTCTTCTGCGACTTCTGTGAACAACTATGTGATTGTGACAATTGAGCCAGTGACTCCCATTCCTTCAGGAGCATTAATGGTCTTGAATCTAAACTTTACAACGCAGTGTCTTCAGGAGCAAATTGGATTGAATGGTGATGGATCAATGTACATTATCCATCTAATCTACTATATTCGCCCTCTTAATGAGATTCATAATCTCACCTTCTCGGCTTCGCTCCCGCCTCATGCCGTATTGCATTCAGAGGCAGCAGCACCACTCTTTCCTAGAGCAACATCGAATTATACAGATGGTACACGCACAGTATATGTATGGGAAACCGATATCCTCCTCCCAGGCCAAGAGATTGTTCATATCATCAAGTACCTGATCCCTGCAGTTCTTCTCGACTCCGCAAGTGTCACTACGGATAACTCACTAGCTATTGGACTACTAGCTGCAATTGCAGCGGCAGGTGCTGTACTCATAATTGAACGAATCCCAGCTTGGTTGAAACTAATGCGGACAAGGGAGGTTATTGTCAGTGGAAAGATATCAACTCAGGAGCAGGAGATACTCGATCTTCTATCTAAACGTGGAGGTTCGTGCTCACAGAGAGAAATCTATGAGAACTTGGACATGTCTCAAGCAATGGCTAGCATGATGCTTACATCACTTGAAGAACGAGGACTAATCAAGAGATTACGAAGTGGGAGAGAGAACATAGTCCATATTATGGAAGATTAGTGTTCTCCAACTTTGATTCCCAGATTTTCCCAAGCAGGCTCGCTCTTTCGCTGCATATATTGAAGATGTGTAGCTAAGCCAAATTCATCTGGTTCATGTCCAAAGGCAAGAGCGAGAAGCTCAACGACATGAAGAATATCGAATTTGTACTCCTGTTCGAAGTACTTCTGGATCTCTACCTGACCTGCATCTAGTTGCAATTCGCAGAAGGGACATGGCGTAATTATCATGTCAGCGCCTCCTGCAGCTATTAGACTATCGAACTTCTGTTTTGTGAATTCTAGTGCGATCTTGACATCTGCTGTGCGAACTGCCCCGCCGGCACCACAACAAATCAATTCATCTTTGTAGGGAACATACTCAGCACCAGAAGTTTCGCAGAGCTCACGGAATATATGTGGTCGCTCAGAATCATCCTTCTGTTTGATAATCTTCGGGCGCATCCAATGGCATCCCGGATGCAAGGCCATTCTCACTCCTGTGAAAGGTCTAGTCACCTGATCGCGAATCTTCTCAAGGCCTGCTAATTGGTATAGAGCGTCAACATAATGCCAAACCTCAATGGTCCCTTTGAACTCGCGACCGATTTCAGCAAGATTTTCGTTGACTTTATCTCTGAGTTCATGGTCATGTTTCAACTCGTAGTTTGCATCCCACAGACTAGCAAAACAGCCATTGCATCCAGTCACTATTGGATGCCCACCAGCTTCAGCAATCGTTAGATTACGAGCGGCTATTGTCGCCCATGTCACTCTATCAAAAGATCCAAAGACACCAGGAGCCGGGCAGCATGTTGCACCATCCATATCAAGAAGGTCTATACCAAGGTCATTAAACACCAGCTTTGCAGCTTTTTCCACACTTGGGTATCTATGAGGGATAATGCAGCCAAGGAAATGATAGAAAGACTTCTTCTTCGCCATGTCTATTTCTCCTCCTTGTCTTCAACCAGTTTATCAAATCCCGTCTTCTTAGCTATTTTCCTAATCTCCTCGATTGCCTCAGCATATCGACTTGCATTCGGCGGAATTCTCTCAACACCAACCTTTTCTCGCAGATCCTGCCATGAGTCTTTATCTAATGGAACTGCATGTCCAGCCTCGAGAACCTTTTGGGCTGTTTTTTGGTGTGGCTCAAGCATATAGCCTTCCGCAACAGCAATATTACGGATGGCTTTGATAACATCGGTGGGCTTGACATCCTGCGGGCAACGATCTGTGCAGGTATAACAAGTGGTGCAGTACCATAGTTCCTTTGCAGAGATGCATTGCTGCTTAAGTCCAAGAAGTGCCTTACGGATAATCCCCCGTACAAGATAGTTAGTTCGTGCTCCTGCAGGGCAGCTTCCACTGCACGTCCCACACTGGAAGCAGTTCTGAATATTTGGGCCACCAGTCTTCTTTATCATCTGAACAAATGAATCATCGGGAACATCAATCTCAATTGCAGGTTTTTCATCAATACTTGTCAAGATAACGCACCGACAGGAGGTGTCGTTAATTTTCGGCCTTAAATCCATTACCAAAAGGTCGTAGGTACTAAGCCTTAATCCTTATATCTTCCAAATTGGGGGAACGGACAGTTGCATTGCTGAGGTCACTTCATGACAGACAGTATCACTCGTGAAACAATCGATAATGATGCTATTGATCCAGATTTTCTTGACAAGATTGTAGAAGCTGGTGCTGATAGGCTCAGAACGTGTATTCAGTGTGGAACCTGCTCTAGTGTTTGCCCAAGTGGACGAAGGACAGCCTTCAGAACGAGGGAGCTGATAAGAAAAGCCTTGCTCGGTCTGAAAGATGAAGTACTATCAAGCCCAGACCTCTGGTTATGTGCTACGTGCCTAACATGTCTTGAGAGGTGTCCAAGGCAAATCAAGGTTACCGATGCAATCATTATCATGAGAAACATGGCTGTAGATGAAGGCTTTATGCTCCCCCAGCATCGAAAAGCATCACAAAAGCTCATTGAAACAGGTCACGCAGTACCAATAGATGATGCTAATCGAGCCATACGGAAAGATTTGGGTCTGCAAGAAAATCCTCCAACAACACACTCGAACGAAAAAGCACTGAAAGACGTTAGAGAGATAATGAAAAGAACGGGATTCATTGAACTCATCAAGGAAGAGGAGGAGGAAAGCTGATTTGGCAGAATCAAAGACATATTCGTTCTTTCTTGGATGCGTAATGCCAAACAGATTTCCCAATGTCGAAGCTAGCATTCGTCTCGTGCTCCCGAAACTTGGAATTGAATTAGAGGATATTGATGGAGCAAGCTGCTGCCCAGCTCCTGGAGTAATCAGATCATTTGATGAACCAACATGGCTAGCGCTTGCATCACGAAATCTAGCCCTAGCGGAGATGACCGGTCATGACATCATTACTGGTTGTAACGGATGCTATGGAACATTCAAAGAAACGCTTCTCGAAATCCACGAACATCCTGAACGACTCAAAGAAGTTCAAGAGTACTTCAAGGGATTAGGAATCAAATTCCAAGGGAAGGTTGATGCAAAACATCTCATTGAGGTGATCAACGAGATTGGAATTGAAAAGATTAAGAAAACGATTACGAGACCCCTGAATGGAATTCGAGTAGGCGTGCATTATGGATGTCACCTTCTGAAACCAAGTAAGAATCGGCCATGGAAGCAGACTCAGAGACATACATTTCTTGACGAATTGGTTGAAATTACTGGAGCTTCAAGTATCAAATATAAGGACAAATTCCTTTGTTGTGGAGCTGGTGGAGGTGTTCGGGGAAGTCAGGTTGCTGTTAGTGTTGATATTGCTAAAGAAAAACTCGATAATATGATAGAGGCTGGAGTGGATTGCATTGTTGATGTATGCTCCTTCTGTCATCTTCAATTCGAATCTTCACAGGTTCAACTGAACAAAGAATTAGGAGAGCAAAAATACCAAATTCCAGTCTTGTATTTCACCCAGTTACTGGGGCTGGCAATGGGATTGGATCCAACTAATCTCGGTTTGGAAGTACACGTGATTAACACTCAGCCATTGTTGGATAAGATTCTATCCTAGAACCATTTTCTAGCGACATAGTACACTGCTAAAGCCATCACAGCAGATGATATCACAAGTATCGCCACGAAAATGGCTACACGGCTATCAAGCAATGTTGTACCATTGCTAGTAGTGGTTGATGTGGTCGTTGTGGTCCAGTTGGAAATAATTTCACCTGCCGTAAATGGATTATTGGAACGGTCCGATGAAAAATAGATGCCGTCAGTTACACGAATCTCCACTAAATATGTATCTGACTTATCATATAAACTACAGTTCCAATCAAACCACTTCTGTGTTAATGATGATGCAATAGTTACGAATGTCAGTCCAGAGTCAGAAGAGATCCGTACATCATAATGAAGAGTTTCATCAGTATTGATGTCTGAACCAAGCCATCTGATAGTATTCACTCCAGTCCACACTTCTCCACCATTTGGAGTTATGACAGTGACCCTTGGTACAAAAAAATTCCCAATGAACACATTCTGAAAGACTTGTGAAATCACAGATCCGTTAGTCAACCACGCTGTAGAATTGATTAAACAGGTGGCATTATTTCCAAGACTTCTGGTGTCTATCTCAAGGATGTTCGTATCTTTTTCTATCGAGAGGGAGGTTGGGATGGCTGGAGCAAATACTCGGAGACGGGATCTGTTTACGACTGAAACAGTCCATTCAGCTCGGAGGATTACATGATCTCCAGCAATCGACGAGTCTGAAAGAACTGTAGTTTCTATTCTGTTTGTAGGAGTATAATATGTCAGGTTGAGTTTTGGAGGATCTGCGGAGATCATGCTCTGAGGAGAATTAAAAGAACAAGGTAGCGCATTCTCTGTAGCAGACGGAGCGACTAGTATTGAAAATAGCAGTATGAAGACTAGTGTAATCACGGGCGATGGACAGAAACCATATTGACCTTTTCTAATTCCAATCTGCTTTTTCATTCTTTTTCACCTTCTGGAAATGGCTGTGCTCTCCAAATCTTGAGAGTCTCGTACCATAGTACTGTGCACACTGATACTAGGAGTACAATTAGTGAAAGAGAATACCAATCTATATACCATATCAACAGGGTACCAAGTGCCGCAGTGAGTGATGTGTAAAATGTTGCGTAGAAGAGATATCTTGGCACGAGGAGTCGACCTTTTCCCATGAATTGATTAAGTATGCCAACCCGAACATCACGCGTTACACTATACTGTCCATGAACATCCTTCTCAACAAGACCGTACTGTCGTAACCGTTCCAAGTGGTGCATAGATAGAGATGGACTTGAAAGCTCTGCTCCACGCTGAATTTCTCTTGCCGTCATAGGTACTGGATGGCGAAGCATGTACCAGTACACTGATAGGGTCTTACCTTTAATCAATTCAGCCAATTCATCATCAGTAGGCACCTGTTTAGTCAAGGCCCGCGACTCCAATATCTTGATTGACATGTAGCAAAGAAGGACTCTTAAAGACTGCTAATCTAGGGCAGGCATAAAGGTCTCAAGGCAAGGCTAAAAAGGGGTATTAGTTCGCCATGGTTCACACATAAATCATGGTTTCGACAACCTCAGCAAAGAACTCCAAGATGGATTCTTGCCGAGGGAGCAGGAGAAAGCATAGATGTCTACGGTTCGAAAACCAATCACAGCAAAACCGCCACGAGCAAGAGAGAAAGTACTGGTCATTCTCCAAGAACAATGCAAGGAGTGTGGGCTTTGTGTCGAGTTTTGTCCAAAGAAAGTACTTTGTTTTACTGACATCTATAATCGAAAGGGATATCATCCGGTCACTGCATGTGATATCGATGCGTGTGTGAATTGCGAATTCTGTGAGCGTATCTGTCCAGATATGGCGATTTTCCTTGCAAGCCGTGAAGAAGCACAACAGGCCTTCAAAGCAGGAAATCTTGAAGAGGGAACCAAAATCCCAGAGTTTGAAATAAAGCCCCCGGAATCAAAGGAGAAGTCAAAGTAGATGCCTGAACGGATTATGTTCACGATGGGCGATATTGCCAGTGCTGAAGGTGCACTGAGTGCGGGTTGTAGATACTTTGGCGGCTATCCAATCACTCCAGCCACCGAGATAGCAGAGTGGATGGCAGAGAGAATGCCGCAGCTCGGTGGCGCGTATGTTCAGTATGAGGATGAGATAGCGTCCATTACAAGTGTGATAGGCGCCTCATGGACTGGAGTGAAAGCGATGACTGCAACCTCCGGTCCTGGCGTAAGCCTCATGCTTGAAGCAATTGGTTTGGCTGTGATGACAGAAACGCCGCTTGTACTAGTGAACATCATGAGAGGAGGCCCGAGTACTGGACAACCTACAAGAGGGCAACAGGGAGACATTATGCAGGCAAAGTGGGGAAGTCATGGGGATTATCAGATAATTGCACTTACGCCAGCATCTGTGCAGGAGATGTTTGATCAGACTGTTCAGGCATTTAACTTGTCAGAACGGTATCGAACTCCAGTCTTCGTTCTTGCTGATGAAACCGTTGGACACATGAGAGAGAAACTCATTATTCCAGACGAGAAGGACCTTAAAATCGAGAACCGGAAATTACCAACGGTTGACCCTTCAGAATATCTTCCATTTAAAGCAGATGATGATCTCGTGCCACCTATGGCTCTCTTCGGTTCCAAATATCAGTTCTATGCTACTGGCCTCACTCACGACGAAAGAGGATATCCAAGTGACAGGGACGATGTTCAGATTGATCTTATTACTCGTCTCAATAATAAAATACTCAATAATGCAGACAAAATCATTGAGATTGAACACACAGATTTAGACGATGCAAGAATCGCAGTGATTTCATACGGTACACCCTCTAGAAGTGCGAAAAGAGCAATCAGAAACGCTCGTGAAGAGGGTATCAAGGCTGGCCTTTTCAGACTAAAGACTGTATGGCCATTCCCTGACAAAGAAGTGGCTCAACTTGCCACCGAGGTCGACCATATCATCGTTGCTGAGCAGAATCTCGGGCAAGTCTACTATATGGTAAAAGCTGCTGCAGCACCAACTCCAGTCCATCTCATGACTAAACCTGCAGGAATGCCTCAATTACCACATGAGATTCTAGACAAGATCAGAGAGGTTTCGTCAAAATAGAGAAACAGATACGCTAGAAGAGAGACTGACAGATGCTTCTAGCAATCATCTCGAATGCCTTGTTCACATTCCTATCATCCCTAACAGATGTTTCGATATATTCCATACCGAGTTGATTAGCCATCCTCTGACCTTCTTCAATGGGAACGACTCTTTCCTCTACAAGATCGGTCTTGTTCGCCACAAGCAGGGACTTGTAGTCTTCCACATTTCGGTCGACTTCTCTTTTCCATTCGACAACATCATGCAACGTTTCCCAGGCAGTAACATCAAACAGAAAAATGACTCCCTGAGTTCCAATGTAGTAGTTTGCACGAACTCTCTCGAGAAAATCCTGTGAACCTAGATCCCAAATCTGCAGATTAATCAGATTATTATCTATGAGCATTTTTTTGTAGGCAAAGCCAGTCCCAAGGGTCGGCGAGTAGTGCTCGCGGAAAACTCCTGTGGAGTATCTAATGATGATACTCGTTTTTCCTACAGATGCAGATCCAACGGTACAGATTTTTAAAAGATATGTTGGACTCATGCGCAGTCATCTCACAGATTTCATTCATCTATGGGCAGAGCTATCAGATAACAATTATCCCTACATATGAAATCTACACGAGATGCGCAAAAAGCACGATTCTAGTACGTAATCGTCTTTGGTATAGTAATACCAAATCGTATTGATAGAATTAACAGAGTCAATTTTGCTGCGTTGCCAATCTTAGAATATTCCAACATTAGACGCTTCAAACCCTCTATTTTTTGCCACTTCACCCAATAATCAGGAGGAATGTCCATCAAAGGTATTCCTGACGCCGCACAGATTCGAGTTATACGTTCTGTTCCATAGATGGCTTGGCCTCTCGTGACTAATGTGAAAATCATCTCCTCAGTCGAATCCTCGCCGGTTGGTTTCAGAGATCCAGTCTTAATTGTTCGAATCGGAGACCATCCTTGATTACTCAATTGCTCTAACCAGAAGGAGTATTCTTCGAATCCTCGCAAATCGAAGGGAGCAAACCTATTGACTACACGTTCAGAGAATGCAATGGTCAAATCAACAATAAACGGATCGAGGTTCTTTTGATCCAATGCAGCTGCAAACTGTGCGAGAAGCTTCATCCACTCACCAAAGAGAAGCATAAGTCTTCGGCTGTTGAGTCCTTCAAGCATTTTGATATCGAAATCTACTGACCAGTGACCACTTTCATAGCGGAGTTGACCTAGAGTTTCGGGTGTGTCGCTTGCATTCATTACCGAAGTCAATGCTCTTGCAGCCTCTTTGGCATTATAACATTCTTCAGCCACACGTAATGATATCTCAAGGACTTCCTTCGCTAGTAGAATACGTCGTTTCTCAGGAGATAGTGCCTCAATGACACCATTTTCAAGAAGATAATCCAATGCTCTTAGAATCTCACGTTCATCAAATGATTCTCCGAGTTGACTGAGAATTTCTCGTACTGTTCTTCGACCATCCATTAAACCAGCAAGACGAGGTATTATTGCAAGCATCTCTGGGTGAAGATTACGCAGGGTTTCGGTTTCCCTTGAAGTCGCTTGCACATATTTCAAAAACTCTGTTCGTGGTGCCACGAAATCGTTGAAGCTTAAAGTGTTACGAAAACGAATAACACGATATGCCCA
>JAOUFI010000198.1 GCA_029858305.1 Candidatus Thorarchaeota archaeon
CAGATCTGCCAGAGCGGGAACACAAACATCAGCAAAGATCTGGCTGTCTGCTGTGCTCATCTCAGCTAGATTACGTAGTAGTGAGATGAATGAGTTCTGATCGATATAGTAAGCGAAACCTTCCAAAATCCAGAAGGAGGGGGTTTCTTTTGAGAATCCATGTTCCAAAAGTGTTGATGTCCAAGTAGGGTCTGAAAGGTCAACAGGTATACGAACAAGAGAACAGAGAGGTTCTTCATCATCAAGGATCTTTTCCTTGTAGCGAATGATGAGAGGCAGGTCTAGCTCGAATATTGTGTGAGAATCCTTCTGTACAGGACTGAAACGGTATGCGCGTGTATCCAGACCTGCTCCTAAAAGGACAATCTGCGACTTCTTGTGAGCGGAACACCACGGGATTAGTAGCTCATTTTCAATATAGTAAGATCGAACAATTGAAGTGTCCCCCATCCCAGTAACACGTTTGTGTTTCCTGAAATACTCTCTCATGTCACCTGCAAGACGTTCTGCGAGAGGATCTATCAGAAGGGGATTAGGTAATCTACTCTCTTCAGCGCGAAAGTACGCATTAAGTCGGGCGGTGAAGGGGACTGCTGCATTCTCATCGCCGATTTCAGCTTCTTTCGAACGCTGCTTCTTGGTCATGTGACTACTTTCCTTCAAGAGTCTTAGATAGTACTCATATCAATAGCTTTTGTATTCGGTCTTTTCATACCGCTAATCGCTCCAATCCTTCAAAGCAACCTTGACAGAACGACGCATCTCTGCAGAGAATGCGGAGCCAGTCTTCCGAAGATAGATGCTTTGTCCAATGTTTTGGGCACCGTCAAAGAAGCTTCGCGGTTGTCCATAGTGGTTCATGAGCATGGTTTCAAACTCTTTGTTATCAACACTCGAATACTTGTCATTAAAGTATACGAATCGCTGGGGAAATCGAGGTGTTTTCCCTCGGTCATCCCGATCTTGATGCAATGGATATCCAAAGCACAAAAGAGCAATGGGAAACACCCACCGAGGCAAGTCAAACATCTCACGGTGAGTTTCTATGTTCTCCATAATATCTCCGATATAGCACGAACCGATCCCCAGAGCTTCGGCAGCAATCACTGCGTTCTGAGCGGCGACCAGCGCATCGCAGCAGGCAAGTAATAAGTCGGACTCCTGAGGTGTCATATAATTGAGACCTCGTTCTTCGCATATTTCTGGCACCCCTGAATACTCGAAGAAGTTATACCACCTCTGTAGGTCTGCTAGGAATAATAGCACTAAAGGAGCCTTTGCGATAAAGGGTTGATTATCGCATGTTGTGACCAATTTGTCCTTCATCTTTTGGTCAGTCACTTCAATGACTGAATAATGCATCATATTGCCGGCTGTAGGTGCACGGAACATACCGTGTAGAATCTGCTCTTTGTGCTCTTTAGAAATGGGGCGTGAATCATACCCCCTCAGGGATCTCCGATTATCAAGCACTCTCAAAGTTTCGTTCATGAGAATTCTTGATGTAAAACTCACATAAATGACAATCCAATTGACGGAAGACCTTATATGGATTGAAAAAGTAATATGTAACATTATTACGAACCTTGGGTGGATGTGAGTGAGTGGGACTGAAGAGTGCGTCAGAGCAGTTGCGGATGAGATTCTTCGAGGTCAGATATTGAGTCTCGATGAACCGTTGTGCTTTCCTGGTATTGCCATCATTCCCATAATTAAAAAAAGAGAACTACAGCAGTCCACACGACGCCTTCATATCCCAAGATCTACGTTAAACAGTGACATTCTCAATGTTATTGTTGGAAGTATACCCCTGAACGCATGTGGGGTCTTAATTCTGGACTCGCTTGGAGATGTTGTCACCTTCAAGTTGCACAAAGAAATCTATGCATTTTGGGAAAGAATCAGCTTTGTTGAAAAGATAGTAGCTGAGAACTATCGAGACACCAGAAAGCCGCTGAGCAAGAATGGTGCGATGGGCAGGGTTGTTGCATTTCTTGTACGCCTCAGGAATGAAGGAACAGAGGGGGTTCTTCGAGACAAGAAAGACTACTTCGCAGTCTCACTGACCGATGCAGCAAGAGCGGGAACTATTGAAAATCACCTTGAGTCCACTGCTGCAATTTTGTATAGCTCATCAAGCAGATAAGCCTTCAATCTTGTTTCGTAAAAAAAAAGCTACATCAAAGATAAGACATATACTATTCTTTTTTCGCATCTTGATGGTGTAGAGGTCTTGCAGATGTCGAATTTCAACTCTTTTGAAAACACAGAAACAGCTCCAGACTATGACG
>JAOUFI010000197.1 GCA_029858305.1 Candidatus Thorarchaeota archaeon
TATTAAAAGGTATTTCAATGGATATGAATCAACAATAGATAGAATAAGATCGGGAAAATATGGTATCTATTTTGATTACGCCCGGTCCACCATCTTTCTTTTCCAACCAGATAGCTGGATTACGCAAATGCACACCATATTAAGACAGTAGTCGAATCAAAAAGAGCGTAAAATGAAGATACTCGCATTCAATGCCAGCCCTAGGAAGTCCCAGGGTACTACTGACATACTAATGGATACTTTCATTGATGGAGCGAGGAAAGCTGGCGCTGAAGTTGAGAAACACCACATTGTAGACCTGGATATAAAGGGATGTTTAGGTTGCTTCACTTGCTGGTGGAAAACACCAGGTAGGTGTGTTCATAGAGATGATATGGATTGGATTCTCCCCAGCATATCTCAGGCGGACATATTGCTCTTTGGTACGCCAATTTATGGTCGCAACGTAACAAATTACATGCAACGGCTACTTGAACGTACATTCTCTTTTTCTCTTCCAGAGATGCAAAACATAAACGGAGAATCTACCCACCCCGCCCGAATCCCCAATTTTCCACATTTAGTCTTGTGCGCCACTTGTGGATTTCCAGATGTCAGTAACTTCAATCATGTGAGAGCTTTGTATCCCACAGCAGTACACATCTTACTGCCTTCTTCCCAGCTTCTTTTCAAAAACGATGGCAAAGAGTTGCTTTCTGGTTTTCTGGAAGCCATTAACCTCACAGGTCAAAAAATGGCTGTTGGAGAGGAACTTCCAGTGTCTCTGACCAAAAGACTAGTTGTTGAATATTCAGATGAGATGAAGAAGAAGATAATCGATGCCCATAACCAGTACAGCACATCTCGGCTTTGATGTAGTTGTAATGATTTCAGATCCACTATCATTAATCTCTCTCTGGCTCTCGTTCTCTGGGGTAACTTGCTTCCTCTACGGTTCCAAGCATCTTCCCCCACGCTCTCTTCCCAGAATCGTCAAGGTCCTCAGTCACCGTCTGCATGATTGCCACGACTTTCATTCCCACCTCGGTTTCTTCATCAGTGGCAGGCACAATCTTCTCGTGATTCCTAGAGTGGTCCCGCCTAACAAACAAGAGAATGAGTCCACCTACGAGAAAGAATACAGGAATTGGTATGTATAGGGGCACTTGAGGATCTCCTGGCCATTCAATCAGATACGTGAGAGGAGCTGAAATCAAAACTGGTTGAAGCTCTGCTAGGGTACCAACAAGCATCGCTTTCTGTATTGTCGATTTACCAACCATTACCCGTGTTACCATCACAGCAAATGCAAGTCTTAGGACTGTATAAGGCAATGTATCAAGAGGGTCCCAGAGTCGGAAACCCGAGTACCAGCTTGCCTCGATGTAATCCCAAGTCATGGCACGTATTGAATCAGGACCTGGTCCTACATCTAGATGATATGCAAAGGGTAGAACAAGGGAGAGTAAAAGAAGAAAAACGGAGTAAAATAGAAAGAAAGTGCTAGTTCTTGGTTTTTGACTTTTTATAAAATTCTCTGCCAATGCTAGTCTCCCTGCAAATTGATTACAAACTCAGCTTATGACCCTTTTCTTCGAAATCAGATCAAGGACTTCGAGAGTGATAAAAGAATTCTATTGCATCTGGAAAATTAACTACAGGCATAGATTGATTCACAGAACTTAGCCACGGATTCGGATGCCGTGTCGATTTTTATGTGCCCAGTTGTATTGACGGAGTCTTGCAGAAGCTCCAAAACCACATGCGGCGCACTTCTTGTGCCTCACGTGGTAGGACCTCCGGCCGCATCTTCTGCAACGAATCATCTTTGGATTGTTTTTCTTACCTTTTGATGGAGTACCTTTTCCCATAGATTCTCTCTCCTTGTTATTTTGGCGGAGGTGAAACGAGGATTACATTATCTCCTCGTACAATGATTGTGTCCACCTGAAGGACAGTCTGTTCATTTGTTTCTGGATCGATTGTTATCTCTTCAGCATCCTCAAGAATGAGGTTTAGGTGTTGGTCATATCCTCGCAGTTTACCCTTGATTTTCTTCCGGCCTTTCAGTTCAACTAGAACCTGAGCACCAATTGAGCTTTGAAGTAGTTCCATAGGTTTAGCTGCGTTCATAAATTCACCAACACAGAAGACTGTCATATGGCCTAAGGTCATACGACGTTTGCGTTAGTCTTTGGAGATGGCTTAAAAACATGACGATGGCGACGCCAGATACATCGTCTAAAGAATGCGTTTCGTAGCCTTCAAAAGGAGAAGATGAGCCAATCTATACAAGATGCCAAAGATTGAAC